>VXMI01000135.1 GCA_009841165.1 Gemmatimonadota bacterium | reverse complement strand
GCTTGTTTCCCATAACGCATCTGGAGCCAGCTGCCGAAGGGCACCAACCGTGGCTCCGAGCGCCTTCTCTCGCTCGCCTGTGCACGGCGAGGCCAAAGAGCCACCAAGACGACGCTTGTGGCACTTCGTGGGATGCCCGGCTGATCTGTCTCCCAAGACGAAACCGGCGTTTGCGGCGGTCCGGAACGACGGCGGCCAGATCGGAGTCTCAAACGGCCGAGCGTCCAATCGGGCGGACGATTCCACGGTGGGCACTACGGCGACCGTGGTAATCAAGTTTCGACGGCGCGTCAGGCGGCTTGTGATGCGCCGTTGCCGTTGCAGGGAGTAAGCTTAGCTGCCGGCTATTAGCTCTTGGGCGAGGGGATCGTCCGTGCCTTCAAGCATCCTCTCGCGCTCCACTGTGCGATGGTCAGCCTGCGACCCGACAATACGCCCGGCGGAACACCGCCCCACCTCTCCGCATCCCGACGCTGGGGTACAGCTTCGCCTTCAAGAGTGTTCAGAGCCGAATTGCCGACCATGCCCGTATCGGAGTCTTGGCCCGGAGGTCGAGGAACGCACGGTCGTTCGGAGGTTTTGTTTGCGCCTTGCTGGATGGGCAGGTATCGTGAGCGCAGTTTTGGGAAGGAGGGGCGTTCGTGAAATGGCAGAGTGCGGCAGCTCGAAAGGAAAAAGAGCGTGAACGAGCCCTTGCGTCCGGTCGGCGGGTTCCGTAGGCTCGCGGCAGGGAGCCGCCCAGCCGCCCAGCCGCCCAGCCGCCCAGCCGCCCAGCCGCCCAGCCGCCCATAACAGTCGGCGCGTTCGCGCGCGACATTCGTGGAGGGCGGCGGCAAGCGAGCCGACGGAGGCGTTGAGCCGTGCGGGCTCGGTGTCGATCGGCACCGAAAGCGTTTCCGGTCTTCGGCACGGGGATGTCCCGGTTCGTCGGCTCCACGGGAGTGCGCCGTTCACCTCCGGTCCGGAGTGGGCGGCGGGAGCTGTTCTGTCCCTCGCGCTGATGGCCGCCTGCGAAAGTCCCATGGCCCCGGTCGCCTGCGGCCCGCTCCCGCAGGTTACGGTTCACGCCGGCGAGACGGCGAGCGTCACGGCGTGCTTCAACGATCCGAACGGCGACGCGCTGGGCTACGCGCTGGCATCCTCCAATCCTTCGGTGGCGACGGCTTCCTTGGCCGGCGGCGTCGTCAACGTGGAGGCGGTCGCGCCGGGCAGCGCGACGATCGTCCTCACCGCAAGGGACGCCGGCGGACTCCAGGGCCAGGCGAGTTTCCGTGTTGTGGTGCCGAACCGGCCGCCGCGTCCGCGCGGGAGTATTCCGGCGCAACGGGTCGAGGCCGGAGGGGAAGTCGTCGTCGATCTGGCGTCCTGGTTCGAGGAGCCCGACGGCGAGAGTTTGGCCTTCCGGGTCGTCGCGTCGGACGCGGCGGTCGCCGGGGTGGCGCTGTCCGGCGCCCGCGCGACCTTGGCGGGACTGGCGAAGGGGGTGGCCGACATCACGGCGACAGCCACGGATCCGGGCGGGCTGGCGGCGGTGCAGACGTTCGGATTCGAGGTGCCGAACCGGGGACCGGTGGCGGTGGGCGTGATCGAGGGCCAGGTCATGCAGCGCGGCGAGACGCGCGTGATCGATCTCGCGCCCTGGTTCGACGATCCCGACGGGGACCCGCTGGCCTACACGGCATCGTCGTCGAGTCCCGCCGCGGTGGCGGCGGCCGCCTCCGGGGCAGGGCTTCGGCTGACCGCGCTTGCGAACGGCCAGTCAAGAGTCACCGTCACGGCGCGCGATCCCGAAGGGCTGACGGCCACCCAGAGCTTCGGCGCCGAAGCGCCCAATCGCGCTCCTCGTCCGTTGGGGTCGATTCCGGCCCAGGCGATCCGGACGGGAGATACAGCCGCGGTGGATGTCTCGGCCCACTTCGCCGATCCCGACGGGGATCCGTTGACGTATTCGGCTTCGTCCTCGGATGTAGGGATCGCCTCGGTGCGGGTCGTCGGAGCGACCATCGAACTGACGGGGGGGCGCGAGGGCGTCGCGGAGATCGCCGTGACGGCCGCCGATCCGGGCGGGCTGTCGGCCACGCTGTCGTTCCAGGCGACGGTGAGCGGCGAGGAGGAACCGCCGAGCTCCTTCGAGATCGAGATTCACTTCGCAACCGCGATGAGCGCTTCCCAAATGGCGGCCTTCGAGAGCGCCCGGGCACGCTGGATGGCGGTGCTGGCGGACACGGAGCTGCCGGACATGCCGGTGCCTGAGGGCGTCCTGCGGTGCAGGTCGTACGAGCGGCGCGTGGAGGTCGTCGACGATCTGACGATCTTCGCGGCGGTCGCCGAGATCGACGGTGTGGGCGGGACCTTGGGACAAGCCTACTTCTGCGGACTTCGATCCGCTTCGCGGCTGCCCTATTCCGGCTTCATGGAGTTCGACGCGGCGGACCTGGAAAGCATGGAGACGGAAGGCACGCTAGAGGCCGTGATCCTGCACGAGATGGGGCACGTGCTCGGGATCGGCTCGCTGTGGGACCACCACGAGCTCCTGCGCGACCCCTCGCTGGCGGCGGAGATGGAGGTGGACACGCACTTCGCGGGCGCGAAGGCGATCCGGGCGTTCGACGAGGTCGGAGGCGCCGCCTACGCCCGTGGTGCCAAGGTCCCCGTCGAGAACATGGGAACCCGCTCCGGAAGCGACGACTCGCACTGGCGCAAGAGCGTCTTCGGAAACGAGTTGATGAATCCGAGCGTCGAAGCCTCGATGCCCCTCAGCGCGGTGACGGTCGCGTCGCTCGCGGACCTGGGCTACGCCGTGCGCATGGATCTCGCCGACGCCTACCGCCTCCCGGCTGCGGCCGCGCTGCTCGCACATCGGCGCCGCGCGATCCCTCTCGGCGACGACGTGCTCCGCATCCCCATAGAGGTGCGCGACCGGAACGGGCGCGTGGTGGGAGTCATCCCCCCATGAACGTTCGGACGCGCATTGCCCGGCCCCGCCCGCGATCGGAACGCGCCCTCGCCCCCGCAATTCCGTCCGATTGATGTCCGCAGCACTCAAAGGAAGTGAAAGGAGTGACCGACCCATGATCCGTTCGTTCCCCTCCCGGCCCCGAAATCCGGTTGCAGGCGCTCGCCGCGTTCCGTGGTGCGTCTCCACTCTCCTGATCGCGCTGTGGGCGGCGGCCTGCGAGAGTCCGGTGGCCCCCGCCGCCTGCGGCCCGCTCCCGCAGGTGACCGTCAACGTCGGCGAGACCTCGAGCGTCGCCGCCTGCTTCAACGACGCGAACGGCGACATGCTGAGCTACACGGCCGCGTCGTCGAACCCGGCCGTGGCGACGGCCTCGATTTCCGGCGCCTCGATCACCGTCACCGGCATCGCGCCCGGAAACACGACGGTCACGGTCACGGCCAGCGATCCGGACGGGCTCCAGGGCCAGTCGAGCTTCGCGGTCATGGTTCCGAACCGGGCGCCGCAGCCGCGCGGCACGATTCCGAACGTCACCGTGCGGGTGGGCGCCAATGCGACGGTCGACGCGGCGCAGTACTTCTCGGAGCCCGACGGGGAGGCGCTGACTTACGCGGCCAGCGCGTCCGACGGCGCGGTGGCGAGCGTCACGGTCGCGGGCTCGACGGTCACGGGCACGGCGGAGGGCAAGGGCGGCGCCACCATCACCATCACGGCGAACGACCCGGGTGGGCTTTCGGCCACCCAGTCCTTCCGCCTGACGGTGCCCAACCGGCCGCCCGCGCCCGTGGGCACGCTTCAGCCGCTAACGGTCGAGGCGGGCCAGCCGGCCACCCTCGACGTGGCCGCCTCGTTCATCGACCCGGACGGCGACCCGCTGACCTACACGGCGGCCTCGTCGATCCCCGCGGTTGCCCGCACGAGCGTGCAGGGCAGCGTGGTCACGATCACCGCGCAGGGACCGGGGACGACCACGGTGACGTTTACCGCCATTTGAGATCCAACAACGTCCCAAGATGTTCGTGAAGGTTCATATAGTCCAGTAATGACAACGTTTTATGGGACTCAACCACCGATACCGTCAGCCAACGCCGTCCCTTGCAATCCGACTCCATCCCCCATATTATGTGGGGATGAGTACTGGAACGAACACCGCCCCGAAACCACGGAAGACCAAGCCCAAGGGCCGTCATCCCCACAAGGCCCTGTCGGCCGCCTTCATCCGCTCCGCTCCGCCCGGAAGAC
>VXMI01000228.1 GCA_009841165.1 Gemmatimonadota bacterium | reverse complement strand
TTCCGCCGGAACTCGGGAATCTGACGGAATTGGAGGAGATGAACCTCGGGAGCAACTTTCTAACGGGCACGATTCCGCCGGAACTCGGGAATCTTGCGAGCTTGAAATCTCTTCGGTTGACAGAGAACGGGTTGGTGGGTGTGATACCGCCGGAACTTGGCGACCTGGCCATCCTGCGAACGCTGCTGCTCTACAGGAATTCTCTGGCTGGCCCGATTCCGCCGGAGCTCGCAGAGCTCGCCAATCTGAACTGGCTCGACCTGCGGTGGAACGACCTCACGGGTCCGATCCCGCCGGAACTTCGTGGTCTTAAGAGGCTGGAAGTCCTCGAACTCGGGTGGAACAACTTGACGGGCGCTATCCCGCCGTGGCTGACCGACCTTACCGAGCTTCGAGAACTCAACCTCAGGGACAATGACTTGACCGGCCCGATTCTGCCGGAACTTGGCGACCTGGCCAACCTGCGAATGCTGCTGCTCGATCAGAACAACCTTTCGGGCACCATTCCGCGGGAACTGGCCAACCTCCACGATTTACGATGGCTCTTGGCGTATCAAAACAACCTGACGGGGCGGATTCCGCGGGAGTTGGGCAACCTTACCAACCTGAACCAACTATCCCTCAGTGATAACTCTCTGTCAGGTCCGATTCCGTGGGAGTTGGGCAACCTTACCAACTTGAGGGGTTTGACTCTGAGCGAAAACAACCTGACAGGGCGGATTCCGACCGAACTCGGGAACCTCCGTGAGCTGCGGGACATTGACCTGTCCGAGAATCAACTGACGGGTTCCGTGCCCGTGAGCTTTGCCGGACTTGACAAACTGGCGTCGTTTGGCTGCCGAGGAACAATCGGGGCATGCCTGCCCGCAACCGACGAGTTCAGGGAGTGGGTGAAACAGGTTGACGCTCGCGGGAACGTTGCACTGCCTGTCGATGTCCCGTTCTGCGACGAGATCGACAGGACGGCACTGGAGGCCCTGTATGAAGCCGCAGGAGGCTCCGGTTGGGCACGGTCAGACGGCTGGCTCGACGACGAGGATCTGGGCCGGTGGCACGGGGTACGGACCGATCCAGCCGGGCGGGTTGCAGGCCTCGATCTAACCGGAAACGGCCTCTCGGGCTACGTTCCGGACGCGCTGAGGCTGCTTGCCGGCCTGACGGAACTGAGGATCGGCGACAACGCTCTTGCAGGCCGGCTCCCCGTATCCCTAGCGAGCGTGCCGCTGAAGGTGTTCGACTACGGAGGCACATCGCTCTGCGTGGCCGACGATCCCGTATTCCGGGAGTGGGTGCGCGGGATCCCGCGCTATGTTGGAACAGGGGTCCAATGTCCTCCTCTTACAGACCGCGAGATCCTCGAACACTTGTACCGCAATACGGGTGGTCGCAACTGGAACCAGAGCGCGGGTTGGCTAACCGAGGCGCCGCTGACGCAGTGGCAAGGCGTGGAGACCGATGCCGCAGGTCGGGTCGTCGCCCTTCGACTTGGCCGCAACGGCTTGTCCGGATCGCTTCCGGTGGAACTTGGGCAGCTGTCGGAAGTCCGAGTCATGGATCTGCATGCCAACAAGCTGTCAGGCTCGATCCCAGCGGAACTGGGCGACCTCGCCAACCTGACGGGGCTCCACCTGAATTGGAATGAGTTCACCGGCGCGATCCCGGCACAAGTTGGGCAACTGTCGAATCTGGAGGTGTTGGGGCTTGATGGCAACGAGCTTTCGGGCACGATTCCGCCGGTGCTCGCTGACTTGGCCAACCTGACGTGGCTCGGCCTTGGTTGGAATGAGCTAACCGGCTCCATTCCGCCGGAACTCGGCAGGCTCACCAACCTGAACGGCCTGCGTCTTGGTGGTAACATCCTTTCGGGTCCGGTGCCTCCGGAAGTGGGCGACCTGAGCAGTCTTGGGCGGCTCGAAATCCAGGACAACCAACTCACCGGCGTGATTCCTCCGGAACTGGGCAAACTCACTGCGATCAGGACCATCCGGCTCGCCCACAACAGGCTGACCGGCGTGATTCCGCAAGAGCTTGGCGCCCTGAAGCGTCTTTCGGCGCTGGACCTGTCGGGCAACCTGCTGACCGGGCCGATGCCTGCGGAACTCGGCGGCCTCACCAACCTTCGAGAACTCCGGTTATCCGGCAACGATATGTCGGGATCGATCCCTGCCGTGCTGGGCGATCTCGCAAACCTGACCGTGCTGGAATTGACCGGCAATCTGCTCTCGGGCTCGATTCCCGGCGAATTGGGCCGGCTCGCGAACCTGGACGGGTTGCATCTGGGCAACAATCAGCTCTCGGGGCCGCTGCCCGCCGAACTTGGGCACGCCCGCGGGCTCGAGAGTCTCGACCTGCGATCCAACGCGCTAGACGGTCCGGTGCCGCCGGAGTTCGGCAATCTCACTCTGCTCAGGTCGCTGATTCTGGCGGACAACGCCGACTTGGCCGGGCCGCTGCCCTCTGAGTTCCTTGCGGTTGGCGGAATCGAGCGGTTCATGGCGGGAGGGACCGGACTCTGCTGGCCCCCGGACGCTCGCTTTTCCGCTTGGTTCCGCGCCATTGCGGACCGCCGCATGCGACGCTGCCTAGGTGGGAGCGACGTCTACCTCACTCAGGCCGTGCAGTCGTGGGACGATCCCGTGCCGCTATTGGCCGGACAGTCTGCGCTGCTTCGTGTCTTCGTGACGGCGCCGCACGAGACCACCGCCACAGTTCCCCCCGTCCGGGCCACCTTCTACGTGAACGGCGTCCAACGCCACTCTATCGACATCGCCGAGGGCGCGAAGCCCATTCCGATGGAGATCACGGAGGGTGATCTTGCGCTGTCGGCCAACGCGGAAATCCCGGACTGGGTCATCGCGCCGGGCTTGGAGATGGTGATCGAGGTCGACCCGGAGGGCACGCTCGATCCCGCGCTTGGCGTGAGGAGGCGTGTCCCCGATTCGGGCCGCATGGCCGTCGATGTGCGGACCGTAGCCCCCTTCGACCTGACCCTCATCCCGTTTCTGCTCGAAAGCAACCCGGACTTGTCCGCCGTTGAGGACGTCTCCGCGATGGCGGCGAATCCGGACGGCCACGAGTTACTCGGCGACGTGCGAACTCTGCTGCCGGTAGCGGAAATCGCAGCAGTGGCACACGAGCCTGTGTTCGTATCGACTCCTTATATCTACAGCATGCTGAACCAAGTACAGGCGATACGCCTCATGGAGGGCGGTTCGGGCTACTGGATGGGAATATGGGATGGGCGGCTGAACCCTGGAGGCCGTTTTGCGAGCACAGCCGTTGCCATTAGAGGAGGGCACGCAAGCATATCGACACGGCACGCCCCTACAATTGCCCATGAGTTGGGACATAACCTCTCGCTCGGGCATGCCCCATGCGGCAGTCCGACCGGCATCGATCCCTGGTTCCCGCACGCTGCCGGAAGGAGTGGGGCCTGGGGCTACGACTTCGAGCGCGACGCCTTGGTGACTCCGGATACGCCGGACATCATGTCCTACTGCTGGCAGGGTCGCGTCTGGATCAGCGACTACTTCTTCAACAAGGCGCTCGATCACCGGTTCAGCTCCGCCGCCGCAGCGGCCGCGCGCCGCACTCGAACCCTGCTGTTGTGGGGCGGACGCGACGAGGATGGTGTCCCATTCCTCGATCCCGGCTTTGTCGTCGACGCCATGTCCGCTCTTCCTCCCCCAGGAACCGAATACTCCATCGAGGGCATGGACGCCGACGGGGTGCCCGTCTTCTCCTACACCTTCGACATGCCGGTCCCTGCGGACTCGGAAGGCGAGGAGGCTGGTTTCGTGTTCGCTCTGCCGGTGGAGGCGGGATGGGCGGACGGCTTGGCGAGCATCACGCTGTCTGGCCCCGGCGGCTCGGCCGTGCTGGACGAGACGACGAACCGCCCGATGGCCATCCTGCGCGATCCTCGGACCGGGCAGGTACGCGCATTCCTGTCAGACCTCCCGCCCGCAACCCAGACCGCGGCGGACGCCGTTGGGAGAGGTGCGGGAACGGAGGGCCTGGAAACGCTGTTCAGCCGTGGCATCCCCACCGCGGATGCTTGGAAGCGATGAGCTAACGATCAACCATACGCTCACTGGGCGTGTTTGCCGATGCCCAGACGCAAGGGGGCCCGGTTTCTCCCCCGGGCTGATGTCTTAGCACACGCACATGTCGCCGGGCATGGCTTGGTACAACCGTCTATCACGCCCGAGAAGAGGGTCCGCCAGCGCGCCGGACTCCCGCCATTCAGGTACAGGTTTTCCCGCTTTCGCGGCACGATCCAACAGGGTCCAGTCAAACAGCAGAAAGCGCAGATCGCGCAGTCCTGTAACATGGCATTCCCGGTGATTCGCCCACGCGCCCCGTAGCGCATGATCCCTCCGTTCGGGGCCGAGCGGAGCCTCGTTGGCGATGAGGTGGAGCATGATCGCTTACTGGCCGCGGGCTTCTTCGAGCTCCGCAAACACCTCGTCAGCGCTGGCGAATCGCGCCGTCCCCCGTCTCATCATCTCTTCCGACTCGGCCATCGCCCGTCGGGTCCGGGCGTTCGGCACGTTGAGTTCGAGGGGGAAAGCCTGATCGACCGCGATCCGGTGGAAGAACAGCCGCACGGCCTCCGAGGCCGTCAGCCCCATCGCCGCGAGCGCCGCCGTAGCCTTCCGTTTCCCGGCGCGCCCCGGTCAATCAGAACCTGTCAGGCGACCGTGTCGGAAGCCACTATCTTTCACACCCCATGACCTTCGATATCGCACTCGTGCTCGGCGTGACGCTGGCAGCGCTCGTCCTGTTCGCCCTCGACCGGATCCGGGTGGACCAGGTCGCCCTGGCGGTTCCGGTCGTGCTCCTCCTGAGCGGCATCCTCACGCCGGCCGAGGCCGTATCGGGTCTGTCCAGCCGCGCCACCGTGACGGTCGGCTCGATGCTCGTGCTTGGCCTGGGGCTCCGCAAGACCGGCCTCGTGGCCGCCATCGGAGCATGGGCGCGCACCGCACCCCTCGGCGGCAAGTACTCGCGGATGTTCGCGCTCTGCCTCATCTGCGCGCTCCTTTCCCCCTTTCTGATGACCACCGCGGTCGTGCTGGTTTTCATGCCCGTGTTCCTCGCGCTCGCCGATCAGGCCGAGGAGCCGGCCTCGAGGTACCTCATGCCGCTCTCGTTCGTCTCGATTCTCGGGGGGACGGTCACCCTGATGGGCACCACCACCAACCTGGTCGTGCACGGCGAGGCGATGAGGCGCGGGTACGACGCCCTCGGCATGTTCTCGATCACCCCGCTGGGGCTGATCAGTCTGGCCGTGGGTCTGCTTTTTCTCTTCACAGCCGGCCGCGTGCTGCTGCCGCGGCGCTTCCAGCCCCCGGACCTGTCCGCCAAGTACGACGTCCGCCGCTTCGTCACGGAACTGCACGTCCCGGAGGATTCGCCCGCTAACGGCCGCTCACTGGCCCAGTTGAGGTGGGGTGAACGCTATGGCGTCACGGTGCTGGACATCGAACGGGGCGACCAGGAGATCACCGCGCCGCACGGTGACCGCCACATACGGCCGGGCGACATCCTGTACGTCCAGGGGCCCGCCGAGCACCTCCTCGAGCTCGCGCGCCGGCAGCAACTCGAGACCCCCAGGGAACGGAAGGAGCATGAACTTGACCGGGCGGGCGGACGCGGCCGGCTGGTCGAGGTTCTCGTGGCGCCCGGATCGAGTCTCGTTGGCCGGACCCTCCGCGATCTGAACTTCGCCCAACACTTCGATGCGGCGGTGATCGCCATACAGCAACACGGTGTCACGGTCCAGGAAAGACTCGCGGAGATATCGTTCCGTGTCGGCGACCTGCTCCTGGTACGAGGGACGACGACCGCGCTCCAGCGTCTCGCCGACGATCCCGGGTTCGTCCCACTGGCGGAAGTGAAGGCGGACGCGGGGAACAGGCCGCGGGCCGGCGTCGCCGCGGCGATCATGGCCGGCGTTGTGCTAAGCGCAAGTTTCGGTGTCCTCGACATCATGTCGGCCGCGCTCACCGGCATGGTCCTGATGGTGTTCACGCGTTGCGTGCACGTCGAGGAGATCTACGGTGAGGTGGAATGGCTGGTCATCTTCGTGCTTGCGGGTCTGATTCCGCTCGGCCTGGCGCTCGAGACCACCGGCGCGGCGGAGTTGCTCGCGCGATGGGTGGTGACCCTCTCGTCGCCGCTGGGAGAGATCGGGCTGATCGCCGCCTTCTACCTGATGACCGCCGTAATGACCGCAGTGGTGTCCAACGCCGCGACCGCCGTGATGCTTACGCCGGTCGCGATCATCGCGGCAACGCAGGGCGGCGTGAACCCGTACGCGCTGCTCATCGCCGTCATGTTCGGGGCGTCGGCCTCCTTCGTCACACCCTTCGGCTATCAGACCAACGTCATGATCTACGGGCCCGGCGGGTACCGGTTCATGGACTTCGTCAAGGTGGGCGGCCTGCTGAACCTGATCCTCCTGATCACGGCCACCCTGTTCATCCCACTCTTCTGGCCCAGCTAGCAGGCCGTGGATAATCTCCGCGTAGCACCGAGGGTGGCGAGGCGCCGGGCTGGCAAGGCGCGACGAAGGGCGCATAGCGAAGCTATTCGCCCGAGGAGCAACGCAGAGTGGTGCTTCGGAAACGCGGAAAGTTATGTAAACATGACAATATGTAATGTTTTCTTGACATCGCGAGGGCGTGAGCACCGCGGACCAGCCCGGATGCATCGCCTCCCGAATGCAGCGGAGACTTATTCCACGGCCTGCCTAGTCCAGCGCTAGCCGGCAGGCTCCTCGGAGAGCGGCACGGCAGCTCCCACCAGATCCGCCTCCGCTGCCCCCTCCCTCACCAACTGCGGGCCCGACGGATCCCCGACGATCCTGAAGGGGACCTGGTGGTAGCCGCGCGCAAGTCGGTAGATGCCGAAGTGCTTGCGGTCCAGCGTGAAGACCTTGTCGGTGCCCACCTGTTCAGCAGCGGCGACGATGGAAGCGTCGGCGAAGTCCATGGGAATGTCCGCATAGCGCTGCATCAGCTCGAAGCAGCGGGTAGCGCCGTCGTGCTCCAGCGGAATAACGGCAGCGCCACCGTCGCGAATGAAATCGATCAGGCCCGAGACACGGTGCGTCTCGGGTCGCAAGAGGTGAAACGCTTCGGTGAGGACCGGAAGTGTTGTCGCCAATCGGTCGTCCAGTCGGCTCAGGATCCGCCGGCAACCTGCGTGGCTGTGGTCGGTCGCATCGAACAGGGCCACGAGCGGCCCGGTATCGACCAGAATCATCGTCCGTGCTTCTTTCGGATGATCTCGGCCACCGCCTCCTTGGCCTTCGCGGCAGGTGCGAGCGCTCTCTCCCCTTCCCTCGGCAGCCCAAGGCTCTGGTACACCTCGTAGGGACGCCTCGTGATGTCCGAGTCCAGCTCCCGTTCATACGCGCGCAGGCCCCGCCTCATCACCTCCGAAATGGACAGCCCCGTCCGCCGCTGCAGGTCGGCCAGCGTAGCCTCGGAGGCGTCGTCCATTCTTACCGTGCGTGTGCTCATACCATCCTCCTCTCGGGCGCGCATTATAGCGCACTACATTCGTAATACACAAGAGGATGATGGCCTTCAGACCACTCCGGTCAGCTCCCGCCCCCCGGCAGATACTTCGCCGGGATCGGGTGCGCCGGCCCCTCGCCGAGCCAGAAGATCGACACGACCCACCAGCGCGAGCCGTCGTTCATCAGCTGGATCGAGTTGATGCCGCGCGCGAACGGCTCCGGATCGCTCGCCAGCCGCCGCGACTCGTAGGTGCTGAACGCGTGGGCAATCTGGCCGTACTCCTCGGTCACCCGGTAAATCTCGACCTCATGGAAGCCGTTGGCCTCGAGCGACTCGCCGACCCCCTCCGCATACTCCCCGGGCGTGATCACCCGGCGCTGGTACGTCGACTCGCCGGGAGGCCGTCCGACCGGGCTTAGCGTTCCGCCGGGCGCGAACAGCGACAGGAAGCGGTCCCAGTCGCGCGCCACTCCCGCGTCGCCCGAGATCACGTCGTAGAGGGCGGTGATGATGGCGTCGATCGACTCGACGTCGGCGGGGTTGGCAGGCGGGGCTGCGTTTTGTTGGGCTGAGGAGGGCGACGGCATCGTCGCGGCGGCCGCGACCGCAAGGAACGCCAGGGCGCCGGCGGCGGTGCGAAGGAATGGTCGGGCTCGGTGGCACGGGGCGGTGGTGGGGCACATGGGTCGCGGTCCTTGATGTGTCTTGGGGAAGCGGTGAGCGCTGTCGGCTACGGACCCGAAAAGCTAACGCTGATGGTCCGGAAGCCCGCTGGTCCCGCAAACGGTAAACGTCCGCCCGCCCCTGCGGATCTGGTAGGGCTGCTTCGCGTCCGGAACTACAACGTAGTCTCGCCCGTGTGGATACCGGCGCCGGAACGCCGCCACCGGAGCCGGGCTGACTTCATCCGGGTCGATCTTGCACTCGAAGGTATCCACGCGCCCTTCCGGCCGACGAACCACGAAGTCGACCTCCCGCCCCGACTTGTCACGCCAATAGAAGATGTGGTCGTCCAGGTGACGGAACCTGAGGGAGTCCAGCACCAGGTGTTCCCACAGGAGTCCGCGATCGTCCTCCCTGATCCGATTCCAGCCGCGCTCGAACGTGACGAAACCCGTGTCGAAGGCATAACACTTGGGCCGGCTGACGATTTCCCCGCCACCGCCGCCGCGGAACGGCCGCAGCAGGTGGATGGCGTGCGCGATCTGAAGGGCCTCGACATAGGACTTGACGGTGACGCGGCTCATCTCTGTCAGTCGGGAAAGGCGACTGTAGTCGACCTGCCCGCCGCTCCATCTCATCAGAAGCCTGAACAGCCCAAGAAACCCCTGGCGATTGCGGACGCTGAACAGTTCCAGGACATCCCGGGCGTAGAAGCTGTCGATCCACTCCGCAAACGCATGGGGAGACTTGGTCTCCGCCAGCAGCGCCTCCGGCAGTCCGCCGTGCAAAAGACGGCGGTCGAAGTCCGCGATCCCGAAAGCGCCGGCACATTCCTCCCACAGGACCGGACAGAGGTGGACCGCATGCTTGCGTCCCGTAAGCGAGTCACGAAACTTGCCGGTCGCGGCCAGCGTGGATGAGCCGGTGGCAAGGACTCTGAGGTGTGGATACTCGTCAGCGGCGATCTTCAGCGTCAGGCTGGGATCGGGAAGGCGGTGCACTTCGTCGAGCACGAGCACCGCGCCCCGTCTCTGGCCGCCGAGGAAGAGTTCGGGGTCGGCGAGCGCCCGGGCCGTGGATGGCAGATCGCAGTTGCAGTAGGTGATGTCGGACACCATGCCCGCAAGGGTGGTCTTTCCCACCCGCCGAACACCCGAAAGCCAGACAATGGGGCGTTCGGACCATCCGCGCCGGATTCTCTCCAGCCACTGTGGACGCCGTATCATAAGTGTATTATACATTTGGTTCGACTAAATGACAAATACAATTGACATTTGGTGGTAGGGATCGACCCCCAGCGACCCGGTCGCCGGTTGCGCTGTCCGCCCGCATCGCCCGAGGTTGCCACCCCATGAAGTCCTTCTTCCCGATGGTACGCCGCGAAGGCGCGACGCTCGTCTTCCTCATCGCATTCGCCGCGTTCGCGTTCATTCCAGCCTGGCGCGATCTCGAGGTCGGCGGGATGGCCGTGTTCGGCTGGCTGATCGCGGCCCTGATGCTGGTTTCGCCCACGGTCACGCTCGTGGCCTTCCTCCGGCGCCGGGGCGATTCGGACTGATGCTCCTCGAGCGCACCCTCGTCGGCGTGTACCTGGCCGCCTGCATCGGGATCGGGATCTGGGCATCGAAGAAGGTCCTGACCTCCCGCAGCGAGTACTGGGTCGCGGGCAGGCGCATCGGCACGGTCGTCAACTCGATGGCGATCATGGCGGCGCTGGCGAGCGGCGGTTCGATCATCGGCGTCATGGGCCTGGCGTACGCGCAGGGCATTCCGGCGACCCTGGCGCTCTTCGGCGGGTCGGTGGTCGGCTTTTCTCTCGCGTCCATCCTCGTCGCCAGGCCGCTCCGCAACTTCGGCAAGTTCACGATCACCGACTTCCTGAGCTTCCGGTATCCGCACGCGCTGGTCCGCTACCTGGTCCCGATCCTCATCGTCATCGCCTTCACGATCTATATCGTCGCGCAGCTCAAGGCGGCCGGCATCGCCGCCGAGGCGCTGCTCGGGATCCCGTACAACACGGCGCTGGCGATCGCCACGGTGGTCTTCGTCGCCTACGTCTCGTTCGGGGGCATGGTCGCCATCACCTGGACCGACGTGATCCAGGGCTTCCTCATGGTGCTGGTCGTGGTGGGCACCGCCGCCGTGCTCGTGTGGCGGGTGGGATCGCCCTTCGAGATCATGAGCCAGGCCACGGCCGTGGCGCCCGAACTGGGACAGGTCGTGCACCGGCCCGTGTCCAGCTACCTCGGCTACTTCGTGATCTGGGCCACGGCCATCCCCGTGATCCCCCATATCGTCATGCGGGTATTCACCGCGCGCGACGCCGACAGCGCGCGCATGTCGCTGAACCTGTCGATGCTCATGTACAGCGTGATGATCCTCGCGGCGGTGCTCGTCGTCGTGCCGGTCGGCCGCATGGACTTCCCCGGCCTTCAGGACGCGGACGAACTCTTCCTGCGCGTGATGGAGACGCAGTTTCCGCCGCTGATCCGCGGCATTGCCGTCGCGGCCGTGCTCGCCGCCGTCATGTCCACGACGGACGCGCTTCTTCTCGCCTGCAGCTCCGCGATCGCGCACGACATCCTGGGCGGGGTGGGACGCGGCCGCGCCAGCGAACGCACCCTCAGCCTCGTGCGCATCGTCACGACCTGGGTGATCGGGACCGCAGCCCTCCTCTGGGCGTTCTCACCGCCCGAACTGATCACCCAGTTCTACACGGCCGGGGTCGGCGTGCTCAGCTCAAGCCTGTTTGTGCCCACCGTGGCCGGCCTCTGGTGGAAGCGGGCGAACCTTGCGGGTGGGGTGGGGGCAGTGGTTTCGGGCGCGGGCGTCTACATGGTGGTGCAGTTGGGTATGGTCGATGTCGGCATGGCGCCGGTGATCGTCGCGCTCGCGGCCAGCGCCGCGGCCATGATCCTGGGCGGGCTCTTCGGTCCGCGGGAATCCAGCGAGATGGTCGGGCGGATCGAGGCGTTGCACGGGTAGCGTCGGACCGCGCAGCTCTCCCAGGGCACGGCCGGAAACCGCCGCCAGGATACAACCCGTAGTGCGGAACAACCTTCTTGTTCTGTAAGGAGATAGATCGATGTTCCCGTCCCGTGTGATTCCACTCGTTTCGCCAATCCTCGCGCTGACCATCGGATGTTCCGGCGATCGGCCGGTCAACGAGTCCGGGGAGTCCGAATCCGATCGCAGGCCCTGGGCGCAGGGTCCGGTGCTGGAGGCAGTCCTCGGCGCCACATCCGGCGTAGACGCTCCGCTTTCCTACATAGACGATGCGGCCATCGACTCCAGAGGCTACGTCTACATCGACGACCTGCAGACCAAGGGCGTCATCGTGCTCAACCCGGACCTGAGCTACAACCGCACCGTGGGACGCGAAGGGGAGGGTCCCGGCGAATTCACGAGTGTTTCGGCCATCCAGATACTGCCGGGGGACAGCCTCTTCGCATTCGATGGATCCCTCGACCGCGTGTCCATATTCGCGTCCGGGAGCGACAAGCCCGCCTACGTCCAGGATCTACGGGGGGAGATACGCCACGGCCGTGTGTGGAGATTCCCCGGGTCCCCGGGATACCTCTCCTGGTTCTTTCCTCCCTTCATGGCTTCCGGATCCGATGCCGGGCAGGTGCGAGTCGACATCCTGCTACACCTTCGTGGCGAGGATCCCAGCAGGATCGACTCGCTGTTCTCGTTCCCGTCAGGTGACGTCCTGGTCGAGCGAATGCAAAACACGAAGGGGAGCGCCGTGAATGTCGCCCGACATCCCTTCGGCGGCAGGTCGTTCGTGCGGGTTCTCGACGGCTCAACCGTCGTGTACGCCAATTCGCTCGCTCTGGAGGCCATGGCGATCGACGTTGATGGATCGGTCGGACGCTTGTTTTCGCACGAGACATTGCCAATTGACGTTACCAGAGCCGAGTTGAAGTCGACGGCGGACGCGTATTCGCGAACGTTTGCCGGCATGCTGCGCGAGGGCGCGCCGTACAAGTGGCCGCCGCTCCTCGGCATGGTTGTGGACGACAGCAAGCGCGTGTGGTTGGGAATACGCAAGCCTGATCGCACAAGCGTCGAATGGGCGGCATTTGCCAGCGACGGCACCCATGTGGCGTCGGTGGACCTTCCTGCGGGGGTCATGCTGTACGCCGTGCGGGGCAGCCGATTGATCGGCGCCATGACCGACGAGACGGACCTGCCACAATTCAGGGCCTATGACCTGCCGCTGTTCGAATCCCGTGTTGCGGCCGGCGGGATTGGGACCTCGCAGTAGCGTAGTGACCGCCTTCCCGCGAGGGCGTAGGTTGGAGCTGGGACCGCTGGTTCTTCGGTGAATAACCGCGAAAGGAAATCATGACAATGAGATTCCTCCCGATGCCTGCCATCAATTCCTTGCGAGCCCTGG
Source organism: Gemmatimonadota bacterium (assembly GCA_009841165.1). Taxonomy (GTDB): domain Bacteria; phylum Gemmatimonadota; class Gemmatimonadetes; order Longimicrobiales; family Gaopeijiaceae; genus Bin94. Next base: position 28,924 of record VXMI01000228.1, on the reverse strand, counting down.
TCCTCATCGCTCCGGTCCTGGTCGCTTCGCCGCTCCTGCCGGATGCGATCCGCGCCCAGGTTGCGGTGGACATCCCCGATCCGGGCGAAACCGTCTACGAGATTCAGCTCGGCGACGGATCCGTGCTCTTTGCGAGCATCGCGGAACTGGATGAGGAGCAGGTCGTCCTCGTGACCGTGAGCGGCGTGCGGCTCGAGGTCGACCGATCCCAGCTCCGGGAGATCGCTCCGGCCCGTGGGCGCGTCCAGGGCGGAGAATTCTGGAGTGAGGATCCCGGCGGAACCCGGCTGTTCTTCACCGCTACCGGACGCTCGCTTGCCCGGGGTGAATCGTACATCGGCACCTACGTGATCGTCCTGCCGTTCGCTGCGGTCGGCGTCACCGACCGTGTCACGCTGGCCGGCGGGGCACCCGTTCTCTTCGGGGAGTTCGAGCCGTTCTACCTTGCTCCAAAAGTGCAGGTGGTCCGCACGCCAACCGCACAGGCATCCGTCGGAACGCTCGTCTTCCTCTTCGACGACGAGATGGTCGGAGTGGCTTACGGGGTGGGCACCTTCGGCAACACGGACCGGGCTCTGTCCGCGGGACTGGGCTACTTCTACTCGGGAGACGAGCTTGTCAACGAGCCAGCTTTCATGCTGGGGGGCGAGACCCGCGTCAGTCGCCGCATCAAGCTCATCTCGGAGAACTATGTCCTTCCCGACCGAGTGGGCTACGTCCTCTCCGGTGGAGTCCGCATCATGGGCGACCGCTTTTCCACAGAGGTCGCGGTCTTCGGTGCCTGGGCCGACGGAGATAGTGGTTGCTGTTTGCCGATCGTCAACTTCTCGTACGCATTCGGCAGATAGCGTGTGAGCTGCCGGCCGTGCGCGGCTGTGCAGTTGAATCGGTAAGCCGACGCGAATTCGTTCGTCGCTTCGGCGGACTGACGGGACTGGGTCTGGTAGCGTGCGCAAGTCCCGTCGAACCGGAAGACTCCCCCGGCGCGCTCGCCGCCACCGGCAGGCCCATGCGCATCGTCGTGGTCGGCGCTGGAATGGCCGGCCTGGCCGCGGCCTACGAACTCTCCCGGGCGGGCCACGAGGTGACCGTGCTCGAAGCGCGTGAGCGCGTAGGAGGGCGCGTCCTCACCCTGCGCGCCCCGTTTGCCGCCGGGCACTCCGCCGAGGCAGGCGCCGCAAGGATCCCCCCGGAGCACGATCTCACCCTGGGTTACGCGCGCCACTTCGGACTGGAGACGGACCGCTTCTACCCGGAAGACGGCCTCTTCCTTCGCGTTCAGGACGGAGCGCGGGCTACCCTTCCGCCGACTTCATTCCTCTCCGAATGGCCCGACTTCGTGAAGATCCTGGGCGGTAGCGACCGCTTGCCAGCCGCGTTCGCCGCAGAACTGGGAAACCGGGTGGTCTCGTCATCTCCGGTGACCGAAATCGTGGCCGGGAGCACGATTCGAATCACCACCGGCAACGGCCACAGCTACGAATCGGACAGGGTGCTGGTGACCGTGCCGGTGCCGCTTCTGTCCGGCATCCGGTTCTCGCCGGCCCTTTCCGCCGCCAAGATCGAGGCGATGCACGGAGGCTTCGGCTACCAGAGCGCCACGCGCGTTCTCGTCCGGTTTCGGACGCGTTTCTGGGAGGCCGAAGGGCTGAACGGCTGGGGCACCAGCGATTGGCCCGAAGAACTCTGGCACCCGACGTGGGACGCATCCGGCCCCGAAGGCATCCTGCTCACGTACGTGCGCGGCGATCGCGCAGATGAACTCGACGCGCTCGACCACGAAGCCCGCCTCGCCCGGGTCCTCGCCCATTGGGACGAGTTCCTGCCGGGCGTCTCCGCCCACGCGATGTCCGGCGTGTCACACTCGTGGCAGCGGGATCCCTGGAGCCGCGCCGCATGGGCAGACCCCACGCCCATCCAGGACCGCCAGCTCGCCGCCGACCTCGCCCGGCCCGAGGGACCCGTCCACTTCGCGGGCGAGCACATTTCCGCAGCCCGGGGATGGATCAACGGCGCCATCGAGTCGGGGCTGAGAGCCGCGGGAGAGATTCACCGGGGCTGAACGCGCACAGAAAGCCAGGCCGCTGGAGCGCTGGCGAGCGCCCCGCCGATGACGTACGATGCGTTCATCTCCCACCCATCGAAAACCCCGGAGGAAAAGCCATGCGAACCATCCTGTTCATCGGTGCGCTGCTCATCACTGCGACCGCAGTCACGGCCCAGCAGCGCCCGGAGCGCGATCCGAACAGCATGGGCGGCGGCAACTGTGCGGCCAACGTCTACAACTGCCGCGACACGCCGAACCCGCTCCCCGCGCCGTACACGGTCTGGATCGAGGACATGACGTGGATGGATGTTCGCGACGCCCTGGCCGACGGCAAGACCACGGCCATCATACCCACCGGCGGCGTCGAGCCCAACGGCCCCTGGCTCGCCACGGGCAAGCACAACTTCGTGCTGCGCGCCAACTGCGACGCCATCGCGCGCGAGCTCGGCGACGCGCTGTGCGCCCCGATCATCAAGCTGGTGCCCGAGGGCAACATCGACCCGCCCAGCGGCCACATGACCAGTCCAGGCACCCTGAGCCTGCAACAGGAGACCTTCGAGGCGCTGCTGACCGATGTCGCGCACAGCCTCAAGATGCACGGGTTCCGCAACATCATCTTCATCGGCGACAGCGGCGGGAACCAGGGCGGCCAGCGCGCCGTGGCCGAGCGGCTCAACGAGCAGTTCGCGGGTGCGGCCGTCGTGGCGCACGTGCAGGAGTACTACGACTACAACTCTGTGACGCGCTACATGGCCTTCCGCGGGCTGGAGGCCGGCGAGAACGAGGGCATGCACGACGACCCGATCATCACCCTCAACATGTTGTACGACGACCCGTTCTCGGTGCGCTACGACGAGCGCGTCGCGGCGGGCAAGGCGACGATCAACGGCGTCTCGATCGAGGACCGGGTCGAGTCGCTCGAGCGGGCCCGCGAGATCGTGGCGTTCCGCGCCGAGCACACCGCCGACGCGATCCGCGAGGCCATCGCCAACCGGGGGACCCTGCCCGCTCCCGACCGGTCGGCGCAGTTCGCGGCCATGCGGCGCGCGGCCGGGGGGCAGGCGGGACGTCCGGGCGGCGGCCAGCGCCCACCGCCCGATCCGCGTTCGATGGGCGGCGGCCAGTGCAGCGCCAACATCTACAACTGCGTCGACACGCCGAACCCGCTGCGGGAGGTCAACACGGTCTGGATCGAGGAGATGACCTGGATGGACGTCCGCGACGCGCTCGCGGCGGGCAAGACCACGGCCATCATCTCCACTGGCGGCGTCGAGCCCAACGGACCCTGGCTGGTTACGGGCAAGCACAACAACGTGCTCCGCGCCAATTGCCCCGCGATCGCGAAGATGCTCGGGAACGCGCTCTGCGCACCCGTGATCGAGACCGTGCCCGAGGGCAACATCGATCCGCCCAGCGGACACATGACCAGCCCGGGCACCATCAGCCTGCGACAGGAGACCTTCGAGGCGGTGCTCACCGACGTCGCGCACAGCCTCAAGATGCACGGTTTCGAGAACATCGTGCTGATCGGCGACAGCGGCGGGAACCAGCGCGGCATGGACAACGTGGCCACCGCTCTGACCGAGGCCTGGGGCGGCGAGGCCGTCGTCCACTTCATCCCGGAGTATTACCGCGCCCCCCCGGGCAGCCCGAACGTGTTGCGCGACCTCGGTGCCGTCACCGAAGACATGGCCAGCGACGGCCTGCACGACAATCCGACCATCACGCTCAACATGATGCTCGACGACCCCGCCTCGGTGCGCTGGGCTGCACGCGTGAAGGCTGGCCAGGCGGTCATCGACGGGTTTTCCATCGCCGATCTCGGCAGGTCGCTGGAACTCGGGCGCAAGATTTCAGACGCCCGAGCCGAGCGCACCGCGCGCCTGATCGAGCAAAGGATCGCGAATCGCCAGTGACAACTGGACACGACACAATATAAAGCCGTGTTTACAAGGAGGACGCATGGCCAAGTACATGTTCCGCACCAGCTACACCCAGTCGGGATTGAAGGGGCTGCTCGCCGAGGGAGGCACCGGGCGCGAGGCCGCCCTGCGCAGCACCATCGAGAGCGTGGGAGGCACCCTTGAAGGCTTCTACTACGCCTTCGGCGATTGCGATCTCTTCCTGATCGCCGACCTTCCGGACGAAGCCGCCGCGACCGCGCTTTCGCTCAACATCGCCGCCGCGGGCGCGCTCACGGTAACGGTGACCGTTCTTCTGACCGCCGAGAACATCGACGAAGCGGTCGCGAAGTCCGTTTCGTACCGCCTGCCGGGCGCCTGACGCCGGCGGCTTGCGCGGGCAGCGCACGGGCACGGACCCGGCCCCCGACCGGATCCGCCCGCCCCCTATCGCACCATGCCCTCGCGTATCGCGCGCACCGTGATCTCCGTGCGGTACTCGATCAGCGCCCGGCCGATTTCCAGCGTCCGCTCCACCGGCCCCAGCTCCACCTCGTTGATCGAGTAGAGCCCCGCCGCGATCCGCTGCGGCGCGCGGATGTGCCTCGGGTCGACGGTCGCGACGATCGATGAATAGTGAACGTCGTCGTGGTACATGTCCCGCGTCGCGGTACAGTTGTCGGGCTGCTGGAAGATCCCCAGCTCTTCCTTGAGGAACTCGCAGCTCCAGATGTCCTCGCGGTAGTACTCCTCGATGTAGTGTGCCCGCGCCTCACCGCCCCAGTGCTCGTTGAGCCTGTCCGCGGCCTCCGACATCCCGTTCTGGTTGCCCCCGCTGTCGCCGATGAATACGACGTCGGTGAACCCCTGGCTCTTCAGGCTGTTGGCCACGTCCTCCAGCATCATGCGGAAGGTCTCCTGGCGAACGCTCAGCGTGCCGGGGTAGCGAATATTCTCGGGATCCCCCTCGGGTACGTACTTCATGACCGGCGCGCACAGCGTGTTGCCCAGCTCGCGCGCGATCGCGTCGCACATCGCCTCGAGGACGTAGTTGTGCTTGCCGCCCGCCATGTACGGGCCGTTCTGCTCGACCCCGCCGGTCGCGATGATCGCGGTCGTCCTGCCCGCGGCGATCTCGTCCCGCACCTCCATCCAGGTCAACTCGTCGATCCAGATCGAATTGATGCCCTCGATGGGCCGGGGCGCGGTCCCCATCGCCGCCTGGCGCGCCTGCAATTCGGTACGCTGCCCGGCCGTGGGGTTGCGGCGGTCCTGTCCTTCGAACCGGATCCCCGTGAGCTCCTCGCTCAGCTCCCTCAGCCGGGCCCGCGACTCCGGATCGTAGGCCTGATCGTTGGCGCGACGCGGTGTGAGCCCGCTGAAGTACTGCCCGCTCTCGAAGTCGTCCGAATCGACCACCTGCATCGTCGCGTCGGCACCCTCGGCGATCGTGGAACGCGGCGTCGCCCCCGCCCGCCGGACCATCTCGGTCGGCATGAAGGTCGCCGGATGCAGCGAACCGACCACGACGCCGGTCCCCTCCAGCTGCTCCGCCAGGTCGTGCGTGAACATGATCTGCGCCAGCTTGCTCTGCGCGTACGCCCGCCGCCCGCTGAAATTGTTCTCGATCATCACGTCGTCGAAGTCGATCGGCGTCTGCGCACCCGACGACACGTTGACGATCCGCGCCGGCACGCTCGCCAGCAGCCGCGGCATCAGCATGTGCGTGAGCAGAAAGGTCGACAGGTAGTTCACCTGGAAGCGGTACTCGTGCCCGTCCTCGGTGACCCACCGCTCGTCGGGCGCCGAGCCGAACCCCGCGTTGTTGATCAGGATGTCCAGCCGTTCGTAGTCCGCCAGCAGCGTCTCGGCGAACTCGCGCACCTGGGTGAGCGACGCGAAATCGGCGCCGTAGAAACGCGCGCTCCCGGGCCCTGCGGCATTGATGGCGTCCACCACTTCAGCGCCGCGCTCGACGTTCCGCCCGTGCACGATCACGTGGTCACCCCGCGCGCCCAGCCGGATCGCGAGTTCGCGGCCAAGCCCGGAAGTTGCGCCGGTGACGAGGGCGACCTGCTGTCCCGGAGCGGGCGTCTCCTGAGCCAGCACTTCGGTGCCGGGGCTGAGTGAGGAGGAGATGAGGGCGGCGATTGCGGTCGCGGCGGCCCGGCGAGCCAGCGCCGTCAGGCCGGCGGTCGACCGGCTGGCCTGCGTGAAGGTGCGCTTCTCGATTGCGGTGTTGTTCATGGCACGAACTCCCTTTGCTCCCCTGCTGCCGGTGATCGACCCCACCCGGCTGATCGACCTCTGATTCCAAGGTGACACTTTCCACCCGGAAGCTCTACCGGGCAATGGGCTTCAGAGTATATTGCCGAGTATTCGGCTACCGGCAACGACCTATGAAGAGGGAATCATGGACCTCACGGACGTACTCCGCAGACCGGAGGGCAAGACGCTGGAGTTCAAGCGGGACCTGTCGTCGCCGCAGGGGTTTGTGCGCACCGTGGCGGCCTTCGCGAACACCGCGGGCGGCACCGTGGTCATCGGCGTGTCCGATCGGACCAGGGACGTACGCGGCGTGACCAACGCCCTGGACCTCGAGGAGCGGACCGCGAACCTGATCACCGACTCGATTCAGCCCAGGCTCCTCCCGGACATCGAAGTCATCAGCTTCCGGGACAGGCAATTGCTCGCGGTCAGGGTCTACCCGAGCGCTTCCCGGCCCCACTTCGTCAGGAAAGCCGGGCTAAGGAGCGGAACCTACGTCCGCGTCGGCTCCACCAACCGGCAGGCCGACGCGCAGCTCATTGCCGAGATGCAGCGGTTCGCCATCGGAGAGACCTTCGACGAGTGGCCGATGCCGGCACTGAACTCGGAAGCGGTGGACTTCAGAGCGGCTTCAGAGTCCTTCGCGCCGGTGCGCAGGCTGACACGCCGGAACCTCGAGACGCTTCGGCTGTTGACCCGGCACCAGGGTCGGCTCGTGCCCACGGTCGGGGGCATGCTCCTGTTCGGCCGCGATCGTCTCGAGCACTTTCCCGACGCGTGGATTCAGGCCGGGCGGTTCGCCGGAAGGGACAAGGCGGCCATCCTCGACCACGTGCGGCTGGACATGCATCCGATCGCCGCCATCGAGGCGGCCGTGGCGTTCGTCGAGAAGCACTCGACGCGCGGCGCGGTCATCGGGCGGGTCCGGCGCCGGGATCGCTGGAGCCTCCCTCCCGCAGCGGTGCGCGAGGCGATCGTCAACGCGGTGGTCCACGCGGACTATTCCCAGAGGGGCGCTCCGATCCGGGTTTCCATCTTCGACGACCGGCTGGAGGTCGAGAACCCGGGCCTTCTGCCGTTCGGCCTCACGCTGGAGGACCTGCCGCTCGGGGTGTCCAAGGTTCGGAACCGGGTCGTCGGCAGGGTCTTCCAGGAGCTGGGTCTGGTCGAGCAATGGGGCAGCGGTGCCCAGAGGATGATCTCGGCGTGCCACGACAACGGCCTGGCCGCGCCCGTCTGGGAAGAAGTCGGCTTCCGCCTGCGGGTGACCTTGCGCACCGGCTCGCTGCGTTCACCGACCATCGACCCCAAGGACCGGACGATCCTCGATCTTCTGCAGGCCGGCGAGGGACGCGGCACCCGCGAGATCGCCGAGGCGATCGGCCTCTCGACCCGCTCCACTCGGACGAGACTGGCCAGGCTGGTCGAGCGGGGCCTGGTGCGCGAAATGGGCACGGGGCCGAATGACCCGAGGCGCAAGTATCTGATCGCGCTGGACGGGTAGGGCGCGCCGGATCAGTAGTGGTAGCGAGCCGCCAGGAAGTAGACTCGATCGATACCGACCTGATAGACGAGGCGATGCTCGCTGTCGATGCGCCGCGACCAACGGCCAGCTAGTTCACGGCGCAGGCGTTCGGGTTTGCCAATCCCCTGAAACGGATCACGAAGCACCGCTTCAACCAGCTTGAGTACGCGCAGTGCCCGTTTCCGGTCGGTTTGCGTCCAATACCTCAGGTCTTTGAGAAAGGCTGGATCGAAGACCGCTTCTCTACACCGGGTAACAGTCACTCAGCGGGGAGGCCGAATTGCCTTCGCAATTCCTCAACCTCCATCGACTCGCCTTCACCGGCGTCAGCACGCGCAATGGCCTCCTTCAGCCGTTCGGCGTTCTTCGGCGAACGCAGGAGGTAGTCGGTCTCCATCCATGAGCTAAGGTCTTCGACCGCGATCAACGCGACGGGTTCCTTTCCCCGCCGACGGATGAGAACCGGTTCGTGAGTGTCGGTTACCTGGTCCATTAGCGCGGCGAGGTTCTTCCGCGCTCCAGTGTATGTGGTTTCGCGAATCATGGTGCGGAGCGTCCGGGGTGCGGTGGTGGTAGCCGTCAGGAGATAACGTACAGGAAATATGTACCACTAGTATAGATCGGACAAGCTGTTCGACGGGGTCAGCCCCAAGATAGGTCGGTGCGGTCAGGATTTGGTCATTGGGCCCTCAGCCCGATGGACCTCGCGACCCGCGCGGCAGCGTCGCGGTGTCGGGGCCCGGTTCCCGTGCGGCTCGAGGCAGCGTGTCGGCCGCTACATCGGTCGCGGCGGCGGCGCGTGGGAGCGAAGCCCGTGCCTCGAGCCTCTTGATCGCAGCTGCGATCGCTGCCCTCGTGGAGCTCCTTGCGAAGGCCATGCTCTGCGACTTGCGGAGTCGGGGCAGCGTTTCCACGGCGTTGATCTCGGCGAGCGCGTTTGCCGCCTGCGAGCCGGAAGGCCCTTCGAGCGCGTAGCAGAGGGCCACGCCGATTTCGCTCCTGTATGCGCCACGGTAGGCCTTGAGGCTTTCCACTTCGCCGTCGAGCGCCGTGAGCACGCTGTCGACCAGATCGCCTTCGCCCAAGCTGCGCAGGGCGCGGGTGGCGAGTACACGAACGGGCTGACCATCCGCGTCCCGGCTGTCGCCGAGCAATCGGACGAGGTGCCGAATCCCGCTGGCGTGCCCGATTCTGGAGAGTGATTCGATCGCCCGAGCCCTCAGCACCCCGTCCTTGTCCCAGAGAACGGACGTGAGGGCGGGGACGGCCGCGGCGTCGCCGAGCCGCCCGAGTGATGCGGCCGCATCCCGCCTGTTCCCATAGCTTTCCCAGAGGATGTGCTTGTCCTCGATCCGGCCCCCGGGCGCGCTGAGGCGCCGGATGTGAATGTCGACATCGTCTTCGTACGCCCTGCCTTCGTGACAGACCTGGTGCAGGACTTCAGCGAACAGGTCGAAGAGGGTCCGGAGTCGGGCGAGATCCTTGATCGTCCCGGCCGCCTGGAAGTGGAGTTCGTCCACCCCGTCCGGGAACTTGCTCAGCCATCCCTCGTGCGCCTTCACCGAGAGGTGGATCCTGGGCTGTGCATCGATCAGACTGCGGATCTTCTCGTTGTCGAAGAGCCGCTTCACGCGCCTGGGTGAGTTGCTCTTGATCACGAAGGCATCGTCGAAGCGAGGATGACCGACCTCGATGTCCTGCATGCCGAGCGACTTGCCCAACCCGCTGAAGACGCTCGCCCGGTAGATCACGAACCGGAATCCCTCTGGATTGAAATAGGGGGCACGGAGCCTCGTGAACGTCTGGTTCGTCTTGCCGTCACCCGTGGTGTACGTGTCCAGCGTGATGATCCAGTCGCGGGTGCGCGCCTGGACGGCGGATCCGGTGAGCAGGCCTCCCTCGTGGAACTTGCCGCGCACCTCCGTGGACAGCTGCCGCCAGATCTCCTTCTGACTCGGCCCGAAGAGGGCTTTGAGGAAGCTCACCTGAGTCGCACCACCGGGTGTTTGACCTTGAGGTCGGTCTTTCTTTGCAGGTCGTGCACTGTTACGCACAACCAGCGATTCTCGTCAACCGAGTACGTGACCCGCAGCCGGGGTGACGCGCCCTTGCCGGCCGGATTGAGCGGCAACGCGGGGTCCGCCTCGTTGAGGCACAGGCAGAACGCACGCTCGCCCGCGGTTCCGGGGACGAAGTAGCGCGAGCCGTTGGGGCGCTCGCTCCAATCGACGTGACGCCCCGCCACACGGCCGACCTCGCAGATGAAGAGATTGATGTGCCGCTGGCCGTCGAAACCCGGCGCGTAGTAGCGTGTCACGAAGTTGTCGACGGTCGGGAAGCACGTCCCGCCGGGAATGAGCAGCTCGTATTCGGCTTCTCCGCCGTCGTCGGGCAGGAGGCGAAGGGCGTAGTCGTGGTAGATGAAGTCCTCGACGTGCGCGCCTCCGGCAAAGATGCACGCGCCGCGCGCCACGGCTTCGAAGGGGAGCCACTCCCGTACCTTGTCCCGGCCCAGCACCTCGCCCACCACGTTGCGCACTTCGGGAAGGAGGGTGGACCCGCCCTCGAGGATGACGTCTTCGATGCCCTCGGGCGGCACGCCGTGCCGGGCCCGCAGCTCGGCGAGCAGAGCGTCCAGGAGGTCGCGCATCTGCGCGTACAGGCCGTTCTCGGCGAGAATGTCGCGCAGGACCTCATAGTCCAACCTTCCGAAAGACTCGTTGCGGAAGGTGAAGTCGCTCTCGCTCCCCGCACTCGCGAGCAGCTTCACACGCTCGGCCTCCCACCTGAGTGCGATCTCCCATTCGGGCCAGTCGTGCAGCGCCTTCGGAACGAAACGGTCCAGAATCCAGCGGTCGATGTCGTCGCCGCCGAGTTCGACCGCCTGCTTCGCCAGCACCTCGGCCCGGCCGGTTTCGACCGTCCGCGCGCCGTGGGTCCTTACGACGGCGGCTTCCATGGATCCGCCGCCGAAGTCGAAGGCGACCAGCGTGGTTGGGCGACCGACATCCACGCCGTAGCCGAGCGCGGCCGCGACGGGTTCATCGAGTGTGCGGAAGGCGATTCCGGCCGGTTTTCCCCGCAGGCGGGCCCAGATGCGCTCCCACCAGGCGCGGCGCTTCACGCTCCGGATGATCGCCTGTAACTCGGCCCTGTAGGTCTCGTAGAAGCCGCTCGGCGTTGCGATGGTGATGTCGGCGACATCCTCGCCGAATCGCGCTTCGAGCGTGCGGATGGTCTCGCGGAGGAAGAACGACGCGACGTCCTGGGCGGTGAAGACCCGGCCGTCGACGCGCACCATGGCCCGGCCGCTCTCCATGCCCAGGTAGCGCTTGAAACCGCGCGCGAATCCCGTGGCGCGTCCGTCCCAGTTGTAGGTCACGGCCTGTTGCCCGATCAGGACTTCTTCGCCGTCCCGGTCCATGACGCTGACGCACGAGGGCATGACCGGGGTCTGCGTCACGGGCTCGGTCCTGGCGACGTCGGGCAGGTTCACGATGTGCGGCCGGCCGGACCGGTCTTCGCAGATGGTCGTGTTCGAAGTGCCGAGGTCGATGGCCCAGTGGGTTGGCATGGGGCGAATCTAGTGCGGGGCCAAAGCCGGGGGGAAGGTGGGGTTCCAACTGCGGCGGGCTTTGCCGAGTTTGGGACGTGGCTATCGAGGCGACTGAACGAAACGCGCGCAATGGCGGTCGCGGCATTCCGGCCGGGCTGTTGGCGGGACTGATCATCGCACTCCTGTCGCTGCTCGGTATCGGCGGCCGCTACCAACTGCAGGGCGACTTCAACGCCGTCCACTGTTTGTTCAGCCTGTTCTTCTCGACCAATCTGCTGATTTGCTACTGGGAAGCGTGTCTGTTTTTCCGTCGCGACTACGTCGAGGCTCGCTTCGGGTATTGGCGAGAATGGCACAAGGAAACCGGTCGGACGCCTGCGCTCGAGTTCCTTTCGACCAGGGTGCCGCTGTCCAGGGCTCTGTCCCCGACGGTGTGGGCGGACGTGTGGGCCACGTATTCGATGATCGACTCGTCGTACTCGGATCGCGGCACCTTCGGGTTCACGGCCGACATCGGCAACGGTTTTATCACTCCCCTGCCCACCCTGATCCTGTACTCGACGTACACCCTCGGTTTCCTGCCGGCCGTCGTTGCCGGCACGGTCGGCGCCATGCTGTTCTGGCAGTGGGTCTACGTGTCGTCGCTCTACTGGGTGAGTTTCTTCGTGTCGCAGCGGCAGGGACACGTCACCAGGCGCGAGCTCTACACGTATGTCTTTGCCCTGAATGCGGTGTGGGTGCTCGTACCGGCGTTCGGACTATACGTGTCGGTGCGGTTGATCCTCGACGGGAACTACGGCTTGCTGGGGTTCTGACGACCTCGGATTCGACCGGTCCGGCGCAGCAGCCTCGGGTGGTTGCGCACGTTGTCGTGCTCGAAGTACGCATCCTGCAGGTGTCGCCTGCCGGTTGAGCGCAGCGCCTTGCGGCCGTGCAGCACCCGGTGCCCGGCGCACAGCAGGATCTGACCGCCCTCCAGCCGGAAGGTGACCTGGACGTCGGGGGAATTGACGCGCCTGGACAGCTCGTGGTAGGCGGCGTAGAACTCGACCAGCCGGGGCTCGGACAGGGGAACGGCCTGCATCTGGGCGGTGTTGAAGCGCAACAGCCGGACGTTGCCGTCGCGGTCGAGTTCGACCATGGGGTTGACGGCGTAGCATTCGTATTCGTCGCTGAAGATGCGGAACGGCACCGGCACCTCGCACAGCACCTCGAACTGGTCGGGGTGCTCGCTGCGCAGCTCTTCGAGCAGGCCGAACCCGTCCACCACGACGGATTCGCCGCCTTCGCACTCGTTCACCAGCATGTGCAGGGCCTGCACGTTCGGAAGCCAGGTGTAGCTGGTAAAGTCGTTGTGCGGCGCGACCGCCAGATCCGTGTGCGCGATGTTGTACCCCTTCGGGTCGACCTTCACGTTGTGGATGCGCTCGAACAGCACCTCGCGGATCGGTCCCAGGCGGGTCGTGAGCTGCTCCGACGAATCGGGCTCAGTGGGGGCGTCGACCAGAATGCAGACCCCTGTCCGCAGAAACTCCTCGATCAGCTCCACCGCGGCACGGTCGCTCGCCAGGAACCGCCGGTAGTCGAACCGCCGAGGCTGGAATCGCCCGTCCCAATGGCATAGGTCGAAATGCGACAGGCTCAGGAGGCCGTCGATTTCGCTCGATCGATAGCGTGTGCGGTGTCCGTCAGGCCACGCGATCGACAGGGCCTCGTCCTCGGATCCGGCGTGTTCGACGCTGACCGCCTGCGGCTTCAGGTCCCTGGGTACGCGGTAGATATGGAACCGCTTCTCGGTCGTCTGCACGACTCGGCACTCGCCGCAACCGCAGTTGTCGCGCAGCCAGAGGTAGGGGAGGTCGGTGCGTTCTCCGCCGCTCCAGATCGCGGTGAGGGCGTCGGCGTTCCTTGTGAGGCTGCTGATCGAGCGATGCATGGCGATACCCCCAGTCCGATGTGACCTGGTTGCACCATGCGCGGCCGGAGTCGCACTTGACAAGTCTCCCGGCTTCTCCGCACGGTGCGTGACGAGCAGCCCTCATCGCCGGAGAAACGAGGATCCAGCGTATGGAAACGCCGAACGCTCCTACAGTCAGCTTCACCGCCATGGCGGACGGGACAAGAGAGGACTACCAGCTGCTGGATCGCCTTGAGGACGAGTTCGCCGCCGGCACCGCCGACCGTGTGCTGGCGCACCTGCGGGAGCTGACCGGTTCGGTCGGCGGGTACAAGGTCGACCGGCTCGAGCATTCCGTTCAGACCGCGACCCGGGCGTATCGCGACGGTGCGGAGGAAGAGCTCGTGGTCGCGGCGCTCCTGCACGACATCGACGACCTCATGGCGCCGCACAGCCACGGCGCGCTGTCCGCACTGATCCTTCGCCCCTACGTGACCGAGCGAACGTACTGGATCGTGTTGCACCACGGCCTTTTCCAGTACTACTACTACGCCCACCACCTGGACCGCGACCGCCACGCGCGCGACAAGTACCGCGACCACCCCTGGTACCAGGACGCCGTGGACTTCTGTCACCGCTGGGACCAGTGTTCGTTCGATCCCGACTACGATTCGCTGCCGCTTGAGTTCTTCGAGCCGATGGTGCGCCGGGTGTTCGCGCGCGAGCCGTTCAGCCTGGCGCCCGGATAGCTTTCGGGATGCTACACAGAGCGAGGCACGGGTGGGTCGAGGTCGTCTCCGGCGTCATGTTCAGCGGCAAGTCCGAGGAGCTGATCCGGCGTATACGGCGCGCGCTCATCGCCGGACGGCGCGTGCAGCTGTTCAAGTCCCACCTCGACGACCGGTACGGCGGTCAGTTCCGCATTTCATCGCACGACGGCCGGCAGATCGACGCCGAGCCCGTGTCCAGCTCCGTGCAGGTCGCCGAAAAGGTCCGCCGCGAGACGCAGGTCGTCGCCATCGACGAGGCCCAGTTCCTGGACGACGGCATCTGCGAAGTGGTCGATGCGCTGGCCGATGCCGGGATGCGGGTCATCGTGGCCGGCACCGACATGGACTTCCGCGGCGAGCCTTTCGGCCCGATGGGGCTGTTGCTGGCGCGCGCCGAGCGGATCGACAAGCTGAACGCGATCTGCGTGGTGTGCGGCGATCCGGCAACGAGGAACCAGCGCCTGATCGACGGTGAGCCGGCGCCCGCCGAGGGTCCGACGATCCAGGTGGGGGGTGCCGAGTCCTACGAGGCCCGCTGTCGGCGGTGCCACGAGGTGCCCAAGCGGGACCGGGCACAGAAGGAGCTGTTCAGAACAACGCTTCCAGCGCCTCCGACTGCGTGATCGCGGGGATCGGGGAGTCTATCCCAGGGAAGTTCGTTGGGTGTCATCGTTGATGGCTATCCCGCCGGTACCCGCACAATCGGATACACCCCCCCGGCTTGCAACCGGTCGGCGAGGAATCCCCAGTTGGCGAAGCCGTCGTCGGACTGCGGTTCCACGAGGCTGAACAGGAGGCGGCCGAGCGGCTGGTCGACCCGTGCCAGCATGTCTCCGGGGGCCGGGGTGACCCGGGTCGTCTCGTAGCGGCCGTACAGCGTTTGCTCGTTGCGGCCCTGGAACGGCCGCTCGGCCGTTTGCACGGAATCGATGTGGAACGCCTCTGCGTCCATGGGCGTCGCTTGCGCGGGCTCGAGTGCGATGCCGTGCGCCGCGAGGCGGGTCAGGATGTCCGCCAGATCGGCGGGGATCAGGTAGGCCTCAGGCACGCGTTCCCGCAGCGTCGGCGCGAACGTGCCGTACTCGTACATGGTCTCGACGTATTGGGTGTCGGCGCGGAGAAGCAACGGGCGGCCGGTGAGGGGGTGCGTTTCCTCGATGGTGGCGCCCATCAGGATGTCGACCGGCTCGGTCGAGCGCTCCGGGACGGCGCGCAGCGTCAGGGAGTCGCCCGCGACGGGGGTGGCATCGGCATCCGCCACAATTCGCCGGACCTCGTCGGCGCGCGCGTGGACATGGTCCAGGATCTCCTCGACGAAATACAGGGTTGCGAGGACGCGCTCCTCGAAGGTGGCGTAGGAATAGGCCTCGCTGAGGATCGCGATGCGGTTGCGGAGACCGATGTAGTTGTTGTTGAAGCGGGGACGGTGGTCGAAGGTGTACCAGCCGGGCTCGCCGCCGCCGGGCGCGAAGGCGTTGCCATAGTAGTAGTAGTGCCAGCCGTACTTGTCCCGGACCTGTTCGGTCACGTGGGGCAGAAGTCCCTGCCGCAGGAAGGCGTCGATTCCCGCAGGCGTGTTTGGGTGAAGCGGCGGGGAGTACGTGAGATGATAGGCGTGCCGCGTCCCGTTCGTCGTATGTAAATCAACTGCCACATGGGGGTTGTACTCGGTGAACAGGCGCGCCACCGACCGCGCTTCGGGCGAGTCGAGCTTCATGTGATCGCGGTTGAGGTCGTAGCCCTGGGCGTTCGGACGCTGGCCCATCCCGCCGATGGGACCGTGCTGCCGCCCGCGGTTGGTGAGGGTCACGCGCTCGTTGCCGTCGGCGTTGTAGATGGGCGCGATCAGCAGGACCATCGACTCGCGCCACTCGCCGTGGCGGCCTGCCAGGAGGTCGCGGAGCAGCATCTGGAGCGCTTCCTTCCCGCACACCTCGCCAGCGTGGATGTTGCCCTGGAGGTAGACGACGGTCTTGCCGGACGCGCGGACGGCGGCCGGGCTCGGATCGGCGACATCGCCCACGACGGCCAGCGGGAGCGCGCGGCCCTCGTTCGTGAAGCCGTAGGTGGTGTAGTGGACGGACGGCGAGGCGGCTGCGGCGCGCTCGAGGAAGTCGACGACGTCGGCGTAGGAACTGGTTTCACGGTAGTCGGTGCGTTCCGCGCGGGTGAGGAAGGGATCGTCCGACGGTGCCGGGCCGCTGCACGCGGTGAGGATAGCCGTGAGCGCGGTGCATGCCGACAGGCGGCCGAGAGGGCGACGTGTTGAATGCCAGGGCGCCATGGGTTCTCCGTGATCATGTGGGGCTTGACTCTCCAGGCCGCTTGGCGCAATGTGCCGACGCTCGGATTAGACGGCAAACGAGGATACCTGGCAGACGCAGTACTCGATGCACGCCCGCCCCCTCCCCCAACTCGCGCTCCTGGCACTGCTCACCGCCTGCGGTGGCGACCCGTTGCCCCCCACTACAAACCCACCCCATATCGCCGACAGCCTCGGCATCCGCATCGTCACCTATGACCACACGCCGACCGCCCCCGCGGCCTTCCGCCTCGCCGCCCAGCCCCACTACCGCCACGGCGCCAACCCGGGTGACTACGCCTTCCAGGAGGTCAGCGCCGGACGCCTGATGTCCGACGGTAGCGCAGTCGTCTACGACCCGTGGATCGCCGAGCTGGTCGCATTCGACCCCGACGGGGCATCGTACCGCGTCCTCGCCTCGGAAGGAGAGGGACCGGGCGAAGTCAACTACGTCAGCGCCATACTCCCGGTGGGGCGGGACAGTCTTCTTGTGGCGGACCCCGGCCTGGCCCGCGCGACTCTCTTCGTTGGCGATTCGGTGGCGCATATCACGCCGCTGCCGCGCGGTACTCGCCTCGACGTCGAGGGAATCGGTCCGTCCGGCGAGCTGCTGCTGGCGACTGTCGTCGGGGAGTGGGGATTCGAAGGGGAATGGCTCGGCGGACACGCGGCGCGGTTCGACATGGAGGGCGGCATTCTCGACACGGTCGCCACGTACGATTTCTGGCCCCGCGTTCCGCCGGGGCTGGAGAGTAACCCGATCGGAGCCGTCGGCAGGGTCACGGTCGCCACCGGGCACCTCGTTCTTACCAGGTCCGACAGGCCCGAGATCACCTGGCGTCTTTCCGACGGCACCGCTACGCAGATCGTACGCTGGGTGGCCGACGCGACCCTCCTGACCGAGGAGCGGCTCGAACCCATCGAGGCCGAGCACCGGACTGCGGTTCGCATGCACAGTCCCGACCTGTCCGACTCCCGCATCGCGGAAGTCACCCGGATTGGCATGTCCGTGTACCGGGCCAGCCTCGGCCGCCCGATGCCGCTCTTCAGCAATCCGTTCGCCGATGCCGAAGGCAGGATCTGGCTGCCCTCGTACAAGCCGGGCGGCGAAATACACGACGCGCCGCCCTATGCCGTCATCGCACCTGACGGCGAATGGCTGGGCACGGTCGAGGCTCCACCCGGGTTCCGCATCCTCGACGCAGCCGGCGGACTCGTCCTCGGCGTGGAGCAGGACGAAATGGATGTCGTGAGCGTCGTGGTCTACGAACTGGTCGAGCTTTCGCTGTCTCGGTAGGCCCTGCCCGGTCGATTACCTGCCTCCGACCGCCACGCGACTCACCACCAGCGTCGGCACGTCCAGCTCATCGCGCTCCAGGTGCACGACCAGACCATCCGGTCCGAACGCGACGGGCATCGCCGGTTCGCCGGATGGCAGTGTCCCCAGGTACTCGCGATCCGCGCTGAAGACATCGATCGGGCCTTCATCCTCCCACGGAACATCGGCGCGCCGGTGGATCCACAGTCCGCCGTCCCATGTGGCCCCTATCCCGCGCACCACGGGGACTTCGTGGTAGAACGCGCGATCCCGAATCCTCTGCCGGCTTTCCTCGGGATCTCTGGGCGGCAAAACCCCGGCTGAAGAGGGCCCCCTCGCCAACCGCTCCTCCAGGCGTTGGATGTGGAAGGCGATCGTGGCCCGCTGCATCCGTTCGGAGACCGCCTCCGGCGAGAGCGGACGCCTGAGGACGTCGATCACGGATCCATCAGGACGGGCGAGCTTGATTTCGTAGGCCGAGGAGTCGGAGTAGGCGATGGTGCCGTCGGGCAGCACGTCCCAGTGGAAACCTGGCTCGAAGTACCGATCCTCCAGCGACGCAACCACCTTCGGCCAGTCCTCCAGTTCGGTAGCTGACAACAGGGGTTCGGGACGAGGAGCCCTCCACCCCTGAAGGATCGGTCGCGCCATGATCTCGTCCCCGGCGAAGTCCAGTGTCTCGAGCGCGCGGTCATCGACCCCCTGCGGGTCCTCTTCCGGATCGCCCCTGAGCCGATACATGAAGTTGGCCATCTCGACCAGCACGCCCTCGACACCCTGTGCGATCAGTCGGTCGCCCAACGGATCGGCCCGAATCTCCCTGTGACGGAGGGCGCTGGAGAGAGCTCTGGCCTCGCCGGGCCACCTGATGAACCGGTCGAGTTCGCCGTCCGGGGTGAATACCTGGATCGCGGAATGCTCCGTGTCGGGCACCGCAAAGCGGCCGTCGCGCCAAACCGCGATTGCCTGTACCTGCTGAAACTCTCCCGGTCCCTCTCCCCCGCGCCCAACGACGCGCACAAGTCGGCCATCGGGTCCGACCACGACAACCCGCTTGTTGAACGCATCCAGGACCACCAGGTTGCTCGCGCCATCGAAGCCCGGCTGCAACGCAGGCCCGAAGAACGCCCACTCCTCCGCGTTCACGCCGCCCACGCGGTACACCTCGGTCACGTCCGCGGTCAGCGGCCGGTCCTGTGCGACGGCGGGGGTGGCAAGCAGGGTGGCGATGATCGGGTAGGCGGCCGGTCTCATGCTGATTGTCTCCCGGTTGCGCAGGGTGTGCCCTCTCCAGAGGACGTGCCTGGCGGCCAGACCCGTCCGTATCCCACTAATATGCGCGCGAGCGAGGTGGCATGTTTCGTGCGGCAGGGCGCCGATGGCACAATCCGCCCTCACTTCCGTCAAGAGGAGTTCCTGCATGACACGGTTCCTTCGAACGGTGATCGTCGGCGTCGCCGGAGCGAGCGTTGTGGGAGGCAGGGGTGGGATGGAAATCGCCTATACCCGGAACTCCGGGGTGCAATCGTGATGAGATACCCTGGAGACGCTGGTGCGAAAGCCATGACACAAGCCACACCAACCCGCCAAATCATCACCGCGCTCCTCACCCTCCTTGCCCTCGCTGCCCTCTTCTCCCTCCGTATCGTCGGCCTCTACAGCCACCAGGCGCTGGCGGTCGTGCTGCTGCTCGGCCTCGTCTGGGCGATCGCGAGTCGCAGCTGGCTGGCGTGGAAGCGACGCCTGCAGTTGGAGCTGCTCCGTGAACCGGGCAGGCGCGACCATCGGTCCCAACTTCTGCAAGCGGTCGGGCGCGCGAGTTTCTGGGCGATGGCCGGCGTCGCGTGCGTGACCGTCTTCCCGCGCTCGGCCGAGATGACGCCTCTGATCGCGGCCGTGATCGTCATCTCCGTGCTGCGGGTCGCGGCTTCGTTCGTCGCCCCGCGCCGGACCAACCCCGGGCCCACCCTCGTCATGGTGGCGGGCGCCCTGGTCCTGGCTTTCGATCTGGGGCGCGCGTTTGGGGGCGGGGGTTTCCGGGATGGCGCGGCCGATGTCGTGGAGATCGCTCCGCCCTTCGAGGGTGACTGGCTCGTCCTGCAAGGCGGACCCAGTCCCCTGCAAAACCACCATCTCTCGGCCTACAACCAGCGGTTCGCCCTCGACCTCGTGCGGCTCGACGACGGCCGGATCTTCACCGACGGGACGGGCAACGCGTCGGTCTACAGTTGGGAGCAGCCACTGGTCTCGCCCGTGGATGGTATCGTGGTCATCGCAGAGGACAGGATGGAGGATGCGGAGGGCGCGAACTTCGTGACCGATCCCGCGGACGCGGCCGGCAACGTGGTTGTCATCGAGCTCGAAACCGGACTTTTTGTCGTCCTCGGGCATCTGCGGCACGGGACGCTCCAGGTCAACGAGGGGGACCGAGTGCGGAAGGGCGATCCGCTGGCCCTGGTCGGCAACTCCGGCAATACGACCATGGCGCACCTCCATCTCCAGGTGCAGACGCACCGCGACCTCTGGGATCCCGACAACCGGTCGGTGCCGTTCGTGTTCGAGGGTGGCGACCGGGTGCTGGCGCGGAATGATCGGGTGGTGGGGACGACTCGGTAGGTTCGGTGCGCGACCGGCGTCAATACCGCCCGAGCCGCTCCCGGTACGAGAGCACCTCGCGCCTCAACGCAGGTGCGAGCAGGTACAGTCCCATGAGATTGGGGATCGCGACCACGTAGATCATCGCGTCGGAGAGATCGATCAGCGCCCCGAGATTGATGCTGGCGCCCAGCACCACGAAGCCGCAGAAGAAGAGCTTGAACCCGGTCTCGACCGGTCGGTGCTGGCCGGTCAGGTACGTGAGGGCTTTAAGGCCGTAGTAGCTCCACGAGATCATGGTCGAGAAGGCGAACATCACGGCGGCGACCGAGAGCGGCACTGGGGACCACGACAACGTGCTCTCGAACGCCGTCTTGGTCATTTCGATGCCGGTGATGCCGGTGTCGGCGAGCGCGGGATCGTAGATCGTCGTGATGATGACCAGCGCCGTCATGGTGCAGATGACCACCGTGTCGATGAACGGCTCGAGCAGGCTGACGAAGCCCTCCGTGCACGGCTCGTCGGTTCGCACCGCCGAGTGGGCGATTGCGGCGGACCCCAGGCCGGCCTCGTTGGAGAAGACCGCGCGCCGGAATCCGATGATCATGACGCCGATCAGGCCGCCGCCGACGCTCTCCGCCGAGAACGCGCCCTGCCAGATCTGGACGATGGCGGCCGGCAGCCGATCGGCGTTGATGCCGATGATCGCCAGGGCCGACAGGACGTAGAGCACCGCCATGAAGGGCACCAGCCGGGAGGTGACCCGCGCGATGCTCCTGATGCCGCCGACGATGACCATCGCGACGGCGACGGCCATGAAGATGCCCAGCAGCCACGCCTTGTCGCTGAAGAAGCTGTCGGCGGCTCCCGTCACCTCGATGAGGATGGCGGCGGCCTGGTTGGACTGGAACATGTTGCCGATTCCGAGACAGCCGAAAACCATGGCGGCGGCGTAGAACATTCCCAGACCACGGCCGACCCGGGGCAGGTTCCGCAGCTCCAGGCCGCGCTGCAGATAGTACATGGGACCGCCGCTGACCGAGCCGTCCGCATGGGTGCGACGGTACTTCACGGCCAGAGTGCACTCGGCGAACTTCGTGCTCATACCGAGCAGTCCGGCGATGATCAGCCAGAGCGTGGCTCCGGGTCCGCCCAGTGAGATCGCCACCGCCACCCCCGCGATGTTCCCGATGCCGACCGTGCCCGACACGGCCGTCGCGAGCGCCTGGAAGGGCGTGACCTCGCCCGGCTGGGAAGGATCGGTGTAGCGGCCCCGGACCAGGTCCAGCGCGTGCTTGAAGCCGCGCACGTTGATGAAGCGCAGGTAGAGGGTGAAGAACACGCCGCCGGCGATCAGCCACGCCACGATGAGGGGCACCTGGGCGCCCGCAATCGGCACGGCGAAGAAGATGAAGCCGGCGACGGCGTCCGTCACCGGCTGCATCAGCTGATTGATTCGCTCGTCGAAATCCATTCCGGCGGACCTGTCCTCAGAGACCCCGGCAGCCGTGCTCGATGCCGGCCTTCACCGCGTCCACCAACTCGTCGATGTCCACCTTCGTGACGATGAGCGGCGGCGCCACGTTGATCGTGTTGTTCAGGCCCGGGACGCTCCGCGTGGTCTTGCCCACCAGGACGCCCTCGGCGGCGGCTTTCTTCACGACCGCAGCCATCACGTCCTCGCTCACCGGCGTCTTCGAGGTCTTGTCCCGTACGAGTTCGACGCCGGCAAACAGGCCTCTTCCGCGCACGTCGCCGACGTTGGGGTGGTCGGACAGCTCGCGCAGACGGTCCAGCAGGTACGCCCCCATCACGCGGCTGTTCTCGATCAGGTCCTCTGCCTCGATGATGCGCAGGTTCTCAAGAGCCGCAGCGAAGCCCGCCGTGCACCCGCCGTAGGTGCTGATGTCCCGGAAGTAGCCGTACCTGTCGCTCGGATCCTGCAGAAACGCGTCGAAGATGTCGCCGCGCGCGGCAGTCGCCGAGATCGGCGCGTATGAACTTGCCATCCCCTTGGCCATCGTGACGATGTCCGGCACGAAGTCGTAGTGCTGATACCCGAACATCGTCCCGGTCCGCCCGAAGCCGCAGACGACTTCGTCGATGATCAGGACGACGCCGTACCTGTCGCAGATGTCGCGGATGATCCCGTAGTATTCCGCGACCGGTGGGATGATGCCGCCGCCGGCGGTGATCGGTTCGAGAATGACGCCGCCCACCGTGTCCGGTCCCTCGGCCTCGATGGCGTCCTCCAGTGCGCGCGCACACTCCACGTCGCAGTCCGGATAGGTCCTGTCGAACGGGCAGCGATAGCACATCGCGTGGGGAATCGCCGCGAACCCGTCGGGGAACGGCCCGTACGCATCCTTGCGCTCCTCCTGTCCGCTGGCCGCCAGGCAGCCGATGGTAGTCCCGTGATAGTCGCGGTCGCGGTAGAGGACCTTGTACTTGCCGGTTCCGTTCTGGTGCGCGATCTGGCGCACCATCTTGATCGCCTTCTCGTTGGCCTCCGACCCGCTGTTGGCGAAGTAGAGGCGGTCGAGCTCGGGCAGCCACTGAGCCAGCGCGCTCGCGTACCGGGCCGCAGGTACGGTGCCGACGACACCCGCGTAGTACGGCAGGCGTCGGAGCTGCTCGTACACCGCCTTCGCGATGCTCTCCCGCCCGTAACCGACGTTGACGCACCAGACGCCGCCCGACGCGCCGTCGAGGTACCAATTCCCGTGAATGTCCCTAACGCGAGCGCCCTCTCCTTCCACAAAGACCTGCGGATCCTGCGTCTCGAACACGCTGTGCTGGAACAGATGGTGCCAGAGGTGCTTCCTGTCCTTTTCGATGATGTCGTGGACGTCCTGGTCGGACGGCACTGTTCGGGTGTCGGACATGGGGTTTGGCGGATCTGGAAGGGGCTGAGAGGGGGAAGGGGCCTTGAATATAGTTGGCATGGTGCCGTTGGGACCCCGACAACTTGCCGCCCGACCCGATCGTCGTCAGTGTGTACCTTTGAGATGACAATGGCATCCAGGCGATACGCGGGAGAGACCGACCCATGAACGAATGGCTCCGCGAATGGTGGCCGATTCTGGCCGCCCTCGTGTTACTTGTTGTCGCGCTGGGATGGTTTGTCCAGCGAATGGTCAAGAGCAACTCGGCCAGCGGCGACGCGAATGCGTTTGAGACCGTTTTCCGCAAGGAGATGGTTCAGCCGATCATCACGCATATCATGGCGTGGACCTTCGCGATCCTCGCGGCGAGCATGATCATCACCTTCCTCGCTACGGGTCAATTCGACCGGGCCGAGGACGTGTTCGCTTACATCGTCGCCGTAATCGGCCCCATCGTCGGGTTCTGGTTCGGCTCCCGGGCCGGGGAGGGGAAGGACAAGGGCCGCGACAGCGGTTGCGACGACCGGTCGAAGTAGGCGGACCGAGCACCCGCGCTGACAACTCCTTCATCAAGAGTCCCCCAATGCCCATCACCACCTCCCCGACCATCGTCATCCCCGGCATCACGGCATCCGTTCTGCACGACGAGTACGAGCTGCCGCCCGAAGCCGTCTGGACCGCGGTACGCAACAAGCGCTACGACCGGATCACCCTGCATCCGGAGGACCAGCGCTACGAACTTCTCGAGCCGGCCCGCGTTTCTTCCGGCGGTCCCTTCCCGCTTGTCTACGAGGACCTGACCGAGGAGCTGCGCGACGGTCTGGCCGGTGAGGAAGATGAGCCCGCGCCGGTGTTTCCCTTCGGCTATGACTGGCGGTTGCCGCTGGACCGGATCGAGGAGCGGCTGGCCGCGTTCGTCCAGGAGGTCATCGACCGAACCCTGCTGCTGAAGCACTACCGGGACGACGAGGACTACACGAGCAACCCGACCGTCAACCTTGTCGGCCATTCAATGGGTGGCCTGATCATCGCGGGCTACATCGAGCGGCACGGCGGCGGCTCCGTCAACAAGGTAGTGACCCTTGCGTCGCCATTTCAGGGGTCGCACGAGGCGATTCTCAAGCTGGCCACCGGCACCGCCGACCTCGGCGACAACTCAGGCGGGGCCCGCGAACGCCGCATGGCGCGGATGACGCCGGCGCTCTACCACCTGCTGCCGAGCTTCGACGGCGCGCTCGTCGTAGAGAACGGCATGGAGTCGGACATCTTCCACCCGGACGCATGGCAGCCCAGCGTGATTCGCACGATCACCCACCAGGTCAGGGGCTGGAACGTTGCCGGCGCGGATCTGTTCAAGGACATGCTCGACACGGCCAAGACGCATCGGGAGCGGATCTCGGCGTTGCGGCTGGCGACCCGTGATGGCACGTCGGAAGAAGGAGCCCGTGACGAGGCGAGCGGAAACCTTGTTCGCGACGAAGACTGGCTCGTGATTGCGGGTGTCGATGCGGAAACGCGGGTCGCGCTGAGGGTCGGGCGCGACGAGCGGGGCAGGCCTCGCTTCCTGCTTGGCTCGGCCGAGCGCCGAAACGACTGGGATTCGGAGGACGAGGGGGCGAGACGCAACACCGGCGACGGCACCGTACCGCTTGCGGGTGCCATTCCTCCCTTCATGGACGAGTCGCGCGTCGTCTGCGTCAAACCCGGTGACCTGGGCTACTGGGAACTGCGCGACCGGGCGCTGGCCGGGCTGGCCGGCTTTCACGGCTTCGTTCCAAAAGTGAACATGCTCCACCGGCTTGCGATCCGGTTCCTGCTGGGGAAGGGAGATCCCTACGGCAACACCTGGGGCCGGCGTCTGCCGGGCGTGGAGGAATGGAGACCGCCGCTGGAGTTGAGGGAGAAGGGGTAGGGCGGCGATGACGGTCTACGCGCGCGTCGACCCCGCCGGCACCACCGGATAGTCCTCGCGCTTGCCGGTATCGCCCCGTTGAATAACGAAGTCCCGCCGGTCCCGGTAGTGCCGCGCGCGATTCAGCACGTGGTCGCCGGCGTCGAGGTCGACGTCGCTGCAATCCACCATGATCCAGTACTTGTAGTCGCCGAGGAACAGGTACGGGCGCTTCTGGTGGAAGAAATGACACTCCACGCCCTCGCCCCGGCTGATCCGTTCGCAGAACGCGGCCATCAGCTCCTGCTGTCCGTCCCGATTGACGACCACGTACTCGTGGGGCCACGTCTCCCGGTAGGTGAGGGCTTCGCGCCAGGGAGCGTTGGCGATCAATTCCATGATGTGCGGCCGTTGCCGCGTCTCGTTCTCCACATCCCCTCCTCATCGTCATGAACTGTCGCGGATTGTATCGGATATTCTCAACTGTGAGTTGACAAGGGTATGCCATATGACACATCTTGTCAACCATGAGTCACGCGAGGGGTGAAAACAGCATGTTCGGACAGCGGATTCGGCTCGCGCGCAGGCGAGCGGGCCTTTCCCTGCGGTCGCTTGCCGAGCGGGTGAATCCGAAGGTCACCGCGCAGGCGATCAGCAAGTACGAGGCGGGCAAGATGATGCCCTCGTCGGCCGTGCTGGTCGGCCTCGGCGAGGCGCTCGATGTCTCACTGGACTTCCTCATGAGCAACCGGATCGACGTTCTCGACGGCCTCGAGTTCCGCAAGGACCCGGGCACTTCCGGCCGCGACCGGGCGCGCGCCGAAGCCGTGTTGATCGACGAGCTCGAGCGGTATCTGACCATCGAGGACATTCTCGGCATTCCGCCGGCCGGCGACCGTTTTGCCCACTGCCGCTGCGACTGCATCGCCGCTGAAGCCGAGATCGACGAGCGTGCCGATCAACTCCGCGAGGAATGGGACCTCGGCATGGATCCGGTGCCCAGCCTGTGCGCTCTCCTGGAGGACAAGGGGATCAAGGTCGTCGAAGCCGACCTCCCCGAGCGCATAAGCGGTCTGGCGTGCCGAGCCATGCGACAGGGCAACGTCGTCGCCGATGCGGTCGTGGTATCAACGCGGACGAACGTTGAGCGCAAGCGCTTCACCCTGGCCCACGAACTCGCGCACAAGATCATCCGCTCCACCGGAAACCCCGCCATCAGGCTGGAAGCGGCGATGAACCGGTTTGCGGGCGCTTTTCTCGTCCCCGGCCGGGATCTCCTGAAGAAGGTCGGGGGAAGGCGGCGGCGGGTCACGTACTATGAGATCGCGCGGCTCAAGCATGCGTACGGGGTGTCGGCAGCGGCCATGCTGGTTCGGCTGGGTCAGGTCGGTGTGCTGCGACCGTCCGCGGTTCGACGGGCGTTTGCGACGTTCGCCCGTGGCTGGCTGACGTCGGAGCCGGAGCCGATCCGCGAGGGCGAGGGATTCGGTGCGTTTGAGAAGCCGCAGCAGTTCCGGCGGCTGGTGTGGCGGGCTGTGGGGGAGGAGTTGATCTCGCCGGTTCGGGGGGCCGCGCTGCTTGGGGAGTCTCTTGAGGTGGTGGAGTGGCAGGTCAGTGGGCCGGTGGGGTGAGGGGGAGGGGCGTAATTGACGACGTGCAGCTGCCGTAAACCCTGACTTCCGGCGGAATCCCCGATTCGCGGACTGCCCCCCAAGCTGCGGATCCCTGGCTCGACATGGATTGATCAGCCTTCCGATCCTGAACCGATTGGCCGTTTTGGTTGACATGGATCGCCGCCGGGAGAAAGAAGCGGAATCCGCTGCCTCCTGCTCCTGCGATAGATCGTGAAGTCTCGGTCCAGGGTGAGGACCGGACTGGCGTGGTGCAGCTCGGACATCCGGACCAGGCACGCATCCGCGAGCGACATGGGCACGTCGCGATACTTGCTGACAAGGCGGTCCACTGCATCGATCTCGTCCGAGAGCGAAAACGACAGGTCGAGAGCCCCGCGCCGGACGAAGTCGAGTACTCTGCTCTGGCCTCCCGGCGTGAGACGCCGCGCGAGAAAACACGCCTCGACCAACACCGCCTCGCAGGAAAGCAACGGGGGCTCGATCGCGTCCCACTGCGCGCGCGCCCATGCGTGGTGAGGATCGCGCGAATTGAGAAGAGCAATCAGCGGGCCCGTGTCGAGAATGATCTCCCGGGTCACTCACCGAAGCCTTGCATGTGCTTCCGGTTTGTCGACAGATCCCCGGGGCCCTCGCAGGAACCGGCGAGATCGGCCACGAGGTCCAGGGCCGATTGGGGCCGTCCGGCCTCTTCCCCGTCGAGGAAAGCGTCGATGGCCTCGCGAATGAGTGCCGATTTGCTGACGCCCTTGCGGTGGGCAGCCGCGGCGACATCCCCGGCGAGAGACCTCGGCATTCTCAGCGAGACGCTCACCATGGTACTCCCCTGTCCCGATTCCCGTATTACCGCTAACAGCGAATCAGTATTACAGAAGGCGAGGCACCCGTCAAGGCGGCACGAGGCGAGGCCCGCGTCACGTCAGATTTGAATCAATGGGCGCGGGCCTTGCTGACCGCTCGGCGTATCCAAGACGCAATGCGTGGCTGCGACTACTCCCACGGTGGGCACGCCGACCTGGGCGGGTCGACGGACAAGCCCGAGTAGGCATCCCCGCGCCCCCGCAGCAGCCGCGTCGCGCAACCGGTGGCCCGAACTCTTGAGGACAGAGTGATCGGCAACGGCGCCAGGCGCGTCTGCGCGGCGCGCTCCATGAACGCATGGGAATAGGCGCGGACATGCGTTCCCCTGCGGTACACCTCGATCATGTAGAGCTGGCTGGTCGGCAAGGACTCGAACTGTGCCCAGCCCCCGGGCAGAGGCCGCTCGTCGAGGTAGATCGCAGGGGGGACCAGGGTGCCGCGGTAGTAGACGCACCTGCCGAACGCGCACGGCGAGGTGAAGATCCCCGAACGAGATGCGACAAAGTCGGCGGCCGACCACTGTCCACTGCTCGCAAATGCCGCCTCATCATACGTGCGCACCACGGTTGCCACTGCTCGTTGCCGGTGCTTGAAGCGATCCATGACGATTTCGAGGCCGTCCAACAGAATCGGGCTCGGCCGAAGGCGAAGGCGAATCGGGTCGTTTGCGGTCCCCGCGACGACATCGACGGTAAGCGTCTCGTATCCCAGCCGCTCGGCCGTGATGGCAATGGCACCGGCACCGACCTCACAAAGAAGAAACCGGCCGTCGCTGGTTGTCAGTGCCGGACGGGCCGACGCTTCTGCCGCCACGCGAACGACATCCAGCGGTGCCTCTGTCGCAGCGTCAACGACCTGTCCGACGATGCGGCGCTGACCCGGTTCGCAAACGGGCTGGGCCGCGGCTGAAGAGTAGGTGATCGCGGCAAACGACAACGACGAGAACAACCCCGAATAGCCGCGTTTTTTCATCGCTCTCATTATCCTGACGGGCTCCATGGGCGGGGCAGGTCACATGCGTGCTGCGTCTTTGGAGATACCCGGCAAGTGCTTTCGGGTTCCTGGCGGCGTACCCCTATGCCCTCACCCCTGTAGACTTCGAACCGGTCGCCGGCCGATACGGCTCGATGTCGAGCTCGCCTTCGCGCCCGCGCGTGCGGGCAATGTCGTAGGACGACTGCATCCGCATCAGCGTGTCCATCCTGATCCCGAACGCTTTCTCGATACGCAGCGCCATCATCCCGGACAGATCCGACCGGCCATTCAGAAACGTCGAGAGCGCGGGCCGCCTCAAGATGGGTGCGCCCAATCAGCGCTTCGTCAATCGAGGTAGAGAAGAGGGCGGCCACTGCAATCCCGGCCGCGTTTGTACGCGCCGACCTGCAAATCGTCGGCACTGGCACGAGGGGAGGTTGACCGGGCTACGCGGCCCCCCTACCCCAGTATCTTTTAAACATATCCGGGCCACCGGGAGAAG
>VXMI01000024.1 GCA_009841165.1 Gemmatimonadota bacterium | reverse complement strand
CGGACAGATGTTGTGCTACGAAACCGGACAATTCATGTGCTCCCAACACCCCTTCGTCGTGGAGGTTGGTGGGGAATGTGCCCCATGCCTGGATCGCGTCGGCGAAAAGGTGCGCCCCGTGGGCGTGCGCGAGGTCGGCCAGGGCGGGAAGGTCGTATCGGAAGCCGTTGCGGTTCGACACCCAGGCCACGCTGATCAGCCGGGTCCGCTGGTCGGTTCGCGCGGCAAAGTCGTCGACGGTCACGACGCCATCCCGGGAGGGGATGATCCTCAGTTCGATCCCGGCCCTCCGCTCCAGCTCGCGGTAGAGCACGAAGGTCGTCACGAAGTGCAGCTCGTCCACGACCACGTTGTCGCCGGCACGCCATTCCATCGCGCTTACGATGATGTTCTCGGCGCCGCTCGTCGCGTAGAGAAAGGCGAGTTCGTCCTCATCGGCGCCGAACATGTCCGCGAAGCGGGAGCGTGCACCCGCAATGGCCTCGCGGCCCGCGGCCGCGTCGCGGCGGCGCATCTTGTTGTCGGCGTACGCGTGCAGCGCATCGCGGACAGGGACGGGCAGCGGTCCCACCGAAGCCGTGTTGAGGTACGCAAGCTCGTCGGTAACCGGAAAGCTGCCGCGTACCCCGAGCGGGTCGTCGGAGCCGGTGTCCACGGAATGGAAGTCCCGGTCCGCGCCGGTTCGTTCGCGTGACTCCGGATAGGCTCCGCCGGTGCGGATACCCGGGATTGTCGCAAGTCCGGCCGCGGCCGAAGTCGTCAGGAATCGTCGTCGGTTCAAGCGTTTCATGCATGCCTCCCTGAGACCTTGTTGCGGCTGTCAGGCCCGCGTAAGCTTCTGTTCCGGATGAGCATAGGCGTTGGTGCCGACCGCTCGAACGCTCCACGACGGTAACACCGTATCCCCAATGTCGACCAGCGCAAAAGCGGGCGTCTACAGAATCACGGAAGGACTTCCCCTGCGGGTACGGGAGAGGAATCGCCGGTGAGTGGCACGCACACTGCGGCCCTCGAATCGGAGGCCATCGAGATCATCCGCGAGGGTATCGCGGTTGCGGCGCGACCCGTCATGCTCCATTCCCTCGGCAAGGACTCTTGCGTCCTCCTGCACCTGGCCCGCAAGGCGTTCTGGCCCGCCCCGCCTCCCATGCCGCTGCTGCACGTCGACACCACATGGAAGTTCCGCGACATGATCGCCTTCCGAGACCGGATGGCGGCGGAGGCCGAAGTCCGCATGATCGTCCACACGAACCGGAAGGGTGTCGACGCGGGCATAACCCCGTTCACCCACGGGTCGGACCACTACACCCAGGTGATGAAGACGGTGGCCCTGCGCCAGGCGCTCGACGCGGGCCGCTACGACATGATCCTTGTCGGCGCGCGCCGGGACGAAGAAAAATCCCGTGCCAAGGAGCGAATCTTCTCACTTCGCAACGCCCGGCACCAGTGGGATCCCAAAGCCCAGCGGCCGGAGCTGTGGCACCTCTACAACACCCGTCTCAAGGACGGCGAGTCCCTTCGCATCTCCCCGCTCTCCAACTGGTCGGAAACCGACGTCTGGCGCTACATCGCCGCCGAGGGGATTCCCATCGTGCCGCTTTACCGTGCCGCCGAGCGCCCCGTCGTGGAGCGCGACGGCCAGCTGATCATGGTGGACGACGACCGCATGCCGCTCGCACCCGGCGAGGTCCCCGCCCGCCGCCGTGTCCGCTTCCGCACGCTCGGATGCTATCCGCTCACGGCCGCGGTCGAGAGCGACGCGGACACGCTGGACGCGATCATCGCCGAAACGCTCGCGGCCGACCGCTCCGAGCGCGAAGGCCGCCTCATCGACCACGACGCGGAAGCCTCGATGGAGCGGAAGAAGAGGGAGGGCTACTTCTAGATGGCGCCGACCCTCAGGGTCGTCCTCTGCGGCAGCGTGGACGACGGCAAGAGCACGCTGATCGGGCGCATTCTGTACGACTGCCGCCAGGTGTCTGCGGATCAGATGCAGAGGATTGAAGAGGACTCGCGCCGTTACGGCACCCAGGGCGGCGCACCCGACCTCGCTCTCCTCATGGATGGCCTGCAGGATGAGCGCCGGCAGGGCATCACCATCGATGTCGCCTACCGTGGCTTCCGGACGCCCCGGCGGCGCTTCATCGTCGCGGACGCGCCCGGCCACGAGCAGTACACGCGCAACATGGCGACCGGCGCATCCACGGCCGACGCAGCGGTCGTGATGGTGGACGCGCGCAAGGGAATCCTGCCCCAGACCGCCCGCCACACCCGGATCGTGGCGATGTTCGGGGTGCGCCACATCGTGCTTGCGGTCAACAAGATGGACCTGGTGGCCTGGGACCGCGGCACCTTCGCGTCGATCGACGCTGCGTACCGGACAGTGGCCGAGGAGATCGGACTCGCGCGGGTCGCATCCTTCCCCGTGTCCGCTCTCAGCGGCGACAACGTGACGCGGCGTTGCGCGCACACTCCATGGTACCGCGGCCCGGGCCTGCTCGCGCACCTGGAAGGGTTGGAGGCCGAGCCGCCCGCCGCGCGGCAGCCCTTCCGCATGCCGGTCCAGTACGTCAACCGCCCGAACCCGGACTTTCGCGGCTACTGTGGCCGAATCGTGGCCGGCGACGTGTCACCCGGCGACCCTGTGCGCGTCTCGCCTGCGGGAACCGCCGCCGAGATCGAGTCGATCGTGGTGTGGCAGGGCACGCGCGACAGCGCCACGCGGGGCGATTCGGTCACGCTCACCCTCAAGCCCGACGTCGCCGTCTCGCGAGGCGACGTCATCGTGGCCGCCCAGGACCCGCTCGAAGCCGCGGACCAGTACCGGGCGCGGCTCCTGTGGATGGGCGACGAACCGCTGACGGTGGGACGCCCGTACCGGCTGAAGCTGCACACACACGAAGTGGGCGCCACCGTAACCCGAATCAGGCACCGTGTCGACATCGACGACGGCAGCGAGCTCGCCGCCGTGCAACTCGAACTCAACGACCTGGGCGTGATCAATCTCGCCACCAATCGACCCATCCCCTTCGCTCCCTTCGACGAGTCGCGCGAGCTGGGCGGCTTCATTCTCATCGACCGTGCGACCAACGCGACCGTGGGCGCCGGGACGATCACCTATTCACTCATGCGCGCGGCGAACGTCAAGTGGCAGGATTTCGACATCACCGCCGAGGTTCGCGCCGACCTCAAGCGCCAGCGTGCTCGCTGCCTGTGGCTGACCGGTCTCTCCGCTTCCGGCAAGTCGACCGTGGCCAACCTGCTGGAGCGGCACCTCGTGAGCGAAAGCCGGCACACCTACCTGCTGGACGGCGACAACGTCCGCCACGGTCTCAACCGGGACCTCGGCTTCACCGAGGCCGACCGCGTCGAGAACATCCGCCGCGTGGCCGAAGTCGCCCGCCTCATGGTGGACGCCGGGCTGATCGTCATCGTGTCCTTCATCAGCCCCTTCCAGTCCGAGCGCGATTTCGCCCGCAGCCTGTTCGACAAGGACGAATTCATGGAGATCTTCGTTGACGCGTCGGTGGAGACGTGCGCCCGCCGCGACCCGAAGGGTCTCTACGCCAAGGCGAAGCGGGGCGAAATCAGGAATTTCACCGGCGTCGACAGCCCCTACGAGCGCCCCGAACGCCCGGATCTGCGCCTCGACACCGAGAAGCTCTCGCCGGAGGAGTGCGTGGAGCTGGTGATCGAAACGCTGGTCTAGCCGCTACGACGGCACCCCGCCCGGGCCCGCGCCGGCGACGAATTCCACCGCAGCGGCCTCGCTGCCGTGGACCGAGAGAATGTGGTTGAAGCCGCTGATCCGGACGACCTCCTCGATCTGCGCGGACATGTCGCAGACCGCGAAGGCACGGCTGGCCCCGCGGAACTTCCTTGCGGTCATGAGGAGAATCCGCAATCCGGCACTGCTCAGGTAGGTGAGCTCCGAGAGATTCAGCACCAGGGACCGCTCGTCCGAGTCGCTCGCCTCCCGCAGGATTTCCGCGCATTCGATGCTGTTTGCGGTATCGACGCGACCGGCGAGCCTCGCGACCAGGACGCCGTCGCTACGTGCCCAACTGACATTCAGTGCCAACTCACGACTCCTTTGATGGGGGTGTTGAAGGACATTAGAGTAATGCATAAGGCAACAATCCTGAAACGGACGGTGGCATGGCCGAATCTCGCAGAGGATTCCTGAAGCAGTCGGTCGCGACCGTGGCCGCGGCCTCGGTCGCCGCATGCGCACCGGAAGATGGCCGCAACCCGTCCACCACCCCCTCCCCCCT
>VXMI01000038.1 GCA_009841165.1 Gemmatimonadota bacterium | reverse complement strand
TGCCGAGTTCGGACGGGATCGGGCCGGTGAGTTGATTGTGTTCGAAGTTCAACTGTGTCAATTTGGCGAGGTCGCCGAGCTCGTGCGGAATCGGACCGCTGAGCCCATGGGGCATGTACACTCGTGCCTCGCTGTCCCACCGGCCACTGAGATCAAGACGAACGACCCGCCCGGAACCATCCGTACTTACTCCGTACCAATCCCTCAGCGGCGCGTCCATGAGCCAGTTCTCATTGTTGACCCAGTTCGGGCCGTCGGTCGAGCTGTAGAGTGCCTCCAGCGCCGCTCGATCCGGATTCTCGACCGTGATCTCCGCCGTTCCGCGGGCGTCTCCCGCTGTGGCGGTGACGGTGGCTGTGCCCTCGGCGACCGCCGTAACCAGTCCCAATCCGTCCACCCGGGCCACCGCCACGTCGCTCGACGACCAGTCAAACTGAGCGCCTTCGACCTGATGCCCGTTCGCGTCGAACGCCTCGGCGACCAGGCGCAGCGTGTCGCCCGGCGCGATCGTGCCCGCGGCCGGCGACACGACGACCGAGCCCGCCGACTGCATCACGGTCACCACCGCTTCGCCCGATGCTTCGCCCGATGTCGCAGTGATCGTCGTTTCGCCAACGCCCGCCGCCCTCACCAACCCCGCCGAGTCGACCGCCGCGACGGTCGTGTCGGCACTCGACCAGGACAACGGGACGCCCTCCATCGCGCGCCCGATCTGGTCGCGCACCTCGGCGACGAGTTGCGCGGTCTGTCCCAGCGCCGTCAGCGCCACCGTGTCGGGGGTGACCGCGACGGTCGTCGGCGTCGGAGCCACGACCGTGACGTCCGCGGGGCCCGTGACTCCGGCTGCGGTGGCCGTGACCTCTGCTTGTCCCGGGCCGACCCCGGTCACCAAGCCGGAATCGTCCACCACAACCACCAGCGTGTCGCTCGACCCCCAACCGAACTCGGCGCCCGCCACCGCATGGCCATTCGCGTCGGTGGCCTCGGCCGCCAGCCGCAGCGTGTCGCCCGTCACCACCGTGTCGGCGGCCGGGGACACGGTGACCGCGCTGACCCTCTGGGCCACGGACACCGCTGCGCTCCCGGCGACCGATCCCGCCGTGGCCGTGATCATGGCCGTCCCGTTGCCCACCGATGTCACCAGGCCCGAGCCGTCCACCGTCGCCACCGGCGCATTGTCGCTCGCCCAGGCAACCGTGGCCCCCGCCATCACTTCGCCGTTCTGGTCGCGCACCTCCGCGCTGAGCTGCACGGTCGCACCCAGGGCGGTCAGTTCGGTCGTCGCCGGGCTCACTGTAACGGTCGTTGGGCGCGGGGGATCGAGGGGCGGGAACGCGGGCTCCGTGGCCCCATCGCCGCAGGCGTATGCCCACAGGGTCGCCGACAGCGTCGCTGCCGCAAGGATGAAGATTCGGTTGCGGTTCATGCATCCATTTGCCGCCCGCAAGGACGGTCTTGGTGCAGGAATTCGCCCCAGGCTGCAGAGGCTTGCCCACCAGACTAAGGGCGGTCCGGCAAGGCGGGCGTCCCCCAAAGGGGGGATGAACGGACACGGTGACGTTCAGGCGCCTGTTGGACCCTCCGCAGAGCATCCGCGTGGAATCGCTCGAATGTCGAAGTGCTCAAGTCCTCGCAGGACGATACTCCGCCGATACCTGGGGGGTCGCTTGCCGAAACCGATTCGGGCAAAACGCTCCAGGAGCACCTCCAACGCGATCCGTCCCTCGAGACGGGCAAGCGGGGCACCCAGGCAGTGATGGATGCCGCGCCCGAACGAGATGTTCCCCGCGTCGGAACGTGTGATGTCAACTTCGTCAGGTCGCTCGAAGCGCTCCGGGTCGCGATTGGCGGCCCCAATGGCCGGCGCGATCATCGTCCGCGACCGCACGAATCGGCCGTTGCCGATCAGGTTGGTGGTCGTCTCGTTTCCGGCTATCAGCAGAAGGCGCAGCATCACGATCATTTCGTCGAGCGTAAGCCTGTCGCCCTGTTCCTCGGCCTCCACCAGTCGTGAAACGAGATCGTCGCGAGGGTCGCGGCGGCGCTGCTCGATAATCCCCATGTGGTAATCGGCCAAAAGCTGCTCGTTCTGGTACACCAGCTCCTCTTCTTCAGGGGTCAGGAGGGGCTCCAGCGCTCGAACCAGGTGTTTGGACCACACCTTGAAACGGTTGAGATCGCTCTCGGGCACACCGATCATTCTGGCGATCACAAGCGTTGGCAGCGGCCCCGCGTAGGCCGTCATGAGGTCGAACTCGTCGTGACTCTCGACTGCGTCAAGAAGAGTGTGTGCGGTGGCCCGAATGTAGTCCTCCATGTTCGCGACCGAAGGGGGTGTGAACGCCCTGTTGACGAGCCCTCGCAGACGTGTGTGGTCCGGCGGGTCCTGCACGAGCATGCTGGGTTTGAGCTTTTTCCGCGTGGCCAGCGAGCCGCGTGATGAACGCGCCTTGTGGAGGTTGTTCGAGAAGTTCCGGTGATCCCGGAGGATGCGGTCCACATCCGCGTAGCGGGTTACCACTACCTGGTCCGTAAGGATGCTGTAGTGGACCGGGTCTCGCTCTCGGAGTCGCCGATAGACGGGATAGGGGTTTGCGACGAAACCGGGAGCAAGCGGCCACCACGCCACGCCGCTTCGCAGTCGCTCCTCGGCCAGTCGCGTGTGGATGTACGCCGACCTGACGATTCCCGCAACTGCCTTTCTCAGCATCATCATGAGTCACACTACGGCCTTTCCGCTCCGGTGGGCCACGTTCGCCGCAACCTCCTTGGTGGCGTGCAGGCTCCGACCGCCGGGGGCCTAGGCTGTATTGCGCGTCACGTGTGGCAACTCTATGGTGTAGTTGGTTCGCGGGGGTTCCCTTCCCGCCTCCCATGACCGCTCCACTTGGAGCGAGGACAACGATGTGTTGCCGGCTCGGTCATGGGGGAGAATCCGATCCGTGTCCGGGCTTCAGTCCCACACCCATCGGCAAGGATGAACCCGGACGTGAAGCGGCTCAAGCTCCTTGTGGCTGTGTCCGTGCCTGGCATTCTGGTGCCCGCCTGTCGCGGAGGGGAGTGACATGGCCGCGGCAGACAGGTTCGACAGCGTCGTGGAGGAGCTGTACAAGGCGGCGGTGGGAGACATCGAGTGGGTGTCGGTGGCTGGCTCGATCAACGACCTGATCCGGACGAACGGCCATAGCGTCACCCAGGTTGACCTGGATCCAAGTGGCAAAAGCAGCATTCACTATTCCGGGTTCTTCGTAGGCGCGGAACGTCGGGACGATCTCGCCTACCGGTACTATCGCGACTACTACTGGCGGGATGAGGCCATTCCGCGACTTCAGGGACTTCGCGACGGCGAGTTGGTCCGCAAGTCGAATCTCTACACAGATCAGGAGAAGAAGACCTCCGCCGCATACAACGAGTATCGCCGTGTCTACAAGAACCAGAACGGCTTCTTCCTGGGACTGCACCAGCCCGACTCGTCCGCGACTGTCTTGTCCTTCGGTGACTCCACAGAGCGCAGAGGCTGGGGGCACGACCAGATTCAGATGATCAGACGGCTCGCGCCTCACCTGCGCCAGTTCGGGCGCATACGGCGTGTGATGGCCAGTGCCGATGCGCTGGGCGCGTCGCTGGCCGAATTGCTTGAAAACCGGCGGTGGGGAATCATGCAGCTGGATCACAACGGACGCGTCCTGGATACGAACGATCTCGCGCGGGAGATCCTGCGGAAATGCGATGGGCTGAGTGACACGCAGGGCACGCTCGTAGCCGGGAGCAAGGAAGAGAACGATGAGTTGCAGCGTCTGCTCGCGCACGCGCTGCCTCGTTCGGGCGTTCACGGCGCCGGCGGCTCGATGAGGATCACGCGCAGGAAGGTATCGGCGCCGTTGGTCCTCGAAGTCCATCCCGTGCGGCAAATGGGAATGGATGATTTCGCGTTTCAGGTCAGGGCCATGGTGCTGGTCATGGACCCGGCCGCCCGGCCGCGGGTAGACCCGGATCTTGTGGCCCGGCTCCTGCGCTTGACCCCGGCAGAGGGCCGTGTGGCCGTGGCGGTAGCGACCGGCCAGACGTTGGCCGGTACAGCCAACGCGCTGGGCTGCGCGGAAAGCACCGTGAGGACGCACCTCAAGCGGGTTTACCGCAAGCAGGGAATCGGTAAGCGATCCGAACTCGTGCGGAGGATACTGTCGCTGGAAGGCCTCCGATAGTCCTCCCGGTCAGCCCCGCTCGTCCACCAGCGCCCGCGCGTCCTCCGGAATCGTGCCCGCCGCCACCCCCTCCACCCCCGCCCGCACCTTCAC
>VXMI01000216.1 GCA_009841165.1 Gemmatimonadota bacterium | reverse complement strand
CCCGCCCGGCCGCTCCGGCATGAGGTCCGCGATCTCGCGGCCCACCGGCACTCCCGCCACCCGGAACGGCTCGCGGCCACCGTAGTTGCACTGCACCAGCACGCCCAACGTGTAGCGCTCGTCCGCGACCTGCACAACCCGCGACGACGTTCCGATCCCGCCCTTGAAGCGGTGGCAGATCATGCCCGTGCCGCCGCCCACGTTCCCCTCGGCCACTGGCCCGCCGCGCGCCGCCTCCATCGCGGCCAGCGCATCGGCCTCGGTGACGTGCTGACCACGGATGTCGTTGAGCGTCCCGTCCCAGGTCTCGCCGACAACCGGCAGCGCCGCGAGCCACGGCCCCGCGCCCCGCTCGATCCCCCGCGCCACTCCCCAGCGGATCACCGCGTGGTGGACCACGCCGACGCTCAGCGTGTTGGTGATCATGACGGGCCCCTCCATGATCCCCGAATCGCGCACCCAGGTCGTCCCGGTCATCTCGCCGTCGCCGTTAAGCGTGAACCAGGCCGCGTAGACCGGATCCGGCACCTCGCGGCCGCGCGGCCACACGGCGGTGACACCGGTGCGCACCGGCCCCTCGCCGATCACGACAGGTCCCGACCCGCGAACGAGAGTGGCGTGGCCGACCTCGACCCCGGCGACATCGGTGATCGCGTTGAGGGGGCCCGGCGTTCCCTCGAAGGGGACGCCCAGGTCGCGGGCGCGGGGCTGCTGGGCGGTCAGGGGCACGACTGTGCAGAGAATCAGGCTGGCAATGCTGAACGGTCCCGGCGAGGTCATTCGCTTTCACTTTCGTGGGAGGTTTGCGGAGCGATTTCCCGTTATGAATGGACTACCAATGAGTAGAGGCGGGAACCGCCGACAGAAAGTGATGTGCAGATCGGCGTGACCGTCACGCGGATTCCCGATCCGGGCCCGCTTGCGGCGCGACGGCTCACAGGCGAAAATGCGACGTGGGCCGGAGTTTTCATCGGCAATTCACCTACGACGGGGGCGGCAGGCATCGTGACCCTGATGACGACGGTTAACAAGGGGCGTAACAAGCGGGAAAAGATGATGGTGGCCGCCGCCATGACGGCTGCGCACTACCTCGATGCCGCCATGAAGGCCAAACTGCGCCCGGACGAAATCGAAAGCGTGCTGGCCGCTATCGTGCGCAGGTCGGGGATATCGGAGTTCTGGATCACGGATGAGCACGGCCGCGTGGTTCTCGGCTCGGCGGAGATGGATTTCGAGTTTCCGACTGATCCCGATGCGACCTCGCAGGCGGCTCCGTTCGCGGCGCTCCTGAGGGGCAGGGAAACCGTCGTCATCCAGGATCCCGCCGCCCGTGAACTCGACGGCAAGGTGTACCAGTACGTGGGGGTCGCGGGCGTGGACCGGCCCAGGATCATTCAGGTAGGGGCTTCCGCCGACATCCTGTGACCGGAGTCGTGCCCGTCAGCCGACCCGGCCGCGCATCGCCACCGATCCCGCGGGCCCCAGCGCCTCGACGGTCCGCCCGGTCCCCACAAGCGTGATCGGCTCGTCCACGAAGAGCGGCGCCAGCGCGCGGTAGCGAAACCGCGAAACCGGATCCGCCGAGTGGCGCCCGGCGGCGTCCAGGAGCAGCAGCGCGGTGAGCGGTCCGTGAACGAGCAGGCCCGCGTAGCCCTCCCGACCCGTCACGTACGGCTGATCGTAGTGAATCCGGTGCCCGTTGTAGGTCAGCGCCGAGAACTGGAACAGCGTGACGGGGGTGGGGAGAAAGGTCTCGGTCCAGTCGGCGACGGGGGCCTCGGGCCGCTCCGGTGGCTCGGGCCGCGCGGTGGCCGCAGCGGGGCGCCGCTCCGCCTCCCGGTAGACGATCACCTGCTCCTCTTCCACACAGGGCCGGCCGGCCTGCACCACCGTCTGGCCCACGCTGACGAAGACGAGCCGGCCGCTCTTCCCCACCTTCTCCGTCACCCGCAGCACCTCTGACTTCAGCCTGGCGGGCTCGCCGATCACGACCGGCCGGATCGCGCGCAGCTCCCCGCCCGCCCACATGCGCCGCGGCAGATCCACTGCGGGCATGAACTCACCGCGCTCCTCGTGTCCGTCGGGAGCGAGGCTGGACGCGCGCACCGGTTCCCTGAAATGGAGCCAGTGCCATCCGAGCGGAAGCGGATCCCCCTCGGCGAGCGTGCGGGGGTCTCTGTCGAGGAGTCCGAGCATGGCCTGCGAGGGCCAGGGAGCCACGATGTCCGTGCGGGTTCTCGTGCGGTGCGCCTGCGGGTTCCGCGTCGTCGTCACGGCCCCGTTCCCTTGCGCGCCAGCACCCGGCGCGCCGCTTCCACGACCGGGCGGTCCACCATCCTGCCATCCAGCGCAACGGCGCCTCCGCCCGCGGCCCGGTCCGCCTCGACGATCCTGCGGGCCCGCTCCACCTCTTCCGCCGACGGGGTAAACACCTCGTGAATGACCTCGATCTGCGCCGGATGGATCGCCACCTTGCCGGAGTAGCCCAGCCGGCGCGCGTTTTCGGCTTCGGCCCGCAGTCCGGCCGTCCTGCGCAGGTCGCGGGAGGGCATGTCGATGGCCTCGAGCCCGCTGACGGCCGCCGCGTGCACGACCCGGGAGCGCGCGTACAGAAGAGACTCCCAATCGGGTTCGGCGCCGAGCTCGACGGAAAGATCGAAGCCGCCGAAGAGCAGTGCGGCGACGGCCGGCGACGACGCGCCGATCCGCGCGGCGTTCTCGAGCCCGCGCGCCGTCTCGATGATCGGGAGCAACGGCATGGCCGCGCCCACCAGCCGGGACGCCCGGCGGACGCCTTCCGCCGTGGTCACCTTGGGAATCATGACGGCGTCGGGCGGCTGATCGCGCAGTGCGCCGGCGTCCCGCTCGCCCTCATCGGTATCCGGGTCGTTCAGGCGCACGATCACGGCAACGGCGGACGGACGCGGCCGATTGGCGAGGAAGCGCGTCACCGACGCCCGGGCCCCGGGCTTGCGGCCAGGTGCGACGGCGTCCTCCAGGTCGATGCAGACGGCGTCGGCCCCGGCGGCCAGTGCCTTCTCGTACCTGTCCGGACGGTCGCCCGGCACGAACAGGATCGAGCGGCAGGCCGGGAACGGCTCAGCCATCAGAACGACCTCGGCATGCCGAGTACATGCGTCGCCACATGGCTGAGCACCAGGTTGTTGGCCACCGGCGCGACCATGTATAACCGCGCCTCGCGGAACTTGCGTTCGATCCCGTACTCCGACGCCATTCCCCAGCCGCCGAAGGTGTCCATGGCCACGTTGGCCGCCTTCCAGGCCGCTCGCGACGCCAGGTACTTCGCCATGTTGGGGCCGTGGCCGCGGGTCTCGCCGGCGTCGTACTCGCGGGCGGCCTCGTCGCGGACCGCGGCGGCGGCGCGCACGTCCATGTAGGCGTCGGCGATCGGGAACTGGACGCCCTGGTTCTCGCCGATCGCCCGGCCGAAGACTTTTCGGGCGCTCGCATAGTCGGATGAGCGGTCGATGAAGTACTTGCCGTCGCCGATGGACTCGGAAGCGAGCAGGATGCGCTCGGCGTTCATCCCGGACATGATGTAGCGGAAGCCGCGGCCCTCCTCGCCAATCCGGTTTGCTGCGGGGACCTCGAGCCCGTCGAAGAAGACCTCGCAGCTCTCGTGGTTGATCATCGTATCGATGGGTCCGACGCGCACCCGGTCGCCGGCATCGCGCAGGTCGACGAGGAACGCGGAGAGCCCGCCGGTGCGTTTCTCGACCTCCGAGAGCGGCGTGGTGCGCGCCAGCAGAACCATCAGGTCGGACTGGCGCACGCGCGAGATGAACACCTTCTGCCCCCGGACCACGTACGTATCGCCCCGGCGCTCGGCAAAGGTGCGAATGCGCGTGGTGTCGGACCCGGCGTCCGGCTCGGTGACCGCAAAGGCCTGCAGGCGCAGTTCGCCCTCCGCGATCCCCGGCAGCCAGCGCTCCTTCTGCTCTTCGGAGCCGTGCCGCAGCAGCGTACCCATCGTGTACATCTGCGCGTGGCAGGCCCCCGAGTTCGCGCCCGACCGGTTGATCTCCTCCAGGATCACGCACGCCTCCCGCACTCCGAGGCCCATCCCCCCGTACTCTTCCGGGATCAGACACGCCAGGTAGCCCGCCTCGGTCAGCGCGTCGACGAATTCGTGGGGGTAGGCGCGCTCGTCGTCGGCGGCCTGCCAGTAGTCGTTGCCGAAGTCGGCGCAGAGCGCCCGGACGGCGGTCCTGAGCTGGTCTTGAAGGGGGTCGCTCAATGTCCCATCGAGTGCATGTCGCGCCCGCC
This sequence comes from Gemmatimonadota bacterium, assembly GCA_009841165.1. GTDB lineage: Bacteria > Gemmatimonadota > Gemmatimonadetes > Longimicrobiales > Gaopeijiaceae > Bin94. The sequence continues at coordinate 37,920 of VXMI01000216.1, read as the reverse complement.
CATCACGTGCTTGATCACGCGGCCGCCCTGCATCACGAACCGCACGTCCTTCGTCACCTCGATGTCGTCGAGCGGGTTCCCGGGCACGGCGATGATGTCGGCGAGCAGTCCCTCCGCCAGGCGGCCCCGGTCGGGTGTGGCCAGCAGGTCGGCGGCGTGGATCGTCGCGGTGCGGAGCGCGTCCAGCTCGCTCATCCCCAGCTGCACGTAGATCCCGAATTCGCCCGCGTTCTCGCCGTGCGGGTACACGCCCGCGTCCGTGCCGAACGCTATTGGGACGCCCCGCTCGATCGCGCGCTGCAGGCTGACCCGCATGACCGGCAGGATCTGCTCGGCCTTGCCGCGCACCAGGGGCGGCAGCGCATCGAAGTCGATCCGGTCGGCGAGAAACGTGGTCGGGACGAGGTAGGTACCCTTCTCGATCATCAGGTCCATGATCTCGTCGGTGAGGACCGAGCCGTGCTCGATCGACGCCACCCCGGCCTGCACCGCCGCCATGATCCCCTCCGGACCGTGCGCGTGGGCGGCGACCTTGATCCCGTGCCGCGCCGCCTCCTCGACCATGGCCGTCATCTCTTCCAGCGTGTACTGCTGCGCGCCGACCGGTCCCTCCATGGACAGCACGCCCGCCGTCGCGCACGTCTTGATCACCTTCGCCCCGTGCTTGATCTGGTAGCGGACCGCCTCGACGACCTCCCAGGGCCCGTCCGCGACGCCCTCCTCAATCCCACCCTCACGCACGCCGGGCGCAAACCCCGTCACGTCGCAGTGACCGCCCGTAATGCCCAGCGCGTTCCGCGAAGGCACGACCCGCGGCCCGACGATGTCGCCGCGCTCGACCGCATGCCCCAGCTCGACCGTGACGTCGCCCCCGTAGTCGCGCACCGTGGTGAAGCCCGCGCGCACCGTGCGCCCGCCATACAGGACCGCGTTGTAGGCGCCGTATGCCTCGGTCCGCGTCACCGCGTCGGTGAATGAAGTCGCGCTGATCTGCCCGGCGAGGTGCGTATGCGCGTCGATGAAGCCGGGGAGCAGGGTCACGTCGCCCAGGTCCATGTCGTGCATCGAGTGGGGCACGGTCTCGGGATTCACCGCCGTGATCACGCCGTCCTCGACAACGAGCACCGCGTCCGTGTGCATCTGGCCGGTCTCGACGTCGAGCATGCGCGCGGCGCGCAGGACCGTGGGGCCGTCGTACATGCCGGTGTGCATCATTTCCTGCGCGGCGACGGGGTTGGTTGGGGAGAGGGCGGCGGGGGCCACGAGGGCCACGGCCAGGGTGACGGTCGTCGGGGTTCTCATGCTTGTGCGCCTGCCGGATGTTGATGACGTGGACTTTGCTGCCGAGACGATCACATGGCCTCGGATCGCCGCGCGACGACCGGATGACGGGCCGCCGGGATGCGGAATTGACCCGATCCCGGTACGGGACGCAAGCGCTGATCCGCCGCCCCGATCGCACCCGCGGTCAGGCTACCTCTCGTCCTCCAGCCGTTCCACGTTCTCCGCGTACAGCGACGACTTCTCCAGCACCGGGTTCGCGTTGTAGGCCTCCGACTCCCCCGGCGGAATGCTCAGGTACTCCCAGTCGTCCCCACGGAAGGCCCTGGCCAGCAGGACGACCTGCCCCACGTGATACGCGAGGTGGGCCAGCGACCGCAGCAGCGCCTCGTCCACCCGGAACTGGACGCCGCGGATGGTGATCGGCGCGGCAAGATCGTCGTCGGTCAGATCGGCCAGCGCACCGAACAACACCCGCCACCCGCGTTCCCACTTCTCGGTGACCTCGGCCGCGGATACTTCCCGTGCCTCGAATTCGGAGTCGCGGTTGCGCCACGGCTTCTCGCCATCCGTGGTGAGCAGGTCGGTGAACTTGGACTCCAGGTTGCCGGCAACGTGCCACACGATGATCGCGACCGAGTTTCCTTCATCGGCGCGGGCGTGCAGTTCCTCGGGCCGCACCTGCCGCAGGGCGCGCTCGCCCAGGAGCTTGTAGCGCACGAATTCGGCTTCAAAGAGGGGGAGGAGGGTGCGGTTCATTGGGGCTGCGCCAATTCCACGCGGGGAACCCCTTCGATGCGGTCGAGGGCGAAGATGCTAGCTACGGAACTTGGCATTTTGTATATGTTGTAGACAACTATGGACACGCGTCACCTCGCACGAAGGGGAGCTTCAATGGCCAATGTCGCCGCCACCAAACTGCGAACCACGATCTCCGACCTTCTCGACCGCGTGATCCATCATGGCGAACGGATTGCGGTTGAGCGGTACGGAAAGCCTGTGGCCGCCCTCGTCAGCCCGGAGGACCTCAAGCTGCTCGAAGCGCTCGAGAATCGCATGGACCTCGAGGCGGCCCGGGAGGCGCTGAGGGAACCCGGTCGGCGGCGCTGGGACGAGGTGAGAGCCGAACTCGCCCTGCAGGACGACACCGCGGTTTGACCGACGCCCGGCGATACGCTGTCTACCTGAAGCCGGCAGCAGAACGGGCACTCAAGAAGATCGTCGATCGGACTGCCCGCCGCCGCATTGCGCGGGCCATCGACGGGCTCGCCACGACCGCACGCCCGCCCCAGGCGACAAGACTTCAGGGTTCCGACGGGCTGTTGCGCATACGTACCGGTGACTACCGCATCATCCATACCGTAGAGGACGCCACTCGCACGGTGCTCATCGCCACTATCGGTCACCGCCGCGATGTGTATCGGCGATGAAGGGGACACTACGCCAACTCCACGCGCTCGATTCCCTCGATCCGGTCGAAGCCGCGGTCGAACGTCGCGATCGCCGTCACACCCCGGTCGGCCAGTTCGGGCCTTCCCAGCACCGTGTACCGACATCGGAATGTTGGAACCGACGAAGACCCTCACGAGCGTTCCGCCTCGATCTCGCTGATCATCGCGCAGATGTCGACGGTGGGCCCATTCAGACGGGGCGGGATGAGAACCTGCAAGCGATATGATGGGATCGATGGGCTCCGGGGCGTGGTGGTTGGCCTGACCGACGGCAAAAGTATACTCATATGAGCATATACTCACAGTCGCGCGAAGGGACGCCGCAATGAGGGAGAAACGAGGCTCTTTCCAAGCGCGGATGTGCAGTTGACTTTATGCTACCTGCCTTTTCCATTGTTGCGGCCGTCGGGATCATCACGTTGGCACTCATCCGCACCCTGCGTCCCGACCGCGAGGCGAAAGGGCTGACCGAGGTCTGCGTCGTCCTGGCGGCCTACGGCGCCGTCTACGGACCCGTCGGGATCGGGTTCGTATTGCAGTTTCGACACGGACCCGACCTGGCGAGTCTGCCTCCATTCATTGGCGGCGCGCTCATGGGCGCGCTGCTGGCGATACTGGTCGCGGGAGGAATGTGGCTTGCCACAGTGGTGGCCCTTTGGGCGCTCCGCCGCCCTCTTGAACTGCCCACCAGGCGGATGGGTGTGCGCACGGCGGTGCTTCTCGTCGCCGCCTTCGCTCTGGTGTTAGGCTTGGCGATGGCCTTCTTCGAGGCTGTGGAAGATCGTGGCGCGTGGCTCCTGTGGGTCGGGATGGGCCTGTTCTACGCCCTCTTCTTCGTGGCCCAGTCGTTTGTGGTGCCCTGGCTGACGTTTCTCCGGTTGCCGCGGCTGGCCGACTCATCGGATTCCGGAGATCTGCAGGCCTGGGTGGACGAGGTTATGACCAGGCGCGGTAAGCGACCTATTGCAGTGCGCATTCACGAGGGTGGCTTGGTGAACGCGTTCGTGCTTTGGGGCATCCGCAGGCCGTGGCTGCTGGTCGGCGAGGAACTGCTGAAGGAGATGTCGCGCAGTGAGGTGCGCGGGGTGCTCGCGCACGAGGTCGCCCACCTCCTGCGAAGGGACCACGTGCGTCTGCTACTCTCCGGGATCGGGTGGGCGGTCGGGATGACCGCCTGTACCATGCTCGTGATCGCCCCGCTCTACGAGGCCGGTCGCCACGCGTTCGCGGTCATGGCGATGGCGACCGCCAACACGCTGTACTTCGTCGCCCTGGGCGTGATGATGCGCCGCGTCGAGTACGCAACCGACCGTCTCGCGGTCGAACTCCTGGACGGAGAGGGCGCGCGGCTCGCCTCGGCTCTCGAAAAGCTCGCGACCCTGAAGAAGACGCCTCTGAAGCAGAAGGGCCCCATGCACCCGGCGGTTCAGGACCGGATTGAGGCGATAGACAAAGTGTCGCTTCATTCATAATGAATGCGAAATGTTTACATTATGCTTTCGTCATTCGCACACGGAGGCACGGCACCCAATGGGCGTACTCACCATCAGGAATGTCGACGACGATGTCATCGCTAGGCTCAAGGCGCGAGCCAAGCGGAACCACCGTTCGTTGGAGGGCGAACTGCGCCACATCCTGAGCCGCCATGCGGTCCAGAACCTGGATCTCGGATTGGTGCGCGAGCGGGCCCGTGCCGCCTACGGCCCGACTCCGGGGTCCCGGGCTGACTCGACCGACTCTCCGTCCGAGACCACCGATCCATACCCGCACGCCGAGGCCGAACCGGTGGAGTGGCTGGGGGCCATGCGAGACATGGGCGAGATCACGGGCGACATCATCTCGCCCGTGTCCGAGCTGTCCGACCGGGACGTGTACCGTTCGGACACGATGTCCGGGGAAGAGGACGGCGAGACGCCGTGAACCTGCTACTTGACACGCATGTCTGGCTCTGGAGCCAGCTGGAGCCGGAGCGGCTGTCCGCCCGGGCAGGCACCGCGTTGACCGACCCGGCGAACACCCTCGCCCTTTCCCCCGTGAGCGTCCGGGAAGCGCTTCTCCTCGCGGAAAAGGGCCGGGTGGACCTTTTGCCTGATCCCTGGAGCTGGATCCGCATGGCCTTCGCCACCCGGCCGATGCGGGAGTTCCCCGTGACCCACCAGGTCGCGCTCCGCAGCCGTAGCGTCCGCCTTCCCCACAACGATCCGGCCGACCGCCTCATCGCGGCGACCGCCATGGTTCACGGCCTGACGCTGGTGACCGCGGATCGGACGTTGCTCGATTGTCCCGACATCGCGACATTGCCGGCCGCACAGACCTCGGAACTGCCCTCGCATGACCGGACGGAGATCGGATGAAACCCACCCTCGGTGGGACGTGTTTGCGTGGCCTGGTGGCGGTGCCGCTCCTCACGGCGGCGGCGTGCGGAGGCAACGTCGAAGAAGCTGTCGACGTCGTGCTCGCCCGACACGTACACACCGACCTCTACGACGCCTATCCGGGCATCCCGTCGCGTGACGGCGACCGCGTCGTATTCGCCGACTACGCCGCAGACAGCAGGTCGCTGACGATCTACGACGTGGCCACCGGGGCCGGCCGCGTGATGACGACTACGCCGGCGGGACGGTCGCGGGTCACCTGGTCGCCCGACGGTTCGCGCGTCGTGTACGTCAACCGCTGGTCCGACGGTCACGGAGTCTGGGCCCTGGACCCGACCACCGGCCGGGAGTCGCGCATCGTGGATCCCGGCGACGCACGCGTCGACTATCCGCGATTGCTGCCCGACGGCACGGTGACTGCGCTTCGATACGCGGGTGCCGATACCGCGTGGGCCGCGTACGCGCCCGGGAGTCGCGCGATGTCCGTGGTCGTCGACGGCGCCGGGGGATGGGTCGCGCCCGTGCCATCTTCCGACGGGCGCGCCGTCGCATACCTTCGCGTCGAGGGCGGGCGCGCGGCCCTGGCCGTGACGGACATCGCGACGGGTGAGACGCGCACGCTGGCCGCCGACCTTCGGCTCGGATGGGACCGCCGCGTGGAGTGGTCCTCCACAGGCGAAGCGCTCCATCTCGCAGCCGCGGTGACCCACGACTCGCTCTTCGTCGCCTGGCGAGTGCCGCTGGACGGACAACCGGCCGAACGGCTGACGCACAACGGGCGTGACGTGCTCGCGGTCACGCCGCTCGCCGACGGTCGCGTTGCGCTCAGTGTATACCATACGCGCACCGCGGTGGGCCTCGTTCCCGCGACAGGAGGCGAACCCACCGATGTGACAACAGCAGGCTCCACAAGCGCCTTCCTGCCTTCCTGGCACCCCGCCGGACAGGCGCTGGGCTTCATCACTTTCGCCTGGCGGCGCGTCCGCATGCCCACCGATTTCGACCTGGGCGTCCTTGACCTCGATAGGGACGGTGCCCCGATCGGCACGGTCCGAACGCTCCTCTCGGAGGAAGGCGAAGACTACGGGGCCGCGTGGTCGCCCGACGGCCGGTGGCTCGCCTTCCACTCGCACGTGGAGCAAAGCGACGACATATGGCTCGTCCCGGTTGGCGGGAGCGAGCGACCCACGCGCCTCACGCACTTCGGACCGGGCGCCGACACCGGCGAGCCGGATTGGAGTCCGGACGGCCGGACGCTCGCCTTCAGCAGTCACGGCCCGCCGCTCGAGGGGAACCCGGGGTCCGTATACACGGTCGCCGTCGATCCCGTTACTGGGTTCGCGGTCGCCGATCCCGTCCGAGTCCCGCTCGACGGGTTCCAGGGCTATGCCATGGGCGCCCGCTTCTCGCCGGACGGCGAGCGGCTGGCTTTCTACGGACGGTCGTTGGAGGACGGACGCGTCACTGTCTACACCGTGCCGGCAGCGGGAGGAATGCCCACGGCCGTGATCTCCCTTGTCAATGGCGAACCGTACAGCGCGCCCGAGTGGGGCGCCGACGGCGCGTCGCTCTTCTACTCGCGCAACGACGGCGCCGGGCCTTTTCAGGTATGGCGGGTGGACATCGCCACCGGCGCTACGGAGCAGGTTACGACCGGCGTACTCGGCGCACTCCAGCCGAGCCTGAGCCCCGACGGACGCATGCTCGCGGTTACGATGCGTGAGGCCGCCATCGAGGTCGTCGCGCTCGCCAGCCGCAGCGTGCTGCCGGGCGGCTGACTACCCCCCCGGGTCCAGCACCGCGTCGATCCGCGCGATCGCGTCCTCGAAGTGGAGCCGCGTGGCCCTGTGGGACGTGCCGCCGGAGGCGGCCGCAAGCTCACCGCGCAGGGCGCCAAGCTGGCCGCGCGCGAACGGGACCACGTCCGACTGCATCGCCTCTTCATCCTCCATCAACTCGGACATTCGCACGAGCCAGGCACGCTGCAGGTTACGCCGGTAGGCGTCGGTCTCCCGGCCCGAACCGACCTCCGACCACACCCCTGAGCGCAGGTCGTCCAGCATCTCGCCCAGCGAGTACGCGTCGTCGCCGTTGAAGGCCTCCTGCTCCACCAGCCGCTTCATGCGGTCCACGTTGAGCACCTGGTTCAGAGCCTGGGTCTGGCGGGTGCGCACGAGTTCAACCGCCCCGGTCCCCTGGAAGCGGTCCAGGATGTCGGCCTCGAGCAGCCACTCGGGGGTGGCGAACACCTGCCGATTCAGGTATTCCAGCGCCCGCTCCTGCCGGTCGCGGTCGACCATTTCCCACGGAACCCCGTCCTGCCCCTGCCGCTTCCGGGTCTGCACGACGCCGCCCACGTTGGCGACCACGTGCCCGGTGTAGCGTCCCCACTGCCCCACCACGTTGTTGTAGAGCTCCTGGAGCTGCGCGTAGTCCTCGCCCTCCTCATATGCCCATTCGGTCAGGTTGTCGACGACGCGCCTCAGGTTCGCGACGCCCAGGTCCGAGGCGCGCATGGCATCGTCGCCGATCGCTTCGGTGAGCGCCGTGGGGTCCGATCCGGTCGGGCTCGAGAAGCGAAGGATCGGGTTCTCCTGCGCCTCCACCACCATGGCGCGCAAGTCCTCGCGCTCGCTCAGGCGGTCCTTGCCGGGGTAGTAGGTGTAGCCCCACTCGACGGAGAACTTGTCGTACGGCCCCACAACGGGCATGAAGCAGGTGTCGTCGCCAGGCTGGGCGACGTAGTTGAAGCGCGCGTAGTCCATGATCGACGGCGCCACGCCCATCTCACACACGAAGCGGGTGCGCAGTTGGTCCACGGTGTAGTATGCCGAGCTCTGCATGTTGTGCGGGAGCCCGATCGTGTGGCCGACCTCGTGCGCCGACACGAAGCGGATGAGCTCGCCCATCACCTCGTCGTCGAAGCGTATCCCGCGCGCCTCCTCGTTGGCGGCGGCGGTCTGAATGAAGAACCAGTTGCGCAGCAGGTTCATCACGTTGTGGTACCACTGGATGTCGCTCTCCAGGATCTCGCCGGTGCGCGGATCGTGCACATGCGGTCCCGACGCGTTCTGGACGGGTGACGCGAGGTAGCGGATCACCGAGTAGCGCGCGTCCTCGGGGCTCCAGTCGGGGTCGTCGGCGGGCGCGTCGGCGGCGATGATCGCGTTGCTGAAACCGGCCTGCTCGAACGCAACCTGCCAGTCCTCCACGCCCTGCTTGAGGTAGGGCACCCACTTCGGCGGCGTGGCCGGGTCGATGTAGTAGACGATCGGCTTGACGGGATCGACGAGCTCACCGCGCGCATGGGCCGCGGGGTCGCTCGGCTCGAGGCGCCAGCGCGTGATGAAGCAGCGGGTGACCGCGCGCTGCTCGTCCAGTCCGTAGTCGATCTTGCGGGTGCTGAAGTACTCGACGCGCTCGTCGCAGAGGCGGGGCTCCATGAGGTCGTCGGGGAGCAGCAGCATCGAGTGATGCATCTCCATCGTGAGCGTGTTGCTCTGGCCGTTCGAGGGGGCCTGCGTGGCATCGTAGGTCAGGACGCGCCGCACCTCGACGTTCGTGGGGAAGGCGGTCGCGCGCACCACGTAGGTCCGGTCGCCATCGACCCGCCGCACGCCGTACGCCTGACGGCGGTTGTTCTGCAGGCCAAGCAGGGTGATGTCGTCGGTGAACAGCCCGGTCACTTCCACGACCAGTGCGGTCGAATCCTCGTTCATCACCTCCACATCGAACGCCATGATGATCGGCTCGAAGTTCGAGTTCCGGACCGCCCCCGCGATCGCGGTCGTATCGTCCGCCACGTTGTCGTAGCTGACCAGACGCAGCAGGACGCGGTCGCCGTCGCGCTCCCAGCGCACCGTCGAAGTGTTGACCTTCGAGCCGCCGTAGCCCACGCCGTCGGGTGTGCGCGCGATGCGGGTGAGCAGCAGCATCTCGCGCCCGATCATGTCGAGCGGGATCTCGTAGAAGAGGTCGCCGTCGATCATGTGCGTGTCGAAGAGGCCCTCGCTCGTGACGGCGTCTTCGGTGATGACGTCGGAATAGGCCGTTGTGGTGTCCTCGGCTTCTTCGTCGCCGGCGGCCTCCTGCTCCTGGGGAAGCGGGGCGGCGCTCAGCGCATGGGGCGTGACAAGGAGGGCGAGGCCTGTGAGCAGGAGAACGAGTGTCGAGGCGGTCGCGTGGCGCATGGTGGTCCTTCCGGTCGGTGGGGTGTGGTGCGCTGCGGCGGGTGGATGGTCAGGTCGGCGGCGCGGCGCCGTCGCCCAAGAGTAGGGGGCTTGGCGGGCTCGGGCCAGCGCCGGGGCAGCGGCGGGACGGAGTTGGATGCGCCGCGGGCAGACCTGGGGATGGGGGCGTCCAGACGTGTGCGGACCTTAGTACAGGTTGCGTAACAAGTTGAACTAAGAGCAGCACGGCGTTCGAAGGGTACCACAACCGAAGGGGGACCTGGCGGCATCCCCAGATACTTAACAACTATGTTTAGTTTCGAGTGTCCCCCCGCTCGAACTCCGCCCGGAAGAGCCCGCGCGTGCCGGGATCGAGCCGCACATCCGCCGGTTCGGCCGAGACCGGGATCGTGAAGTGATTCGCATTCGCGTCGGCTCCGACCTCGACAGTGACGACCTGCGCGGGTAGCAGGTCGCCGTCCACGTAGACGCCGATCTCGAGGGACAGGTCGAACCGGCCCACCTCCTGCACCTGTCGCAGCTCGATCTCGACCGCGCCGGCCGCCCCGTCGTACCGCCACGAGCCCGCCAGCCGCGGGTTGCCGCCCTGCCGCAGCCACTGGTCGAAAAACCGCTGCAGGTCGTCTCCCGAGGCTTCCTCCATGGCGCGCATGAAGTCGTCGGTGGTCGCGGTTTCGTTGAAGTAGCGGGCGTAGTAGAGCCGGATGCCGCGCCAGAAAGCCTCGTCGCCTAGCCGGCTGCGGAGCATGTGGAGGACCCAGGCCCCCTTCTGGTAGGTCGCGACGCTGGTGACGCGCGACATGTCGGTGAGGTTGTCGTGGACGATGCGGTAGTCGGGGTTCTCGTCGTACCAGCGCCAGACGCGGTCGGCCGCTTCGCGAAGCCCCGTTACGAAGTCGTCGCGCCCGTACGCGTGCTCGCGGAACAGCAGAGTGAAGTAGGTGGCGAACCCCTCGCTGAGCCACACGTCGTCCCACGTGGACTCGGTGACCGAGTTGCCGAACCACTGGTGCGCGATCTCGTGGATGATCACGTTGCGCCAGCGCACCGAGCGCTCGCCCGTGACCGAGTTCTCGCCGTACATGAGCGCGGTCGCGGCCTCCATACCGCCGCCGGTCGCCGGCGACGTGATGTTCGCCAGCTTCTCGTAGGCGAACGGGCCCACATATGAGTCGTAGAAGTGCAGGACCTCCATGGTGGGCACCGCGAAGTCGTAGAACCCCGCGTCGCGGTCGCGCGCGTACACCCAGGTCTGCACCGGCACGCCCTTGAACTCGCCCAGGTGCTGCACGGCGAACCGTGCCACGCCCACCACGTAGAGCCAGGGCGGTATCGGCACCGACTGCCGCCAGTGGGTCAGGCGCATCCCGCCCTCCAGGTCCGTCTCCTAGACCAGCCGGCCGTTCGACACCACCTGGTAGTGCGCGGGCGCGGTGATGATGAACTCGTTCGTCGCCTTGTCGCCGATGTGGTCCACGGTGGGGAGCCAGTTTCGCGCGCGATTGGGCCAGTTGTCGCTGAAGAAAGTGCGCTCGCCGTACTTGTTGGGCCCGATGCGGAGGCCGGAGGCGGGGACGCCGGCGTAGCCGACGCTGAAGGTGGCCCGCTCGCCCGCCGCGCCCGGCTCGGCCAGGGTCACGGTGAGCAGGTCGCTCTCGTGGCTGAAGCCCAGGGAGCCGCCGCCAGGATCGGTGACCGCGAGCACCTCCATGCCGCGCCCGTCCGCGCCGCGCCCGTCCGCGCCGCGCCCGATCAGGTCGAGCGGCACCTCGGTCACGCCGTCGGCCGTGAAGCGCAGGGTGACGGTGGCGCGCCCCGCGATCTCGTCGGTGTCGTCGCGCAGCGCGAGTTCGAACCGGTACGCCTCGATGTCGATGCCGGGCCGGCTGGGGCCGTCCTGTGCGGCGAGCGGAGCCGTGGCGGCAGGGAGGGTGGCGAGCAGGAGCGCGAGGGAGGGGCGGACGAAAAGCGTCGTCAGCTGCGCAGTGCGACCGGGGTGCATGGGGCCTCCGTACAGTGGAAGGGAGCGGCGAAAATGCCCCGGTGGGCGTGGCCCGGCAATGTGGCTACGTCTCGCGCCGCCCAGGCATGCGGTATCCGACTCCGCGCTCGTTGAGGATGTAGGCGGCCTGCGACCCGTCCTCGCCCAGCTTGCGGCGGAGCCTCTTGACCACGGCGTGCACCAGCTTCGGGTCGACGTGGCCCTGATACCGGGCCCACCCCTGGCGAAGCAGTGACCGGTACGTCAACACACGTCCCGCGTTGGCCGAAAGCAGCCTCAGCACCTCGTACTCGGTTGCCGTCAGCTCCACCGGGTTGCCGTTCAGGGTGACTCGCCGGCGGCTGTAGTCGACAACCAGCGCTCCCAGCCGGAACGTCTCGGGCCTGGCGCGCCTTCGCAGCACCGCCCGGATCCTCGCGGTCAGTTCCGTTGGGGAGAACGGCTTGACGATGTAGTCGGCGGCCCCCGTCCCGAGGGCCCTCGCAATCGTTTCGTCCCGTCCGTAGGCGGAGATGAAGATGACCGGCAGGTCGCCCAGTTCGGGAACGTCCTCCATCAGCTTGATGCCATCGGTCCCCGGCAGGACCAGATCCAGCAGGACCAGGTCCGGCTTCTCGGCGCGGATCACGCGCGACAGTTCGCGGTGTTCGTCCGCGATCAGAGCGGTGTAGCCCGACGCGGTGAGCAGATCGCGGACGTAGCGAAGCGTATGGGGGTCGTCGTCCACCACGAGAATGCGCACCTGCCGACGCCCGTCCCCGAGCACCGGCGCGCCAACGTCGCGCGGGTCCCGGGGTCCCGGGTCGTCGCCGACCTGTTGCCCGGCCACCGGGATCGTGAAGGTGAACCGGGCACCCTGGCCCTCGCCGCCGCTCGTCGCCCAGATACGTCCACCGTGGGCCTCGACCAGGCCCTTGCAGATAGCCAGGCCCAGGCCCCTCCCGAGACCCCGCGGCGCGTCACCTGCGCCGGCCCATTTCTGAAAGAGGTGCGGGAGCTGTGCCGCCGGTATCCCGCTGCCGCGGTCGGAAACCGAGATGGCGACGTGGACCCCGTCGCGCCGCGCCGACACCTGAATCGGGGATGACTCCGGAGCGCTGCTGGCCGCGTTGGACAGGAGGTTGTGCAGGATCTGGACGACGCGCTGGCGGTCTGCCATGACGGCGGGCAGGTCCGGGGGAAGATCAACGAGCACCGAATGCCGGTGGTCGCCACCGAGGAAGCTGCTCCTCGCCCGATCCACCAGCGCCCGCACATCCGAGGGTTCCGCCGAGACCGACAGTGTCCCCGTCGCAATGCGCCCCGCGTCCAGCAGATCCCCGATGAGGCCGCTCATGTGGTCCGCCTGCCCGTCGATGATGCGGAAGAACTGCAGCATCTCGGGCGGAGCGAAGCGCGGGGAGGCGGCGAGTACCGTGGCGGTCGAGCCCTTGATCGAAGTGAGCGGCGTGCGCAGCTCGTGACTCACGATCGCGAGGAATTCCGTCCGCATCCGCTCGAGTTCCTCGAAGGGCGCCAGGTCCTGCAGGGTGACGACGACAGACTCGATATCGCCCTCGGCCCCGGCGATCGGCGTGGCATTGAGCAGCGTCTTCACGCTCCGTCCGTCGGGAACCGAGAGCACCATCTCCTCGTTGCGAAGCGTCTGTCCACTGCTCAGCCGCTCCGCCAGCGGCAGTTCCGCCAGGGAGACCACGCTGCCGTCGACGCGGCGGCACGTGATGATCTCGGAAACGCTCTCCAGCGGGCGGTCCGGCATGTGCAGGCCCTGGACGATCCGCTTCGCCTCGGCGTTGAGCGACACCATCAGGCCGGTTTTTGCGTCGAACACCACCACGCCAACCGGCGAGGTCTCGACCAGTGCTTCCAGGTTGGCCCGGGCCCGCTGCTCATCCCGATAGGTCCGGGCGTTGGCAATGGCGGTCGCCGCCTGCGAGGCGAAGAGTACGAGCAGCTCCTCGTCTGCGTCGGTGAACTGCCGCCCGTCTTCCTTGTCGGCAATAAAGAGGCTGCCCACGTGCACGCCGCGGTGGTTGATCGGCGTGCCCTGCATGGTACTGAACGGCACCAGCTCAGTACTGAATCCGAGCGAACGGAGAAATTGGGGCACGTCGTCGACCCTCACGGTCCCCAGACCGCCCCGGAGGTGTGCGAACAGCTCCGGCCCCCGGGCCCAGGTCAACAGGCGACGATGCTGGTCTTCCGTGATGCCGGAGCTCAGGAATTGCTCGGGTCGGCCTTCCGGGTCGACGGTTGCGAGGATTCCGAAGGCGGACCCCGTCAATGTGCGGGCGCTGTCCACGACCTCCTGCAGGACGGTTTCAAGGTCGAGGGTTCCGCTGATCCGCAACATGGCCGCGGACAGACCGGAGACGCGCTCCACCAGCGCCTCCATGCGTTGTTGCACGACGTCAGGATCGTTTGTCACCGGCCGATCCTTGTCAGGGATTCCGTTCAGTTTGCAGGTGCGCAGTCTGTTTATCGCCAGAGTATCGTCGATAAACAGCTGCCGATCGCCCAAGGATCGTTTTAGTCCAGCTATAATCTAAACCCGTCCGGGACAGATCGCGACTCCGAACTCGTAGAGAACCTCCAGGTTGGCTGAACGGATCGACAAGACCGCGACGGTTCACCCGTCGGCCCACATTGGTGCACAGGCGACCATCGATCCGGGGGCCATGGTGGGGTATCTGGCCACAATCGGAAAAGGGGCGAGAATTGCCGAGGACGCCATCGTGCGTCTCCGGGGCGTAGTGCGCGCCTACGCCGTTGTGGGCGAAGAATCCACCATCGGTCCACACAGCGACATCCACGCCGAGGCCGTCATCGGCGCCCACGTCACCATCGGAAGCCGGGTCAGAATCGGTCGCGGCGTCGCTGTGGGTCGCTACGCCTCCATCGAGTCCTATTCACAGATCGAGGATGGGGTCAGAATCGGTCAGGGGGCGCACATCGGCAAAGGGGCCACGGTCGACCAGGGCGCCGTCATCGAGCAGAGGGCAACGATCGGGGCAAGGGCCATGATCGGGGCCGGCGCGGTGCTCAACAGGCGGGCGGGAGTGGCGGCGGAGGCTGTGGTAGGCGCGAATGCGCGAATCGGAACCAACGCCAGGATTGCCGCACGGGCCAGAGTCCCGGTCGGGATGAACGTGGCTCCCAACACGAAATACTCCGAGTCTTGACCCCTTCGCCCAGGCGACAGACCAGACGGCGATCGTCAACTTCGAGGGCACAGCGCTGCGCACGGCGGGCGGGCGCGGGGAATCACCCTGACCCGGATCACGGGCGCGATGTCGAGCACGGTGCTCGGTCCGACTTGCGCGTGGTGACGCACCCCTGTAGGAATCCACCATGGCTTCCCGATCGCGGACACGGTCCGCTCCCCTCCGTGTCGGCGTCCCATTCGCCATCCTCGCCGCTTTCGCGACCATCGTCCTGACGTCGTGCGGCGGCGACCAGACCGGCCCCGATCCCGATTCCCCCGCCGCGCTGGTCATCCACTCCGGCGACGGGCAGACGGCCCGCACGGGGATAGAGGCCGGCGAGCCCGTGCGCGTGCGAGTGACCGCCCGGTCCGGCACGGGCGTAAGCGGCATCACGGTCGGCTTCGACGTTACGGTCGGCGGCGGCTCGGTGCCGTCGTCCACCGCCGTGACCGACGCCAACGGCATCGCGTCGCCGGGCAGATGGACGATGGGCGCGCCCGGTCCGCAGGAGTTGCGCGCGAGCGTCGCCGGGATCGATCCGGTGGTGTTCCACGCCACCGCCCTGGGCATACCGGCCGAGATCGTGGCCGTCGCGGGGGCTGATCAGGAGGCACTGGTCGCAACGGCGGTCCCGGTGGCGCCTGAAGTGCTCGTCACCGACGGGAGCGGCGTCCCGCTGGCCGACATTCCGGTAATCTTCACGACCGAGTTGGGCGCCACCGTCGCCAACGCCGAGGTGCGCACGAACGCGCAGGGCCGCGCCAGCCCGGGCGCCTGGACGCTGGGTGCCGCGACAGGGGTCTACCAGCTGTTCGCGCGCGTGGAGGGCGACGGGATCATTGGCAACCCGGTTCGCTTCGAGGCCGTCGCGCTGCCGGGGCCCGCCGCGCGGCTCGTGGCCGTGGCAGGGGACGGGCAGGAGTCGGAGACCACGCTGCCCGTGGCGGTTGCGCCCCGGGTGAGGGTCGAGGATGCGCACGGCAATCCCGCCGCCGGGGTCAACGTCACCTTCTCCGCAAGCGCCGACAGTGAAGTCATCCCGACGGTGGTGACGACCGACGCGGCCGGGATCGCGGCGGTAGACACCTGGGTCCTCGGCACAACGGCAGGAACGACCTACAGGCTCACCGCCAGCGTGACCGACGCCGGCAGCACCGCGGACCCGGTGGTTTTCAGCGCGACGGCGACGGAGGCTGTCTACGACATCGAGATCGTGCACGTGACCACGTCGCTCCTGACCGAATCGCAGCGCCAGGCATTCGAGAGGGCCGAACGGTTCTGGGAGCACGCGATCACGGGGAATCTCGACTGGAGCACCGTGCGCAAGCCGGCCTTGGAGGACTGCCTTGAGAAGAACGACATTGCCGAGGAGATCCCCGGCGACCGCGTGGTCGACGACCTGCTGATCTACGTCCAGATCAAGGAGATCGACGGGCCCGCGGGCGTCTTCGGAGGCGCCGGTCCGTGTCAGATCCGCGCCGACAACTCGTTGCCCGTGGTCGGGGTGATGTTCTTCGATGCGGGCGACATGGACGGCCTTGAGTCCAACGGCCACCTCGAGGGCACCATCCTCCACGAGATGGCGCACGTGATCGGGTTCGGGACCCTCTGGGATCACCTTGGCCTCCTCGAGAATCCGGCTTCGGGGTTCGGCGGCCAGGACACCCGGTTCACCGGCGACTCGGCGGTCGCGGCCTGGGGTCGGATCCGGGGCGACGCCTACCCCGACGACGAATTCGTTCCTGTGCAGCACCAGGGCGGCGAGGGCGTGTGGAACGGCCACTGGCGGGAACTGGTCTTCCGGTCCGAGCTGATGACGCCGTTCCCCGACCGGGGGTTGAATCCGCTGAGCGTGCTGAGCCTGGCGTCGATGGTGGATGTCGGGTACGAGGGCGTGGATTTCGGCGTGGCGGACGACTATGTGCTGCCGCCGCCGGTGTACGCGGATGCCGACGCCCCTCGTGCGGCCGCTCGCGACGGCGCGGTCGACCTCGGTGACCACATCTTGCGCATGCCCATCGCCGTCGTGGACCGGGACGGCAACGTGGTGCGGGTTATTCCGCCTCCGGGCCGCTGAGGCCCCTGCGCAGAGATGTCGTCGCTCAAATGGTTCAAGTTCCTGACGGCAACCGAGTGGTAATCGTCGACCAATGGAATCGTGGCCGCGCGGAACTCACGTTTCGTCATCGCAGCCACGCCTCGGGGCCCGGAATCCCTCGGCTGAAGAGCACCTCCAGTACCGTCCCGGCGGCGTGCCCCACCGCGTCCGCCGCGACTGGGGTTGGGGCGGTCGGAACCCGAAGGAACCCGCGCACCTGCCCGGTCCGGGGATCGCGCAGGATGGCCATCGGGCGGTCCGTGCTCTCATCCAGGATGGCCGAGCCGTTCGGGCCGGACAGAGTGATGCTTGCCAAGTCATCCTGCCAGCCGGGTTGCGTAGGCAGCGCAAAGACGAAACTCGTTTCCTGTGCTTCGGCGTCCGGGTTGACCGGCATGTCGAAGCTGAGCGAGAAGAGGGGGGTTCCGTCACTGGCCGCACCATCGATGGTGTACTCTCCGCCCGCGCGAGGCAGAGAGGGCGTCGCATCGACCACGAAGGCGGGATCGAGGTACGGGACGCCGTCTTGGTCCCTTCCACCCCAGATCAGAAGGGAGCGCACGGGATCGGTTTCCACGGTAAGCGCGGCCGCTGTCGAACCGCCGTGGGCAATTCGGTGAGCCAGCGCCTTGTTGAAGAAGTAATCGCTGATCCAGAGGAGACCAGTCCAGCAGTAGGACATGATGTCGGGCGCCTCCGGGGTCACCAGCGTGCTCTTCTTGAAGTCGTACCCCCAGGCCCCTGTCCTGCCACCATCGTGCGGAAACCAGGGGTCAACGAAGGCGGGACTGCCGCACGGCGCGTGACCAAGGCCAAGGTTGTGCCCCAACTCGTGGGCAATTGTACGGGCGCTGCGGTTCGATACGGACTCTTCGCGCCCAAAGCGAGCCACTCCACCAGACAGAATTTGGAGCCCGGCGTTGCGAACCCCGTCCCAGATTCCCATCCAATAGCCCGAACCACCCTCCAGCAGACGCATCGCCACAACCTGCCCCAGCATACTGCGGACGTCCGGGGTGGATACGATCACGGGTTCATGTGCCTCAACGGTGAAATCCGCGATCGGCAGCAGCGCACGCACGTCACGGAGCAACTCGTGACCATCCGGATCCGCAGCCATCGCGGAGACGTCCGCCAAGACGGACGAGTCCGGTTCGGTTGCGTTGAGAAACGGGATAAGGGTCAGGCGCAAGGGCTGCACAGGCCGGACGTCTACGGCCATACGCCCTTCTTCGGGGATACGCTTCGTGACTCCAAGTCCGGAATCGAGTGTGCCTGCCGGATCGACTTCAATCACCATCTCGAGCCCTGGCACGATGACCCAGTCGGGAATCTCGGCATTCGCGGACAGCGCAAGATCGCCTTCCATGATCTCGGAGGGGATGGATTGCGTCGTTGCGGCGATATGGACGGTGTGCCGCTCGGTTCCGTCGACGAAGAAGGTGGCGCGGACATCAGGCATCGTCGCCGTGCCGGCCTCGGCCGCGGTCACGAAAACGCGCAGCAGCGCCGGCTCTCCGGCCAGCAGTGGCACAGGATCGTCCCATGACTGCACGCTCTGCGTCAGATACGCCGCCGCTCCACCATCGCAACGCACCAGGCGGCGGTCGGCGATGCCACGGAACCATTCGGCGTAGGCGGCATCGGGCGGCCAGCAGAGTGCGGTGCCTCCCGCCATCAAACGTTCGAGTCCTCCGATGGCCAGGATCTCAGAAGGCATCGGCCCGGCCAGACCAGGGTTGTCCGCCAGAATCAATTGCTTGAGCAGTCCGAGGTCGCCGAACTGCGGTGGCACGGGACCGAACAGCGCGTTGGATCGGAGGTCGAGATTCTCCAGCTTGGTCGCGCGCCCGAGTTCGGCCGGCAGCGTTCCCGAGAGTTGATTGTCGCCGAGATGCAGCGTGACCAGGTTGCCGAGACGGCCCAACTCGGCGGGGATAGGTCCCGAGAGTCGATTGTCGGAGAGTTCCAGCGCCCCAAGTTTGCCGGATCGCCCCAATCCGGCGGGAATCGATCCGGAGATCTCGTTGTTGGAGAGCCGGAGTTCCCGAAGATCGGCGAGGCCGCCGAGTTCGGTGGGAATCGCGCCGGCAAGTTGGTTGCGGGAGAGGTCCACGGCGGACAGGCGGCCCAAGGCGCCAAGCTGGGGCGGAATCGGGCCCGTCAATCGGTTGTCGGCAAGCCGCATGGACTTGAGCGCGGACAGCCTGCCGATTTCCGGAGGAATGCCCCCGCTGAGTTGGTTGCTGGCGAGTCCGAGCCGTTCCAAGCGACTCAGATTGCCCAATGCGGCCGGAATCGGACCTGACAGAACGTTCCATCCGAGGTCCAGCGAGACGAGGTTGGCGAGCTTGGTCAGTCCTCTTGGGATCTCGCCCGTGAGTTCATTCGCAGCAAGATTGAGCCAAGTCAGACGGCTCAGGTCGCCCAGCTCCGGCGGGATCGTCCCCGAAATCCGGTTGCCGTAGAGACCCAGTCCTCTCAGCTCCGACAGCCCTCCAAGTTCAGAGGGAATGTCTCCGTAGAGCTGGTTGCCCCCAAGGTTGAGCCACTCAAGATGGTTCAATTCACCGATCTCGATCGGGATCGGGCCGGCCAGGCCGTTGGACCGAAGTCGCAGCTCGACAACCCGCCCGGCGGCATCGGTCGTAACGCCGTGCCACCGGTCCAACGGGGCGTCGGTGGCCCAGCCGGTTCGGCTGTGCCAGTTGGGACCGTCAGAGTTCCAGTACAACGACTCAAGAATGTCGCGGTCCGTAAGAGGCGAGCATGGGACTCCCGTCCCCGAGTGTCGGGGGATGCCGGTAAGCCATGCCTGGAAACCGGCGTCGTCCGGTGCGCACAGCGCCGTCGCACCGTAGTCCAGCTCCTCCAGCGGCACGCTGGCCAGCGACAGGGGAAGCCGACCGGTCAACTCGTTGTTGCCGATCCTCAATTCCCTCATGCCAGCCAGGAATCCCAGCGCGTCCGGCAGGGATCCCGCCAGCCCGTTGCCGGTCAGGTCGAGACCGGAGACCCGACCGATCGAATCGGTCTGCACACCGTGCCACCGGCCCAGATTCTCCTCCTCCAACCACCCGTCGTCCCGTGTCCAGCCGGAACCGTTTGTGGCCTCGTAAACAGCTTCCAGCGCCTGTACGTCAATCTCGTCGCAATACAGGACATCAACACGAATGGTGTAGTTTCCGCGAGCGTCCACCTGCCCTATCCATTCCCGGAACTCGTCCGTGGCGGGCACGCATACGCCCAGGGAGGACCGGCAATCGAAGGCCTCCAGACTGTCCAGTTCGACAAAACTGGGCGGAACGGAACCGGTCAGCTTGTTGCCGGACAGCGCAAGGCTGCGCAATCGCCGGAGGCGTCCCAGTTCGGGAGGAACCGGGCCCGTCAGGTTGTTCTCCTGCAGCCCCAGTTGAATCAAGTTGCCAAGGTCGCCCAACTCCGGCGGTATCGGTCCCGTCAGATTGTTGTACCACAGCGTAAGCTGTTCCAGGCTACTGATATCTGCCAGTTCCGACGGTATCGGACCCGTCAGCCCGTTTTCAAACAACCACAGGTTCCTCAAGTTGCTGAGTCGACCCAGCTCGGGTGGAATCAAACCGGTCAGCCTGTTCTTGCTGAGTAGGAGGGTCTCGAGCCTGGCAAGATTGCTGAGTTCAGGGGGGATCGGGCCCGTCAAGTCATTGAGGTGTAAGCTCAGTTGCCGAAGCTTGGTGAGTTCTCCCAGCCACGATGGGATCCGGCCGGACAGGTTGTTCCATCCGAAATCGATGATCTCCAATCCCGTGAGAGCGCGAAGCTCCGGCGGAATCGGACCCGTCAACTCGTTGTGCTGAAAGTTGAGATGCGTCAAGTTGGCGAGTCCCCCGAGTTCCGGCGGAATCCGGTCCCGAAGAAGGTTACGCGCGAGGCTCAAGCTCCTCAGATTCGCCAAGCCGCCCAGCTCCGGCGGGATCACTCCTCTCAGACTGTTATCCGAGAGGTTGAGCGAAACCAGATCCCGTAGATCCCACAGTTCCGGCGGGATCGTACCGGTCAGAGCATTAACGTTGAGGTGTAGTGCCTTCAGCTTCGCCAGGCGTCCGAGCTCCGGCGGGATAGTGCCGGAAAGCCCGTGACCCACCCACTCTCGGATGTCGTCGTCAAAGCTGCCACGAAGGTGAATCCGGATTACGCGCCCGGAGGCGTCGGTGTCGATTCCGTACCAGTCCCCCAGCGGCGCGTCGGTCAGCCAGTTCTCGTTGTTGACCCAGTTCGGGCCGTCCGTGGCATGGTAGAGCGCCACCAGAGCCGCCCGGTCGGGGTTCTCGACGGTGATCTCCGCCGTGCCGCGGGCATCTCCCGTCATCGCCGTGATCGTCGCCGTCCCTTCGGTGAAGGCCGTCACCAGTCCCGAGCCGTTCACCCGGGCCACCGAGACGGCGCTCGACGCCCAGTCGAACTGAGCGCCTGCGACCCGGTGTCCGTTCGCGTCGAACGCTTCCGCGACCAACCGTAGCGTGTCGCCCAGCCCAATCGTGTCCGTGGGCGGCGACACGACGATCGAACTCGCCGATTGCATTACGGTGACCACCGCGTTGCCCGATGCTTCGCCCGATGTCGCGGTGATCGTCGTTTCGCCAGCGTCCGCTGCTGTCACCAGTCCTACCGAGTCGACCGCTGCGACAGTTGTGTCGGCACTCGCCCAGGCAACTCGGACGCCCTCCATCGCACGTGCGGCCTGGTCGCGCACCTCGGCGCTTAGTTGCGCGGTCTGTCCCAGAGCCGCCAACGCCAACGTGTCGGGGGTGACCGCAATGGTCGTCGGTGCGGGAGCAACGACCGTGAGGTCCGCGCGGCCCGTAATCTCGGCTGCGGTGGCCGTGACCTTTGCTTGTCCTGGGCCGAGTCCGGTCACCAAACCGGCATCGTCCACGATCGCCACCGACGTATCGCTCGACTCCCACGAGAACTCGGCCTCCCCCACGGGGTGGCCATTCGCATCGGTGGCCTCGGCCGCCAAGTGCAGCGTGTCACCCGCTACCAGCGTGTCTGTCGCGGGCGTGACCGACACTGCGCTGATCTCCTGGGCCACCGTAACGGTAGCACTCCCTGACGCACCGCCCGCCGTCGCCATGATCGTGGCCGTCCCGTTGCCTACCGCCGTCACCAGTCCCGAGCCGTCCACCATCGCCACCGGGGCATTGTCGCTCGTCCAGGCCACCGTGGCCCGCGCCATGACCTGCCCGTTCTGGTCGCGCACCTCGGCACTGAGCTGCACGGTCGCGCCCAGGGCGGCCAGTTCGGCCATCGCCGGGCTCACCGTGACTGTCGTGGGACGCGGCGGGTCGGGGGGCGGAGGCGGAGGCTCGGTGGCCGCGTCGCCGCAGGCGTACGCCCACAGGGTCGCCGACAGCGTCGCTGCCGCAAGGATGAAGATTCGGTTGCGGTTCATGCATCCATTTGCCGCCCGCAAGGCCGGGCTTGGTGCAGGAATTCGCCCCAGGCTGCAGAGGCTTGCCCACCAGACTACGGGCGGCCCGGCGAGGCGGCGTCCCCCGAAAGGGGGATGGACGGAGCCGCGGAATCCGGCTCTGGACACGAAAAGTAATGCTGACATTACATTATGTAATGTCGTCTTTACATCGGATCGCTTTCTAGACGGTTCAGGCGGCGTGCCACGCGCGCGAAGGATCGGCGCATCCCACCGTCAACGAGCTTGTATGGGCATGTCGAAATGCTCTCGGACGTGGTGGGGTGTGCTGGGTGCGCCGAAGATTCCCTGCCGTTGGACACAGTCGCTGCCGCGAAGATGAGGAGTCGATGGCGGTTTATGGATCGACCTGCGGGCCCGGCAGGCTGGTGCTGGTGCAGATTCGGCCAGGGTAGAGCATCACCACCCAGATTGCAGGCAGTCCAGTCGGGCGGGCATCCCCAAAAAGGGGGATGGAGGCAACGACCATCGAATGCACCATTGGTTCCGGATCGGTGGTGTTGGGGGGACCGGGGCCTTCGTTGTGCCGGGCGACGATGCTCGGACCATATCTGTCTGGAGGGATCAGATGAGGTGGACAGTTCTCGCCGCGATGGCACCCTGGTGCGTATTGGCAGCCGACGGAACCGCCCAGAATACCGGTGACGAAGCAGTTCAGGATTCAACGCAATCCTTCGCCGGAGCCGCGTTTCTGGGTTTCGATCTCGTGGTGCCGGCCGGTGAGTTTCGCGACAACGCGGACGTGACCTGGGGTCTGGCATTCGGGGGGCTGTTCTACCTGAACGAGCCTCGCTCCCTGGCGGTGCGCGGGGACATGCACTATCTGGCCTACGGATACAGCAGGAAGGTGCGCGACTTGTTCTTTGACGAGCATCACACCAATTCGATCACGTCCTTTGGTGTTGGTCCCCAGTACAACAGCGATTTCGGGCCGGGTCGGCTATTTGCTTTCGGTACGATCGGCGTTTCGCAGTTCGCCACGTCAAGGACCTGGACCTGGTTCCGCGGGGATGAGTCGGACAATCAGCTGGCTCTGACGGCCGGTGGCGGGTTTTCCGTCAACCTGATGAGCATCGACCCGAGGTTGGCGCTGCATTTCGCGGCGTCGTATCGGCACCATGGTCCAACCAGGTACGGAACGGACGGAGATGGTCCGGTCATAATGACCGACGCGAACCTGATGATCCTTCGGCTGGGTGTTTCTCACCAATTCCGAGGCCCGCCCTAAGTCGGCCGATCCCCTCGGCGGGGGTCCCCCAAATGGGGGATTCGGCGCGCGTGCTCCCTCGACATTCTTGCGTCTCGACCGGTTTGACCGAAGCGCGGGAGATGCAAAATGGGGGTTGGCCGCACGAGCAACACCGGAATACAGCTCGGTCCGATGCTTGCCCTGCTGGTTGCAAGCCAGGTTCCCGCGTTACTCCCGCTGTCCGCACAGAGTATCGGAGACCGTATCCGGGTCACCACCCCCGGGGCGACTACGGTTGGCGAAGTGACCATCGTGGACGACCACGGCTTCCGGATTCGAGAGGGGGAGATCCATCGGTCCTTCACATATCGCGAGATAGCGCGCCTCGAGCGTAGCACAGGGCGGAAGTCCCGTTGGAAGACGGGGCTACTCTACGGCGGCGGTGCCGGAGTAGGGGCTGGTCTTCTCTACGGAGCACTCGTGAGCGGAGCGTGCGACGCCCTGACGCTGGGCGGTGCCAGCCAGGAATGCGCCGAGACCGGAGCGGAGGTGGCGGTTGTGGCCGGGCTCGTCTGGGGTGCGGCGGGGGGTCTGCTGGGAACCGGCGTCGGCGCCCTGGTAAGGCGCGAATTGTGGACGGACATCCCGTTTGCCCGAGCCGATGTGAGTCTGCGGCCCATCATCGGCCGCGTTCCTGGCACCAACTCGATGCTCCTTGGAGTGCGCATTGCCCACTGACCTTGCGCAGAGGAGCGAACGGAACATCAAGGCGGAGAGCCACTGACGGTATCAGCCAAAGCCGAACCCAGGAGAGGAGGCAATCGTGAAAAAGATGTTTGTAACGGTTTGCGGAGTGGCCCTTGCGGGCTGTGCTACCCTGTTCAACCAGGATACGAAGGCAATCGCCTTCACATCCGTCCCGGTGGAAGCGGAAGTCTGGATCGACGGCGTGCAGCGAGGCGTCACTCCACTGACGCTGAACCTGGACAATCATACAAGCCATACGGTGACGTTCCGCAAGCCGGGCCACAGCGATGTGGTCTGCAGCCTTACAGCCACCACTGGCGCACTGTGGATTGCCCTGGATGTCCTGAGCGGCCTGATACCCATCATCGTGGATGCATCCACGGGCGCGTGGAAGAGCGTGGAACAGGACTCGTGCAACGTCACGCTGCCCGAGATGGGTGGGGTACGAAGAACGGGGCCGGACGGGCAATTGCTGTACATCCATCAGCCGCAGTAGGGGCATCATGTCAATGCGCGCCAAGGACTGCGGCCGGAGTGGCGGTTCCGCAGTGCGACCGAGGCTTCGGTGGCTGCTGATCCTGTGGATCGCTGCTTGCGGGGGGGACGAGAGCGGTACCGAGCCCACCGACGACAACCAGGCCCCAAACGCCGTGGGCACGATTCCGGCTCAGACGGTTACAGCCGGCGAAGTCGTGTCCCTCGATCTGACATCGTACTTCAGTGACCCCAACGGAGACGCGCTCACCTACACGGCAACGACCTCCGCCCCGGCGGTCGCCTCCCCCTCGGTTTCCGGCAGCACCCTGACGATCGCCGGCGTATCCGACGGATCGGCGACGGTAACCGTAACGGCCCGCGACCCGGGCGGCCTCACCGCGACACAGAACGTCTCCGTGACCGTTGAGCGTCCCAACACGGCGCCAACAGCCTCGGCCACGATCCCTGCCCAGTCCATCGAGGCCGGCAAGGAGGTCTCCTTCAACCTTTTGGAGTACTTCAGCGATCCGGACGGGGATGCGCTGACCTTCGGGGCGTCCTCTTCCAACTCCGACGTCGCTGCCGCACAGGTATCGGGCACCCTGTTGACCATCGTCGGCGTATCACCCGGCGATGCAACGGTGACTGTAACGGCCACAGATCCGGGCGGCCTGTCCGCGGAACAGACGGTCATGGTGACCGTGGAAGAAGGGTCCATGGACCGGCAGATCCTGACGGCCTTCTACATCGCGACGGAAGGGGCGGGTTGGGGCACCAACACCAACTGGCTGAGTAACGGTGCACTTGGCGCCTGGTATGGCGTCACAACCGACGATCGTGACCGCGTCACTGAGCTGGAGCTGCCGGAAAACGGGTTGCGCAACTCGATTCCCCGAGAACTGGGTGGCCTGCAGAAGCTTGTGCGGCTGGACCTTAACGGCAATCGCTTCCTGGAAGGGGTGATTCCGCGCCAACTCGGCGACCTCGAGAACCTGGAATGGCTCGACCTCAGCACAAGCCTGTTCCCTGCGCGTGGCACGCTTCCCCCCGAGTTCGGGAAGCTGAAGAAGCTCAAGCACCTCGATCTGAGCGAGATCATCTGGTGGGTTGGCGACGATCCGATCATTCCCTCGGAATGGGGGGACATGGAGAGCCTCGAGAAGCTGGATCTGAGTCATGTCGGACTCCGGGGCAAGCTCCCTCCCCAGCTCGGGAATCTGAAGAATCTGAAGTGGCTCGACATCAGCTACAACGTCTTCGAAGGCTCGATCCCACGCGAATTCATGAATCTCACGCTGGAACGATTCTACTGGGTGGCTACGCAGCAGCTCTGTGCGCCGGCCGACGACGAATTCCAGGCATGGCTCAACTCGATTCCCGACCAGAAGGGTCACAGAACCTGCCCCTCGGGTGGATAGGATGGCACACATGGGCTCCAAGCCGGCGAGGAAGCGCCGACCTGCCGCAAGGCGGTACAGAATGATCAACGCGGTGAGACTCGGCACGCTCCTCCTGTGGCTGCCATGGACCGCCGCCTGCGGCGGAGACGACGGTGGCACAGGGCCGTCCGACGACAACCAGGCTCCGACAGCGGTGGGCTCAATACCCGCCCAGACGCTAACGGCCGGGGAAGTCGTGACTCTCGATCTCGCCTCCTCCTTCAATGACCCCGACGGAGACGCCCTGACCTACTCGGCTACGACATCCAACCCGGCGGTCGCATCGCCGACGGTTTCGGGCAGCACCTTGACGATCGCGGGAGTCTCGGAGGGTTCGGCAGCGGTGACTGTCACCGCCACCGATCCGGGGGGCCTCACAGCGACCCAGAACGTTGCGGTGACGGTACAGCGCCCCAATGCGGCTCCGACAGCCACCGGGACCGTATCTCCGCAGGTCCTGGAGGTCGGCGGGGAGGTCTCTCTCAACCTCGCGGACTACTTCAGCGATCCCGACGGGGACGCGCTGGCCTATGCGGCGACTTCGTCCAGCACCGCCGTGGCGATCACACGGGTCGCAGGCAGCATCATGACCATCACGGGACGGGCCACCGGCGACGCGACGGTGACGGCCACAGCCACCGACCCCGACGGCCTCTCCGTCAGCCAGATGGTCATGGTGACGGTCCAGGAGCCGTCAATGGACCGCGAGGTCTTACGTACGCTCTTCATTCACACCAACGGCGCGGGATGGAGCAACAGCAGCGGCTGGCTGACCGAGGCTGCACTTGGCACCTGGTACGGTGTCACGGCCGACGATCTGGACCGTGTCGTCCAGCTGGAACTTCCCGACAATCGCCTCCGGAACTCGATTCCCCGTGAACTCGGCGAACTGAAGCAACTGATTCGGCTGGACCTCAGCGAGAACGGCATGGAGGGAATGATCCCCCGTGAACTCGGCGACCTAGAGAATCTCGAGTTCCTGGACCTCAGCAACAGCCTGTTCTTCGCACGCGGCACGATCCCCATCGAACTCGGCAACCTGAAGAAGCTGAAATGGCTCGACCTCAGCGAGACCAATTTCTTTGGGCGGGGAGTACCAATTCCCAGTGAATTCGGCAATCTGGAAAGCCTCGAGAGACTGGACCTGAGAGATGCGGACCTCGATGGCAAGCTCCCCGTACAGCTGGGTGATCTGACGAAGCTCAAGTGGCTGGACATCAGCGACAACTGGTTCGAGGGCGAGATCCCGCGCGAGTGGATGAAGCTCAAGCTGGACTACTTCCATTGGAAGCCGATCATCGACGACATCGAGCTGTGCGCTCCGGCCGACGAGGAGTTCCAGAAGTGGCTGAGTTCGATAGCCGATCATGAAGGGGGGAAGACATGCGGCGGATAGACTGTGTCCTGACACCTGTCCTGGTGCTCGGGCTTGTCGGGTCGGTGTCGTCGGCGCTCGCCCAGGACCCACGAGCTCCCGAAGCGGTCGGTTCCATTCCCGGCCAGACGATCTCGGCGGGCGAGTCGGCGTCTGTCGACCTGACTGCATTCTTCAGTGACGCTGACGGAGATGCGCTGGCGTATGCCGCCACCGCCTCGGATGTCGCGATAGCCGCGGTTTCCGTGTCGGGCAGCGTCCTGACGATCGCGGGCGTGGCGCCCGGCACGGCAGTGGTAACCGTCTTTGCCAGCGATCCCGGCGGCTTGTCCGCTACACAGCGCACTCAGGTCACGGTTGCAGCGCCCAATCGGGCTCCGGAGCCGGTTGGGACGATTCCTCGCCAGACCCTCGCTCCGGGCCAGTGGGTCTCCCTCAGCGTGTCCTCCTACTTCCGCGATCCGGATGGGGAGACGTTGAGCTTTTCGGCAATGACATCTGACCCGGGCGTAGCTGGTGTCGAGGTGTCGGGCAACATCGTCACAATCACACAGGCGGGCATGGGCACAGCGATCGTAAACGCTGTGGCACGCGATCCCGGGGGTCTCTCCGTTCAGCAGAGCATTATTGTGGCCGCAGTTTCGGGCACGGTAGCATCCGCCCCGGCACAACCCGAGGCAGAACGGCTCGAGCCGGTCGAACCGGAGCGGACGCGGCCCGGCGCGCCCACGGTGGACGAGGCGGGTGCCGGCGTGCAGAGTGCGGTCGAGGCCCGGCAACCCGATCCCTTCCCTCCAAGGCTGCTCACGGGCTTCGTGGAGTCGACAGGGTATACGCTTGCACAGGGTCGAGGTCACCTAAGCGCGGGCTACCTGGGCGCCAACCCGCTGGCACAGGCGACAGAGCTCGGAGATTTTGTGCCCGGTGCAGGTCAGGTGTCGTACGGCGTGACCGACGAACTCACACTCACCGCAGGCTCCGGCTTCTTCTACTACAACGTGGGCGGCGGTGACTCGGACCTGTTTCCGTACTTCGCCCCGAGGTTTCGCGCATGGCACAACGATCAGCTCTCGGTTGCCGTCACAGGTTACCTGGGGCTCTGGCTTGCCGAGGAGACCGTGACCTATTACGGAGGCTCCATTGCAGGCTCGATAGCAGTGAACGAGGCCGTCAACCTGCACGCTTCCGGCGGAATGCTCGGGATTTCGGCCACGATCCTCGGCGAAACCCTGAACGAGCAGATCGGGGTTGTGGCGGTCGGCGGCGACTTCCACTTGACGCCGGAATTGGGCCTGGCTGGTGAATTCCGGCGGGTCGGGTTCGAGGATGGAACGAACATCCTCACGGGCGGGCTGCGCTTCCTCCAAGCATTGATCGCCGGCGAAGTGGGCCTCGCGTACTACCTGGAAGACGAGGCGGAACTCCGTCCTGTCGCCAGCCTGGCGTTCCGGTTCTAGCAGACGAAAGCTCAGTAAGATGACAAGCACGGATGTCATAATGTAAAGTACGCCTTACATATGCTTGGGCGGGATCCGCGAAGGATGCGTGGTTGACCTGCGCCGGGTCGCACGCGCGGCTGTAGGTTCCCGGGGTACACCCAAGACAAGGTGACCCGAAATGGAAGAATCCGTACCCCTCAATTGGCTGCACCTGGGTATCGGCCTTGGGGCTCTGGCGATCCTGGCGTTGGTGGCGGACTGGCTGAAGTCCCGACTCATCACCCGGACGGTAGGAAGGGTGGCTTCGGAAGCGCAGATTCCCCTGGACGATGGTCCCCTCAACACGACGGTGCTTCTTCGGCTCGCCCCCATTGTGCCCGCCATCGTTGTCTACTACGGCATCGTCCCCGCCCTGGGAGTAACGCAGTCCGAGGTAGAGGCGGGGACGGAAACCCGGATCCTGATCGTCTTCTGGACTGCCGTGCGTCGCCTGTCCGCCGCCTATATCGCGTTGACCATCGCGCGCACCCTGGTTGCGGCGTTCGACGCGTTCAGCGCCGTCTACCACAGGACCTCTCCGGCGTCGATTGCCAAGCCGATCAAGAGCTATGTCCAGGTCTTCACCCTGGCCGTCTATACCGTCGCCGCCGTGGTGATCGTCGCTATTCTCCTCGGCCGTTCTCCGGTCGGTTTCCTGTCCGGGATCGGCGCGTTGACCGCGCTTCTGATGCTTGTCTTCCGAAACACGCTCGTTTCCCTGGCCGCGAGCATTCAGATCACCGCCAACGACATCCTGCGAATCGGCGACTGGGTGGAGATTCCACATGCGAATGCGAACGGGACGGTGATCGAAATCGATCTGCACATGACCAGGGTGCAAAACTGGGACAAGACGATCTCGACCATCCCGAATCACAGGTTGATCGGCGATTCGTTCAAGAACTGGCGCGGCATGTCGGAATCGGGCGGGCGGCGTATCAAGCGGGCAATCCTGATCGACGTAAACTCGGTGCGTTTCCTGGAAGCTGGCGAAATCGACAGGCTTGCCGGGCACAAGACCGTGAGCCGCTACCTCAACCAAAAGTTGCACGAGATCACGGACGCCGACGCCAGGGCAACGGGGCAGGACGAACCGAGTGACACGCAGGCTCGGCAAGTCACGAACCTGGAGGTATTCCGGGCCTACGTTGAAGGCTACCTGCGTGCCCACCCGAAAACCCACAAGGAAATGACGTTGATGGTCCGCCAGTTGGCTCCCGGACCCCACGGCGCGCCGATCGAACTCTATTGCTTCTCCAACGACACGGAATGGCTCAGCTACGAGGCCTTCCAGTCCGAGATCTTCGACCATCTGTTCGCGATCCTGCCCGTATTCGGGCTGAGGGCCTTCCAGGAACGGTCGGGAAGCGACCTGCCGCGCAGGGAGGAGCCTCTTTCGGCGGTTGGCGAGTAGAAACCTGCAGACGCCTTTGCGAAGACGCAGTTGCGGGCTGCGGGTCACGGCGCGGGTGGACATCCCCCAAAAGGGGGATGGGCGGTCCTGTTGCCGAGGCCACCTTACTAGAGCGAGTCCCCCCACGTCGACAAAACAGGATACAAGCCCGCAAGTGCCTGGAAACCCGCGAATCAGGTCCCCCAGACAATTGCTGCCCAGGAGTAGAGAGACGCAGTGCCGTTACCGATTGCCGTAGAGCATCCGATTGCCTTGTCCGGCTTGAGGCGTTGCCGGCTCCCGGTGTTCGTCGCGGCGGCGCTGGCCGGCTTGTCGTGGGCGACCGGTTGCGGCGACGGGACCACGGAACCCCCGACCCTGCCCCCCGACGCCCCGCGACCGACGACCGTGACGATTACGCCTGCGACCGCCCGGCTCACCGCCCTGGGCGCCACCGAGCAGTTCACGGCCGTGGTCCGTGACCAGAGCGGCCAGGTGATGACGGGCGCCGAGGTGACCTGGGCGAGTAGCAACACTTCCGTGGCGACGGTCAGCGGATCCGGGCTGGTGACGGCGGCAGGCAACGGGACGGCGACGATCACCGCGACCGCGGGAGACGCCTTCGACACGGCGGAGATCACGGTAACAAGCCCGGATCGGGCAGTGCTGGTGGCGCTCTATAATGCGACCGACGGCCCCAACTGGGTCAACAGCGACAACTGGCTGACCGATGCGCCTTTGGGAGACTGGCACGGGGTGGACACCGATGGTGCCGGGCGGGTCGTTCGTCTCGACCTCAGTGGACTTTGGGACAGCGAATTCCGCGGATACACGCCGCATGGACTAAGGGGTCCGATCCCGCCCGAGCTCGGCAAGCTGGCGAATCTGCGCTTCCTGTCGCTCTACAACAACAACCTCACGGGCCCGATTCCGCCCGAGCTGGGTGATCTGGCGACCCTGCGCGGTCTGTCGCTCTACAATAACGACCTTACGGGCCCGGTCCCGTCTACGCTCGCCAATCTCGCCAGGCTGGAGGGGCTGGATGTATTCGGCAACGACCTTTCGGGGCCGATCCCGCCTGAGTTGGGTAGCCTTGCCAGCCTGACGCGGTTGCAGCTCGGCTCAAACAGCTTGTCGGGCCCGATTCCGCCCGAACTCGGCCGCCTCGCTAACCTGAGGCGGCTGTCGGTCCTTCACAACCAACTTACCGGCCCGATCCCGCCCGAACTATGGACGATTTCGTAAGCGGCGATGTATCAACATGTTACATAGAATATGGATATGCCCGTACCACTTACAGTATGCAGAAATGAGCGGGATTTCATGCGACGGCATCGGAAGTCAGCGGACGGTTTTCGGGCCATTGCACGCTGCTTCGGACGGATACGCGTTGACGTTCAACGCACCTCGGCCGGGAGCCGCCGCACCACCACGCTGGCCACATCGAACTCGTCCAACTCGATGAACGCCGCCAGTCCGCCCGGGCCGAAGGCGTCCGGCATCTCGGTCGCATCGGTCGCGTAGGTGCCGACGTAGGTCCCTTCCGCCGTCAGGACATCGATGGGGCCGTCGCTATCGGGTTCCTCGCCACCGCGCCGCACCCAGATACGTCCCTCCCATGTGGTGGCCAAGTCGCGCAGCACGGGAATCTCGTGGTAGAAGCGGTCCTCCAGATCGAACGTGGCCTCCGACCGAGGGCTGTTTCCCCGGGCGCCCCCGACCAGCATGAGGCGTCTTGAACCGGTTCCGCCGAGTGCGCGCCGGGCCTCCGCCGTCCTCTCCTCGTACGCCTCCCGGACCGATTCCGTCACCGGCTCGGGATCGAAGGGCCGCCGGATGATGCGTGCGGCTTCGCGCGCACCCGGCGGCGTGACCTTCAGCGCGTACGCGGACGAGTCCGAGTGAACGATGCCGCCGTCGGGGAGGACGGCCACAAGGAAACCGGGCTCGAACACGGTCGGCATGGTCATGCTGCGAAGCGCGTCGCGAATCTGGGCGGGGACGGGGCTCGTCGCGAGACCCTCAAGGTCGCTCCGCGGGGGCAGCCATCCCTCCGCCACCGTATCGGTGCGTGCGGCTTCGCCGTCGAGTCCGACCCGCAGCACCGGGCGGGAAGTGGGCGGATCCGCCGCGCCGCCCGCGCCCATGACGATGGAGCGAGAGCCCCCACCGGCAAAGACCGCCCCGCCGCGAGGATCCGGCTGAATGTCGTGGGCCGGGATCGCCACCGGGTTGGATCCGTCATCCGCCCGGACCATGCGCAGAAAATCGCCGGAGGCGTCGAAAAGCTGGTAGGCGCGGTGGCCGACATCGCTCACCACCACGGTGCCGTCGCGCAACACCGCGAATCCCATGGGCTGGTTGAACTCGCCGGGACCGCCGCCCGAAGATCCGAATTCCGTTACGAAACGCCCGACCGCGTCGAACACAAGGACCCTCACCGCGCCGCCCCGCGTCAGACGCATCCCCTCGACACGCATCCCACCGGTCGTCCCGTCGAAGATGTACAGGTTGCCCTCCGCGTCGAAGGCGACCTGGCCCACCGAGGCGAACATCTCCCAGGACTCGCCTTCGAGGACGCCGACCCGGTAGACCTCCTCGAACGCGGGCTCGATCGGACGGTCCCGCCCCGTGACCTCGACGATCTCCTGAGCGGGGAGAGTGGATGGGGCGGCCAAGACGGCCATCAGAAGGAGCGATTGAATAGGGGCGAACCTGCTGGCGTTCATCGAGAACCTCTCTGGTGAGTCGAAGGTAGCGAGTCGGGCCAAACCGCAATTGGGCCACGGGTTGGATGCGCGACCCTACCGCAAGGGTTGTCCACCAACGTGCGTCCGCATTGACTGGCCGTCCAGCGTCCACTTGAGGGCTTCTTTGGCCGGAAAGGGCCTGACAGGTACTGGCCAACACGTCCAAATTGGGTGGTGGTCGGCACACGGACGGCGGCCTTGATGCGTGGCGTTCCGCCCGGAGTCGAGGGATTGGCCCGTGGAGCGAGCGTTGACAGAGCGCGTGCGGCCCGATATGATGACCACGGTGCTGCACCATGCACCTAACTGGAACACCCTGCTACGAGTTCCCATGCCATCCACACATCGTCTTTCGGTGAATCTGACTGCCGAAGAACATCGTGAGATCGCCGCCTTGGCCGAAGCCAGCCGAGTCTCAAGGGCTTGGATCGGACGCCAAGCGCTCATCGAGTTCCTTGAACGCTACCGCGACCGGGAGTTGCAGCTCCCGCTCGACCTCAGGAGGGCCTCCCACCGGAGAAACCAACCATGATCGGGATCAGTTCGTTGGAGATTTGCGCCGGAGGAGGCGGGCAGGCGCTGGGGCTGGAGCAAGCGGGGTTCGCACACGAAGGGCTCGTCGAGATCGAGCGCCACTACTGCAATACGCTTCGGATGAATCGGCCTAACTGGCAGGTGTTCGAGAAGGACTTGCGGGATTTCGTTCACGAGGACGCTCAGTCCTTCAGGGGTATCGACCTGCTCGCGGGCGGCCTTCCCTGTCCGCCGTTTTCGATCGCTGGCAAGCAACTGGGCGACCGGGACGAACGCAACCTCTTCCCGGTCACCTTGGATCTCGTGGATGTTACGAGACCCCGGGCAGTGATGATCGAGAACGTGCGAGGCATGCTCGGCGCTGTGTTCGAGGACTTTCGAGAGCAACTCAAGGCGCGGTTCCAGAAGATGGGCTATCGGGCGGAATGGCGCCTGTTCAACGCTTCCGACTTCGGTGTGCCACAACTCCGCCCGCGCGTCGTGATCGTCGCCTTACGCACGGATTCCGCGCACCTGTTCTCCTGGCCCACTGGCACAGGCTGTACCCCGCCTACGGTCGGGGAAACTCTCTATGACCTCATCAGCGAACGCGGCTGGAAGGGTGCACGCCGATGGAGGGCGCACGCCGATGACATCGCGCCGACGATCGTCGGCGGGTCACTGAAGCATGGCGGCCCGGACTTGGGACCAACCCGTGCGAGGAAGGCGTGGGCGACACTAGGCGTCGATGGCCTTGGGATCGCAGACGAACCGCCCGCGACCGATTTTGTCGGGATGCCCCGCCTCACGGTTCGGATGGTGGCCCGTCTCCAAGGCTTCCCTGACAACTGGGAGTTTTCGGGTCGCAAGACGGCTTCTTACCGTCAGGTCGGAAACGCCTTCCCCCCTCCTGTCGCGCGAGCGGTCGGAGAGAGAATAAGCCAATGTCTGTCGGTCCCAAGATCCCTACAGGTCGCGGGGATTGCTGGATGACCGGTGAGGTGTTTCTTGCCACCGCGCGCAGAGCATTCCACGATGCCCTGCGGGCCTCGATCCTCCGCGTCGATTCGAAGGGCATCCCGAGTAACGCAGACAAACACAGCAAACTGAGTGTCAGCATTGCCACGGGCATCGTCGAGCGCTTGGGAACTGGATCCGTCAGTGAGCGCTTGGCGGGCCAGAAATCTGGAAGCCGGTTTGAAGAAGTATGCAAGGAGTATCTGGCACTCACGTTTCCCCGGCTCGCCCATCTCCGCCCGGGCCGGTGGGAAATCAGCAAGGGGGTAGGCGGGCGCGCCGCCATCGCACAGTTCACCCAATACGAGCACTTGGCCGCTCTCGATGCTGCGGCCAAGGCAAACCCCGAATTGTCCGCTGCCCTCGGAAGCGACTACCTGATCAAGCCCGATGTGGTGGTCATCCGCTTTCCCGAGGACGACGAGACGATCAACGAGAGTGGTGTGCTCGTGGATCGAATGCAGGCGCGCGGCACTCCCTTGAGGCGGCTAAACAGCCGCCTTCCGATTCTTCATGCCAGCGTATCGTGCAAGTGGACGATTCGCAGCGACCGCTCTCAGAACGCCCGTTCCGAAGCGTTGAATTTGGTGCGGAACCGCAAGGGCCGACTCCCCCATGTCGCTGTGGTAACCGGCGAGCCGACACCCAATCGGATAGCTTCGATCGCGCTCGGAACGGGCGAGATCGATTGCGTCTACCATTTTGCCCTGCCTGAACTGGAGGAAACCGTTTCGGACCTCGGCCTCACCGACGCGTTGGAAATGCTGCACACCATGACTCAAGGCAAGCGGCTCCGCGATATCTCGGATCTTCCTTTGGACCTTGTGATCTAGGGTGGGTGATCGGTCACCCGGATCGGGTTGAGGCTTGGCGGAAGGCCCTTACGGCTAGGATCGACATGACCGACACCGTGACTCCAACGCGACGCAGCGAGATCATGGCCAACATCCGATCCAAGGGAATGAAACCCGAGATGGCCGTGCGGCGTATTACCCACGCCATGGGATACCGTTATCGACTTCACGGTAAGGATCTACCCGGAAAACCCGACTTGGTGTTCCCAGGCCGCCGAAAGGTGATCTTCGTACACGGCTGCTTCTGGCATCAGCACTCTGACCCTGCTTGCCGGATCGCGCGACGACCGAAGTCTAATCGACACTACTGGCTACCGAAACTGGAGCGCACCGTGGCGCGCGACGCCGAGCACCGTGCGGAGCTTGTGAAGCGAGGTTGGAAGGTTCTCGTGATCTGGGAATGCGACATCGTGGCCGGAAATGGGGTCGCGGATCGTATCCGGGACTTTCTTGAGTGCCACGACGGTGACGCCGCCGTTCATAGGTGACGATCCGCCCCCAACCCCGCCGCGCCGTCTCCTCGAACCAGCTTGGGGGAATGTCTTGGACATGCCCCCCCGGTCACTGTGGTTACCCGGGGTTCGAGCCGACGCTCGCCGCTATATCCTTTTTCGATACAGAGGTGCCAATTCGTCTCGAAGATGATCCGTCGGCGTGGCAATCTCGACAGGATCGCCGATTCTCAGTTTGACCTCGTCTAGGTCGACATTAGCTATAGCAGCCCACTTGAGCCTGGGCTCGGTTTTTGCCTCATAGTGCAAGTAATGCGCGAGAGGAATGTGTGCCGTCAATCCATCTTGATGCCGTTTCCAGATTAGCTTGACCAATTCCCCAAAAGGAGACTCCGCATATACTGGATGAATCAGGTGAGGGAGGACGTTCTTGAAACGGACTGGGGTGTAAGGTCTCGAACCTGTACACGTCTGCGGAGTCAACAAAGTGCCCTCAAGCAGGACTAGGAAGTCAGGACACAACACATCGTTCTCCGTGTCCTGTACGTTGTCCACGTAATGCTCCAACAACGTCGCTCTCGGGGCAGACTCGTCTGTCGCGGAGGGGTCTGGCAAGGTTACAGGAAGGCTCGCTTTCTCAGCCAAGATGAATCCGAGAACGTCCCCCTTGTTGGTATGATCCCGGTGGAAGCCATGGCTCGAAGAAGATCCTTGGTCTCCGTACCGCCTCCCAACGCAGGGACCGCCATTGGCTGCTTCATAGGCCCTATTCAAGATCTTTACTGACCGGATCTTTTTGAAAGCATCCGCGAGTTCTCGCTTGCCGATTGTGCTCTTTACCTCCCCAACGGCGAGTACGCCTTCGCATGGATAGTAGGTGGTTTCAGGGCTGTCGTTGACGCAAAACACGGGGCACAACCCCCTCTCGTAGAGCACGACATCCATTTGGCGACTCGTGCCTCCCTCGCTGTCCACGACGCACCCGGAGCCCACGCCGATTCCGCGCGGCAGAATCTGTTCAAGTCGAGAGCGAACGGGTTGCTCCATCGCGTCTCCAACCAGCGCAGGTGTCGTGGCTTGACGAGCATCATGGAAGGCACGAACGAGATCGCAGCCAATCCGTCTGACGTATTCTGCGGGGTTGAACTTGCGCTTCATTACTGATCTCTCCGGGAATCCTCGTCATCAGTGCTATTCGCATGCCGTGGCCACGGCATTGCGGAAGATAGGAAGATGGGCGCAATCTTGGAAACAGGCGATCAGCGCGTTTGCGGGACAGCTTTCCCAGGAGAGCCCACCTTTGGACGCGTAGGGTTTTCGTTGCCGTCATCCGAAAGCCGTCTCCGATTCGGCTAGTGCGACGGAGGGTGGCGGTCGACGGCGTCGGCGGATCCTCTAGTTGTTAGCGGCTCGGCCCGGAATCCCGGTCCGGCCCGGGCCGCCGAATTCTTTCCAGCAGTTGCCTCGTCATCTCCACCTGCTCCCTGGCCCTGCGCCGTAGGTCCCGGAGTAGCCGGTCAAGTCCGTCACCCGCGCGCTCAGCCGCTCGACTTGCCGCTGCAAGGCTTCGACCTGTTCTCGCAACGCTCCGATCTGTCCGGAGTGCCGCCGCTGTTCCGTTTCGTACTGCCCGGACAACCTTTCCAATGCGGCCGTCAGCCGCCGCTCCATATCGGTCACGCAGCTCCCTCCTCAATCCCTCGACAGCTTCAAGTAGGGCCGCCCTTTCATGGTGAAAGCCGGACGGACCGCCGTCCCGGCGGGCAGCGACACGTACCGGTCCCCGCTGCTCTCCAGCAACTCGACGCCCCACGTCGTCTCCTCGATCTCGGCCAGCGTCGCGCGCGCCCACTCGGTCCGCGTGTCCAGCTCGTCCAAGGTCTCGATCCGGTCGTGGATGCTCCTCGACAGCCAGTGCATCGTCCCCAAGCTTCCGAAGCAGATACCCAGGAAGAGGCTCATGCCGACCACCAGCGGCCGGAGCCAGGCCTTCATCAGCAACTCGCGCATCTTCCCGGTCGCCTCGGCCGTATCGGCCTCGATGGTACGCAGCGCGCCGCTTGCGATTGCGCTCAAGTTCTCGCCGAGCCGCGCGAGCTCGCGCGCGGCTTCGTCCTCGATCCGCCTCCGGTCGGCCTCCAGCCTGCTCCTCAGCCGGGA
>VXMI01000057.1 GCA_009841165.1 Gemmatimonadota bacterium | reverse complement strand
CCCCCCCCCCCCCCCCATTTTTTTATACCACCCCACCGCCGGCCTCCCCCCCCTCCCGCGGGCCGCGGGGCTCCGTAAATCTTATAACCCCCGGGGGGGGGGGGTGGTGGGGCGAGTGTCTCCGGGTGCTCATGCCGGGAGGCCGTGTGGTGATCACCGAGCCCTCGGCCGCGGCTCGCGATTGGGTGCAAGGCGCGGGCCTCACCAGGGTGCTGGACGAGTTGGGCTTGCTCGTTGCCGCATTCCCCCTGCCGGGCGCCGCGCCGCGCATGGGCCGCTGGATGGGCGAGGCCAAAAGACCACGCCCTTGAGGCCATCGCTATGGGATACGGAGGTCCCGGGGCAGGCTGACTAGGGGTCCGGGACCGGCGGGTACGACTCGTGCACCTGCACGACCTTCCACTCGCCCTCCATGCGCTGCACCACGATGCTCCAGACCTCGTGACCGCTGATCGGCTCTCCATCCTCGCCGACGTTGGTTGAGTGAATGACCGACGTGGCCACCGCGGCGTCCCGGCCCAGCACATGCACTGTGCTTTCCCCGAGCGTGAAGTGCACGTTCCTTCCGACGCCGGGGAAGTACTCCTTCATCGAGGCACGATGTGACTCCAGCGGTGTGATCTCCCCGCGGCTCGCCCAGGCGAAGTCGGGGCCGTCCAGGTGATATCCGATGAAGCCGTCCACATCGTGACCGTCGATGGTCTCGACCATCTCGTTGGCGAACTGACGTATGGAGTCGGCAAGCGCCGCACGCTCGGCATCGGTGAGCTCTCCATCATCGATCCCGGCGCACCCGGCCAACAGTACCGAAAAGCCCAGGATTGAGTTCAGCGTTCTCATGTTTGTCACTCCTTGTAGTCGAGCCGCTCCCGTTTCCAGAGATCCCGCACCTCGTCGTCCAGGCCCGTCATCTCCCAACGGATCAGCGAGATCGGGAGCCGCCCGGCTGCCATGAACGTGTCGTGGAACTCCGCGAGGTCGAAATCGTCGCCCAGCTGGCGCTTGCGATCGGCGAGGAGCTGCCGCATCTGCAGCATGCCGATCGCGTACCCCAGCCCGTAGCCGGGCGGCCGGCGCAGGTAGATCTCGGCGTCCACGCGCGCAACGTTCTCGTCCAGCCACGGGGTGCGCTCCATCCACCACGCCACCACTTCGTCCACTGTCATCTCGTTGAGCTGAAGCCACACGTCCGCCGGCACCCTGGCGGCCCGGAAGATGCCGAAGATGTAGATGAGCTCACGGACCCGCGGCGCGTCATCGAGCAAGCCGGCTTCCATGACGGCTTCTTCCAGGTAGGTGGCCCAGCCTTCGTTGCGCGCCCCGCTGCTGATCTTGCCGCGGATGGGGTGCGTGTTGTGCTGTGCGACCAGGCCGTCGAAGCGATGCCCGGGGATGACGGCGTGCAGGTGATCGGGCGTCGGGTCACGGAACTGCACCTGCTCCCAGAAGTTCGGGCCGCCGGGACGGACGATCCACGGCACGTTCGTGTCGAGCTCCCCGACGTAGTCCGGGATCGTGATGATGTCCTCGCTCACCAGGAAGTCGCGGATCCGCGTGTCGACGCTGCCGATCCGTGCCTCATACTCCTCCTCCGACGCCGACAGCTCGAGCGGCGGCAGATGCCGGTTCCGGTGCTGTTCCAGCGCATACGCACTCCAGAGGCGATCCAGCTCCCGCAGGCCCAGCGTGACGATCTGATCCGTGTCGTACGGCATGAGCTTCACGTGCTTCAGGTACCAGTCGAACATCTCTCGACCCACGCCGCCCTCGGCGGTCATGTCGCCTCGATTTGCGACGAGCCAGGCGTGGAAGCCGCGGGCGGACTCCCGGGCCGTGGCAATGTCGGCGCTAAGTTCGGGTTGCTGCGTGGCCGCCCGCTCGTGGAAGTCGTCGTACCAGCCAAGGACGCCGGCCGGCGGCGCTGCCCGATACGGGTAGCCGTGCCCCACGCCGTCGGCGTTGGTCAGATTGAAGATCGCGAGGTCCGCGTAGTCGGCGGCTACTTCCGTCAGGTTGTTCCTGGCCTGCTCCACCAGGAGTGAGATGGCCTCGAGGCGCGTCCGGAGCGCGGCGGTCCCATCGTCGTCCAACGGCAAGTCCGCGAACGTGATGCGCAGCATCTGATCCACATAGAAGCCGGGGTCCCTGGACCAGGGGCGGGACACGTTCAGTGTGAAGTCGTGACGATCGAATCGGGAACGAACTGCCAGATAGTCGACCTGTTGATTGAGTTCCCAGTCCACGACCGCCATGTCCTCGAGCCGCGTCTGGAAGTCCCGCATAGTGGCACGACGACGCTCGACGGTCGCCTCGGCGTAGTCGGGATAGACGTCGGTCGCGCTGCCGGCGATGTCCCGGTTTGGAACGTTGCCCGACGCCCTGGCCGGATCCGTCCACTCGAGGAATTCCTGGAACAGTGCAACGAGGTCATCGTAGGTGCCCGACCCGTCCGGCATACCCTCCTCACGTGCGTCTCCTGCCTGCCCCTGGCACGCCGTCAAGAGGAGTAGGAGGAGTAGCAGCGCCGTCGAGGCGGATTTGATCGAGGTCGACGTCTTCATATGCCCTGATCCCCCGTGATGAGGTGCCCCTGGGTACGGTGCCGGTCGGCCAGGCCGAGGAACGCCGAATCCCTCAGGTTGGTGGCAGAATGCTACCAAACAGCACGCCGCGCCACCTCCGGTGGCCAGGCAGGTGCGAACGAAGCCCATGGTCGCGTCAGCGCCAGTACTCATGGGTCGCGAGGCTGATGAGATCGGCGTGCTCCGGGACACGATGTATCGCGGTGTGCTCGAAGGCCCTTGAAGCCGTCGCCCCGCGCTTCTAGCTTTTCTGGCCTTCAGGGGGCCTGTAGCTCAGGTGGTTAGAGCGCACGCCTGATAATCTGCTCCGAGGGGACGTTAATCCCGGCAAGAAATCGTCTAAGTTCAACGTGGACTGCACGATCTGCCGTTCTTGCCGTCACGCCATGATCGAGCCTGTCGTGGTCAAATAGCGGGGAAGTCGGGTCGAATAGCGAGCATTTGGCGGGACCGTTAGCGCTACCCAACATCCCCCCATCCCGCCACACCGCTGCCGGAAAACGGATCCCGAGCCTGCGGTCCGTGCCCACTGATCACCGCCATCCCGGTACTCAGTGCTTCGCTACGCTACCGCCCCACGGGGAGAGCACACTTCCCGTCCGACCGGCCACCCAACGACGGCGAAACCGACCGGCTACTCGCCCAGCATCTCCTGAGCCCGTTCGATCCGCGCCCGGAGCCCGTCCCTGAAAACCGGATCCCTTTTTCGGGCCACGACGTGACGGTTGATCGCCGCACGAATCACCACGGACACGGGCTGCTCGTCCACCGTCGCAACGGTCTCCAGTTCCGCCGCCTGCTTAGCGCTGAGCCGGATCGTCATTGCTTTGATTTTCCTCATGTTGATACCATGCCTTGACACAGGCTGCGTGTCAAGCTACGGTGATACCGTGGTATCACGACACCTCAACCACGGGAGAATGGCCGATGACGGTTTCAGGGCCTGATGACAGACAGGGCAGCACCCCGCAGGAGCTGGTCGTACCGATCGAGCAGAAGTTCGAAATCCAGATCGACAGGAAACACTACCTGGTCGGCAAGGACGAAATGACCGGAGCCGAGTTGCGGCAGGTGCCGGCTGAACCAATCAAGCCGGATCGCGACCTGTTCGAGGTCGTTCCAGGCGAGTCCGACAGGAAGATCGAACTCGATACCGTCGTGAAGATCAGGGATGGAAAGCGCTTCTTCACAGCTCCGGCGCACATCAATCCTGGACGCGCGTAACATGTTGCCCGCGCCGGATACCGCGTTCTTGTCGGAGCGCCGGGTCGAGTATTCAGTCTCATCCGAGGGCGGCATGGTCTGCGTTGTGGTGCCCGGGTGGACGCTTCCATCGGGATACACCCTTCCAGAAGCCGACCTCCTCGTGCGTTTGCCGATGGGATATCCAGATCTACCGCCTGACATGTGGTGGTTTAATCCTGCCGTGCTTCGTAGCGACGGGCGCGAGATCCCCGCCACACAGGCTACGGAGTACCATCTCGGCAGGAGCTGGCAGCGCTGGTCCCGGCATCTGCGTCCCGAACAGTGGCATTCTGGGGTGGATGGGATCGGTAGTTTCTTCACGCTTATCCGTCAGGAACTCGTCCGTTGCGCCTCGCCGGAGGTGTCGTGACGGTCACGCTCGTCGTCCCCGCTCCCATTACAGCTACCGCCAAACGCATGCTCCGAGCCAACGTGGAGACGGGCGCCGTCCTCGGGGCTCGGATCGTGCAGACGGAAGGCGGGAACCTTCGTCTGCTTGCAATCGGGATCTGGGAGGTACCACAGGATGCCTATCTCCTGCAGCGGTCCGACGAATTGGTCGTTGCTTCACACGGATTCATACCGCCCCTTGCGGAGATTGAGGCGGCGGGAGGCATGGCGATCTGGGTGCATACTCATCCAGGTGACGGAGCATCCCCGCGACCGAGTGAACGTGATTTCGAAGTTGATCGCCGTTTGTCTGAAGTCTTCCGCCTGCGCACCGGCGCTCCCTTTTACGGCGCTCTGGTTCTTTCGAGCGATGGGGAGGATATCCGGTTCGCTGGGCACATCGATGACGGTGAAACCAGAACTTCCATAGATCGGCTGTGGTTAGTGGGTCCAGAACTGCGGCTAAGGTGGCATGACGAGCGGCCAGAGCGCCCAGGTCCCGGAGCAAAGTACGACCGTCAGATTCGTGCGTTCGGTGCCCACATCCAGAAGGTGGTCGGCCAGCTCTCGATTGCCGTCGTAGGATGCGGTGGCACTGGGTCCGCTGTAGCCGAGCAACTGGTTCGGATGGGCGCGCGGAAGCTCGACCTGTATGACCCTGACCATGTCAGCAGCTCCAATCTGACGCGTCTCTACGGCTCACATCCACCGGACATCGGGCGTGCGAAGACCGATGTCGTCGCGGAGCATCTTCGATCCATCGCACCGCAGGCGCAAATCGGCACCCATGTTTCGGCCATCACGACCGAGAGCGTAGCCCGTCACCTGATGGATGCGGACATCGTCTTCGGCTGCACGGACGACAACGCTGGCCGGCTTGTGCTCTCGCGGTTCTCAACCTATTTCCTGACTCCAGTTGTCGACGTTGGAGTTCTGCTCACGAGCAGTGCTCGCGGAACGATTGACGGGATTCACGGTCGCGTCACCGTCCTTCATCCGGGCGGGGCCTGTTTGGTTTGTCGAGGGCGCGTTGACCTCCAACGAGCAGCTGTTGAACTCAGGAGTTCTGCAGAACGGGCTTCGCTCGCAGCTGAAGGCTATGCCCCTGCTATGCCCGGAGTGGAGCCGGCCGTGGTGAGCTTCACATCTTGGGTTGCTGCAGTCGCCGTCTCCGAGCTCCTCGAGCGCCTGATTCACTACGGTCCGAGACCTGTGCCCAACGAGATCCTAATTCGGGCGCACGACCGTGAGATGTCGACCAACCATGCCGAGCCGCGGGCTGGTCACTACTGTTCACCAGACGGCGCGCAGTGGGGCCTCGGTGTGACCGTACCGTTCCTGGACCAAACATGGACGCGCTGAAGAAGTGGTACGCGCGATTGCCGCTACCGTGGAGGCGCTGGCGCGTGACCCATTTGGTTGCATCGGCCATCGACGTACCAGAGGATCTCCCCTATCGGGGTGCCGCGCTGGTAATGTTCGGACGAGGCAAGCCCGGCTGGCTCGTCTTTAATTGCCCGTGCGCTCGCCAGCATCGCGTGATGCTCAACCTCGATTCAGAGCGGTACCCTTGGTGGGAAGCCCTCGACCTGGATCCATTGACGATCCAGCCGAGTGTGGATCACCTCTCGAAGTCGTCCCGGTGTCACTATTTCATTCATGGTGGCCGGGTGCTATGGACCGTTAGACCGCAGGAGGATAGAACATGAGGGATCCGTCCACTAGCTCGCAGAACCAGCCGGGCGATCAGCGATTCTCGGCGCCGCGTAGAACCCCACTCTACGAGGCTCAGCAGGGTGATCGATATGAGCGACAACGTCTGATCCGTGAGATTCAAGAGGAAGTGGATCGGCATGTCATCTGCTACATAGGAGGGAAGCGAACCGAGATCGACCGCGACGACATCCTCGGTTTTCGCGACCTCCTATGTCGAATCGAGCCCGGCGGCAACGTTGATCTGGTCCTTCACTCAGGCGGGGGAGACATCGATGCTGCCGAGAAGCTCATCAGCATGGTTCGGCATA
Organism: Gemmatimonadota bacterium; assembly: GCA_009841165.1. Classification (GTDB taxonomy): domain Bacteria; phylum Gemmatimonadota; class Gemmatimonadetes; order Longimicrobiales; family Gaopeijiaceae; genus Bin94. The sequence goes on along the minus strand of VXMI01000057.1, from coordinate 36,237 downwards.
CCGTCAAGGACGGGGAGCTTCGTGTGATCGTGCCGCACTACGCGAAGAGCGCCGCAACGCTAATGGCGCTCGGCGCGGATTCGATAGTCATGAGCGACACTTCTGAGCTCGGCCCCATAGATCCTCAGGTACCGTTCCCGGACGGCCAAGGAGGATGGATGCTCTATTCGGCTCTCAGCTACCTTGAGGCCCATAGGCGCTTCACCGAAGAACTGCGGAGGAACCCGGGCGATGCCAGCGTTCAGATCCTGTTCAATAAGTTCCAACCGCACGAGGTCGTTGAGATCGAGCGAGCCGAGCAGAGAACCCGCCATCTAGCGGAAGGACTGCTCAAGACGGGTATGATGGCCGGTCAACCGGTAACCGCGCCCGTGTCCAGCTTGATGAACATCAATACTTGGCACACCCACGGACACGTAATCTCGGCCGAGGACGCCCAAGCCATTGGGTTGACGGTGACTCGCGAGCGGCCCGATGATCCGATGTGGGCGAAATACTGGAAGCTCTACTGCCTACAGCACCTCGTCGTTGGCGACGATAAGAAGCTGTTCGAGTCCGATTTCGTCTCGCTCACCGTCGCCGGAGTCTGCAGCCCGGATCCTCGTTCCTCGGTTGTGGCCTGTATCCGTCTCCTCCGCGACCAGCTTGGCCTCCAACTTGGCGTTCGCCGTCCGGCTCCTCCGACTTCCCGCATTCGCCAGCACTTCTGGCCCGATCCTACGGTTCAGACCAGTCTGGCCACCAGCCGAGGCTCACTCCACCTCCCCTGGATCGACACCAGCATTGGTCCACTCGACCGCAACCTACCGATGACGCCACGAGCCTAGCTGAGCAGCTAAGCGACTCGACGTCGGCAGGGGTCGACGACGGGGCGTCCTCTAGGTATAATCTCTTCGGAAGGGGCAAACGGCGAGCACACTCTGAGCGTTGAGGGGACCATGAGTCGAGCAGCGAACCAGATCATCGATCGCCTGGCGGTATACAGATGCGACGCACGGTGTCTCCCCTTGGCGTCGGAATCCATCGATCTCGTGGTCACGTCGCCTCCCTACTACAAGCAGCGCGACTACGGCTTCGAGCTCCAGATCGGCCAGGAGAGCAGTCCCGAAGAGTACGCGAAGGAAATGGCCAAGGTGTTGCGTGAGATGCAACGGGTACTGAAGCCGTCCGGCTCGGTGTTCATGAACATCGGTGACACGTACAACGACCACCGCAGCCTCTGCGGGATCCCAGGTGCTCTAGAGGAGGTAGCGCGCGGACAAGGGTGGAAGATCCGGAACCGCATCATCTGGTCCAAGATGAGGGGGATGCCGACGCCAGCCCGAAATCGACTTCCGAACCGACATGAGTACGTCCTGCACTTGACCAGATCGACGAAGTACTTCTACGATCTCCATGCCTACTCCAAGTACTTGGGTGAAGGAGCCGCACCAGGCGATGTTTGGCAGTTCCCACCCTCCCTTCGCAAAGGTGCTCACTTGGCGCCCTTCCCGAGTGAACTTGTTGAGCGCGCGATCATTCTCGCTTGTCCGAGCCAGGTCTGCCCGTCATGTGGAAGCCCGCGGGAGCGCCAAATGCAAAAGACGATGTCTCTGAACCTGAAGCGGCCACAGGCTAGGCGGGCACAGGCGTTGGCCAAGAAGGTGGGCATAACGAGAGATCACATAGCAGCGATTCAAGCAACTGGAATATCAGATGCGGGTAAAGGTCGCCGGATCCAAGGACAAAGGAACTCCGAAGACGTGCAGCGCCTCGCGTCGGAAGCGAAGAAGTTACTGGGAGGTTACTTCCGGGAATTCACTTTTCCCAAATGGAAATCGGTCGGATACTCCTCCTGCTCATGTCAAGACGGATTCATGCCCGGGATTGTACTTGATCCATTCGTGGGGTCGGGTACTACGCTCGAAGTAGCGGTCAAGCTCGGGCGCCGGGCGGTAGGCGTTGACTTGGCCGACGTCTCTGTCTCGGCTCCCGCGACGAACGGAGTTACGACTCGTTACGATCCTTCTCTAGAGGCGACTAGTCAAAGTCTAGAGTCCAATCACTCCATCCCTGCAAGACAACCATGAGCGAACCGATCGCACCAACAGCCTCTTCGTCAACACCGGAGCTGCGGCCTCCTCGCCTAACCAAACGCGCAATCTCTTTGTTCTTCCGGGTGGGGTGCGAGAGACAACTCTTGCTGCATCTGTATACTGACAAGAAAACCAGGGCTGCCCTAAATATGCCTCCTCATCAAGGCGGTCGGGCTGGGCTCGGATTAGTCGGTCGGCACGGGTTTTTGTGGCAAGCTAAGAAAGTCAAGGAACTGCAAGGTGTCTTCGGTGCCTCAAACGTGATCTTAGAATCTGGTATCGACAGTGCGGGAAGAATCCCACATACACCGCTCGACTCAGTCTTGACATCATTGACCCCGTACCAGTTCTTGGTTGAAGGAAAGTTCTCCGCCAAGACATCTGCCTTTCAGGCCGCCGTCGGACTATTGGCCCTAGACGATCTGAACGGCCTCACACTCCAGCTCGGAGACCTGCAGCCGGACTTGATTCAAGTACTTCCACCGCTTATTCAGCACCAAGCTGACTGGACGCACGTGGAGGCTGGATACTGTGAGGAAGTTCTTCCCAGCGGGCATACCCGGCCAGTCGATCCCGTGCATGACTCCCGCGTCCGCCTCCGTGTCGCGGACATCAAGATGGCTAGCCAACCTGGTGCACATTACTACGCCGAGGTTGTCTTCTACTCGATGGCTTTGGCTGGCTGGCTGGTAGATCAAGACCTCGCAAAGGACTACTTGGTCGTCGCAGCTCCAGCTGTATTGCCGGGTTCGCTGGAGGATTCCGAGCTTCTGAAGCAAGTGCGTGAGTGGCGAGAAACGGGATACATCCCCACCGCTGCCGAATTAAGCCAAGTCTTCGAGAACGACTTGGAGGTTGCGCCGGTAGAAGCATTTGCACCGCGGCTTCGAGACCTCTTCGCCAATGCTCTTCCTACGCTCCTCAAGACGCCATGGACGGACACGGCGTACCATGTAGACTATCGGTGTAGCGGATGTGAGTTCTTGGGTGACCCGCACATCCGCGACACGAATAACCGTCCTACCCAAGATTCTCTCCACTGCTGGCCGACTGCCGAGAGAACAAACCACCTCTCTCGTGTGTTCGGATTGTCCAAAGGTTCCGTTTGGGTTCTAAGGGAACATCAGGTTGCCGATGTGCCTGCCTTGGCCCGAGCCAGCCCTGACCACACCGCGTTTACGGACCATCAGGGACTTCGGGCAAAACGTACCGTGTACCCGTCAAGAGCCGATGCCTTGGGGCGACGAACGTCGACCATCGTCCCTGATAGTGGGGGCGATGCTCTGATGCCACGATGGCCAGACCTGCATGTCTACGTGTTTGTCGACTACGACCCTGCGACGGCAATGACGGTCTCGTTCGGACTAAGGGCATTCTGGAAGGAACCGCTTCCCTACGGGGCGACAATTGAGAATCGAATCCGGCGCTGGGGCCGGCGTAGTGGTGATACGGAAGTGTTTTTGGTAGACCGCCAGGGAGTACCTAATGAATGGCGCGAGTTCCGAAACTTCCTCCGCCACATCAGGCGGATCTTCCGCGAGGTACACGGCCAGGATGAGGCTGATGACGCTGCCGGACGACGGAATCGTAAGACACGCCACAGCAGTTACCAGATCTACTTGTGGGACGACGCCCAGCGACGGCACTTGGTCCGACTAGTATCGCGCTACCTTCCGAGAATCTTGGCGGATCGGGAACTCCGGGTTCTCGCGTGGTTGTTCCCTCCCCCTGAACTACTCACCAAACCAGACGACGCAACGAGGCGCAGCCCGTTCACACTCGTGTACGATGTCGTGCGAAACACCGTTGCACTGCCCAACCCTCACCACTACACGCTATTGGATGTGGCCGCTACGTTCAATGACACGTCTCTGACTTCACCGACGATACACCCCCTCTATCGCGATACGCTGAGCAACCTGTTGCCGCCTGAGCGAATCCACGAATTCTGGCTGAAGCGCGGCAAGTGGCAAGAGACTCAAGCTCTCATCGTAGAGACGTCTCAGAAGAAGCTGCTGGCCCTCGGGCTCGTCGTCAGCACCCTAGAGCGGCGGCTGAAGGATGAACTCAGCCTGCTCAGCGCACCTCTGATCCCAACCCCACCAAAAAGGACGGCTGGACTGGCACCCGTGAGCCACCTTTGGCTCGAATTCACTCACCTGAACGGTGCTCTCGCGTCGCTAGAGGCAGATCGTGTACGGGCGATGCCTCCGCACGAGCGAGAAGCCCGGTTCAAGTCCGCCCGGCTATTGATGCGCCTCGAGGGGGCCGGGCACCGGGATGCCCTTCCTTATCTTCAGCGTGTGGCGCCCGGTCCGCTAACTCGGCCAAGCGAGTTGCTCGTCTACAAGCTGGCCCCAGGCTCCTACGAGTTTAACGCGAGACCAGGAGACTTCGGATACGCGATTGTCCCCGACGCCCACACCAACTTCCTAGACCAGCATCCTTACGTTCTCACAAAGGACACCAGCATTCGGGCATACGGAACCACTGTCGCGGACGCCAAGCTGACGGCTGTAACGATTGAGAGCATCGAGCGCCAGCAGGGGCTTGTCGCACTCCGCCCGGACCCACGGAGCCGGTTCGCAGAACTGACAAATGAGGTCGGGATTTCATTCGCCGGCCCATGTACCCTTGATCGTGTAGAGACGGACTACCTTACGAAGAAAGTCCAGCTCACTCTACGCGGGATCGCCAACCCACCGATTGCCCAACCGACCCGGCGCATGCTTGAGGCCTTGGGACTTCCCGCAGGGACAACGGCGGGCAGGAGCCGGCTTACTCCAGCGGCAGAGGTTCTTTGGGATGGTTCGCGCCTGCGGGAGCAACGAAGCGGCACGGCCGTGGCGCCGCTTCGGAAAAACCTTGAGAAGGCTCTCGATGGAGTCAGCAAGGTCCTCATGCATGACCAATGGAACGCCTTGGAGATTGCTCTGGACCGCCGACTTACTCTCGTCTGGGGCCCGCCTGGCACGGGAAAGAGCTACACACTTCGAGCCATTATCGTCGGCGCGGTGCTGAACGCCGCTAGCCGCCGGCAGCCACTACGGATCCTAGTATCCGCCAACACATACCCGGCGGTCGACAACATTCTCCTTCGGCTTCACGACGATCTCAGCGACCTGCATTCGACCGGAAGGTGGCCGTGTACGCTGCATCGGATTCAGAGCGATAGGAGGCCGGTCGAGCATGATTTCGATGACCGGTATCGCATGGTCGAGAATTTGCCATTGAATCGTTTCAAGCCGTCTGTGGAGGTGAAAGCGTTACTGCGATCGCTTGACGCGCCCGACCACATCATGGTCGTCGGTAGTCCCACGCAGCAACTTCACAATCTCGCGATCGGCGCGCGGAGGAATCCCCCAGCCAGTACAACTCAGCGGGAGTGGTTCGATCTCATCGTTCTAGATGAAGCCTCACAGGTGGACGTAGCACATAGCACGCTTGTGTTCTCGAAGCGGGCCGCCGGGGGAACATGCGTATTGGCGGGAGATGATCTTCAGCTGCCGCCCATACATCCAGCCACGCCGCCACTTGAACTTGAAGATGTCGTCGGCTCAATCTATAATTATTGTCGGCATCACCTCGGTGTACAGCCCGTGCCACTGAACGTCAGCTTCAGGTCTAACTCCACGCTCATCGCCTTCACTCGCGAAGCTGGCTACGAACCTGAGTTGAGGGCACGCTCTCCGGATCTCCGCATCCGTCTACGCCAAACTCACTCCGCGGCTCCAGAGGGCTGGCCTTCCGACCTAACCTGGACCTCGGACCATGCGAAGATCATGGATCCCGACTACCCGATCACTGCCATCGTGTACAAGGATCGCCGGAGCGGTCAGGCCAACCGATTTGAGGCCGAGAGTATTGTCTCGTTGGTGTGGCTGTTCCGCCGAGACTTGCTCCACGGGTTGGACGGCGAACTCGATCCCCTCGGGGTTAAGATCCGAGACGGACGATACCGTGCCCCAAGAACGACGACGCCCTCCCAGTTCTGGCGGCAATCAGTGGGCATCGTCGTGCCACACCGGGCACAAATGGGGCTAATCGTTGCGCAGCTTCAATCGATGTTCCCGGACGAGCCGCCAGATCTCATACGTGGGGCTGTGGACACCGTCGAGCGATTTCAGGGTCAGCAGCGCGACATCATTCTCGCGTCCTTCGGTATCGGGGACCCCGACGTGATAGCGTCTGAAGAGGAGTTCCTCTACAACTTGAGACGTTTCAACGTCATGGCCTCGCGAGCCAGAGCCAAATTGGTCGTCTTCTTGACCGAGTCTCTTATTGAGCATCTGTCGAACGATCAAGACGTGCTCGCGGAGTCTCTGTTGGTGAAGCGGTTTGCTGAGCAGACATGTGCTTCCGCAGGGACCGTGACATTGTATGAATCGGGCCAAGCAAGGACCTGTGACCTTCGGAGAGCCACCTAAACGGGACCTGCAGCCGGTTCGGTCAACTCCGTGATGACCGGCAGCGCACTGGTCGAATCAAGCGGCTCGCGGGCTGACCCCTTGGCTAGCGCTAGCCAGGGCCCGCGCCTTCTCGGTCGGCACCGTGTGGCTCATTTGTGCCCGGTCCACCGCTGATGGCCGATTCTGCAGACACCTGTCTGCAGAATCGGCCTCTGGACAACGTGATTCGCGGCCAGGAATCCGCACGGCATGGTCGAAGTCGCCTCGATCCACTGCTTCCCGACCAAGACGGATCTCCGTGCGCCGCCAAACGGGAACGATGATCGTTCTGCGGGTTCACCGATCCTTACGCGACATGACGCCAAGATCAACTGTGCATCGCAATGCATCACCATGTTGCATGCAGCTCCGCATTCCCATAGCTTCTGGTTGCCCAGATCCAAGAGCGTGGCGGCTGTTCAGTGAACGGAGCGATTCCAGGATGAAGCGAAAACCCCGCAGATTCGGTCCTCGTCTCACGGTCAGCCTGACGGGCGACGCCTACGAAGCGCTTTCAGTGCTCGCCGCCAAGGACGATGCCTCGATATCCTGGGTAATCCGGCGCGCGATCAATGAGTACCTCCGGAGGCACGAACCGGGGGGCTTCCAAGCCACTGGCGGCCGTGAGCGCGAATGAATTGGAGGCGAGCCAAGTGAGCCGTACGGAGTCCAACCGAAAGCATTTCAGGCCTCCCTTCGGCCACCGCGAGGCACTCTACCATAGGGCGCTGCCCGCACGTCGCAGCGGTCCTCTATACAGCGCTTTTTCGTACCCTACGAAGATCTCGCCCGAAGCCATCGCACTCTTCATCTCCGCCCATACCAAGCCCGGCGACACCGTTTTCGACGGCTTTGCCGGAAGCGGCACCACTGGCGTTGCGGCCTTGCTGTGCGAAGATCCTCCGCTGACGCTGCGTGCGGAGGCTCAGCGGCTTGGTCTGGGCACGCAGTGGGGTGCTCGCAACGCTGTGCTCTACGAACTAGGCGCACTCGGCGCGTTTGTCGGGCGCACGCTGACCAACCCGCCCGATCCGCTAGCCTTTCGGAAAGCCGCAGAGGACATCTTGCGGGTCGCCGAAGCAGAAGACGGCTGGATGTACGCCGCCAAGAATCCCGAGGGTCGAAGTGGCGTAATCCGCCATGTCGTTTGGTCCGACGTGCTGGAATGTCCAACCTGCCGGCGGGAAACGACTCTGTGGGATTCCTCCGTTTCCCTGGACCCGGCTCGCATCGCATCCCTCTTCACCTGCGGGCGCTGTGCGCTTGAAGCGCCACTAGACAAGGTCGAGCGCGTCACCCAGGAAACGCACGATTGCCTGCTTGGGACAAGCCGGACGCTCCGCCTGAGGTGTATCGGACGCATCTACGGCTCGACGGGCAACAAGAGTTGGTCGCGCGATGCTACTCAGCAGGATATCTCCTTGCTCAACCGGATCGAGGTTGAATCCATCCCGGATACCGTGCCTCGCGTGGCCATGCCTTGGGGTGATCTGTATCGCCGAGGCTATCATGCCGGCATCACCCACCTCCACCACCTCTACACAAGGCGCAATCTGATCGTGTTTGGTCGCCTCTGGCAGCGTACCGCGTCCTATAATGCCGAGGTTCGCGACGCGCTGCGCTTCTGGCTGCTGAGTTACAACGCCTCGCATGCAACCATCATGACGCGCGTTGTCGCAAAGTCGGGCCAGAGAGATTTGACTCCCACCAGTGCCCAACCGGGCGTTCTTTATGTCAGCGGCCTTCCGGTTGAGAAGAACCTAATCCTGGGGTTGCGGCGGAAGCTCTCGACCATCGCCAGAGCTTTCGCGGTAACGCACGGTCGCAAGGGAAGGGTCGAGGTTCGGCAGGAGTCGAGCTGCCGCATCCATCTGCCTGATGGTAGCGTCGACTATGTGTTTACTGACCCACCCTTCGGAGGCAACATTCCCTACGCAGAGATCAATTTCATCAATGAAGCGTGGCTCGGGCGCCAGACCAACCGCGCCGAGGAGATCATCGTCAGCAACGCCCAGAACAAGTCTGTCTCGGAATACCAGCGGCTCCTCACGATCGCACTCAGCGAGGTTCGTCGCATTCTCAAGCCTACCGGCATGACCACGCTTGTTTTTCACTCAGCCTCAGCGGAAATCTGGAACGCACTACGGGGTGCCTATACCGACGCCGGTTTTCACCTCGACTGCGCAGGCATCCTCGATAAGACACAGGGGAGTTTCAAGCAGGTTACCACGAACGGCGCCGTCCGGGGTGATCCGGTGCTGCTGCTCACCAAGAGAGCGCCGCCGGACACTAAATCGGCTTCCCCCGTCTGGACGATCGCCGAGAGACTCCGGCAGGAGGCGGCCTTGACCAACGACCCCAGCGAACGGTCGGCGCAGCGGCTTTTCTCACGTCTGGTTGGCCATTTCCTTGCTCGTCATCAGCCGATCCCGGTGGACGCGGATTCCTTTTACCGTTGGTATGAAGAGCGTTGTGCCGATGAGTTGAGCGAAGGTGCAAGTTCATGAGGCGGTGTACAGCAAGAGCCGCAGCACGTGCCTACGAGCAGACGCTGGACCCGGCGCGGCGCAAGCAGTTCGGCCAGTACTTCACGGGCATTCCGCTCGGTAAGCTTCTTGCGCACCTCGCTCTACGGTCCGATACCCGCACTGTTCTAGATCCGATGGCGGGGCATGGGGACCTGCTGGATGCAACTCGCGAGGCGGCCGTCGAACGAGCCATTCACATCGCGCGCCTTGACGGCATTGAGATCGACACGACCACTGCCGATGTATGCCGTGGCCGCCTTGCTGCACTCGTCCCCAAGACATCCGGTCCCGATGGTTTGATTCTTGAAGCGGACGCCTTCGATCCAGCTACGGCGAGCGCCTTGCCGGTTCGGGGCTACGACCTCGTCATCACCAATCCGCCCTATGTGCGTTACCAGACGCGCAATGGCGATGATGAGGCCACCATCCCGCCTCGCTCGGGTCTCGAGCAGATCCTCGACAGACATTACGGTGGGGCAGACCGCGAAATCTGGAGAGTGCTCGTGCGGAACTATTCGGGCCTATCCGACCTATCCGTACCGGCTTGGCTCCTTGCTGGCCTCTTAGTGCGTCCGGGCGGCCGGCTTGCTCTTGTCGCCCCAGCTACTTGGCGCTCCCGCAACTACGCCGATGTCATCCGGTACATGCTTCTTCGCTTCTTCGCGCTTGAAACCATCGTCGCGGATTCCCAACCGGGCTGGTTCTCCGACGCTCTGGTACGCACGCATCTGATCATTGCAAGGCGACTGAGCATTCCCCAAACAAGACCGCGCCTCCACAGAAGAACACGGTGGGCCGACGCTCGATGGGTTCACGTTGCTCAAGGAGCGTCAGATGGACACTCACTTGTTGGAGCCGCGTTCGCGGGCGCAAATCCCGAAGCACGATTTGCAGCATCGGTCTACGCAGGAGCGACCGATCCAGCGCGCGGTATTGACGTCAAGACTTTCGAGTTGCGCCATGAATGGGCTACGCTGAATGCACGCTTGCGGCGAACCTCCTGGTACCCATCGCTTGAAGGCGACGGCGCACGCGGGTCGCCGGTCTCTGCCGCACGGCGGCCGTCACGGCCAGCTCTTCCCGAAGCGTTGCGCGACCTGCTACCCCCTAGTGCCGACACCGCGCCTCTCATTCCCTTGGAAAAGGCTGGCGTGAGAATCGGCCAAGGGCTCCGTACGGGCTGCAACGCATTCTTCTACGTGACGGCCTGCAGCGCGGTTAGGAACGCGAGCGTTCAGGTTAGGGCATCGTACCCGCTAGGCGGTACTGAGTTTGCGGTGCCTTCCGCCGCCCTCCGCCCCGCGCTCCGGCGTCAAGCGGAGATGAAGCTTGTCGAAAGCGGGGGAGTTCCACACGACCGCGTTCTCGACCTGCGCGCCTGGGTTCTCCCGGAAGACTCAGCCTCGGTCGCGGACGCTCGTCCGGCCTACGAGCAACATCGGACAAATCCCCCATGTGTCATGCCAGCTGCGCTGGCCGCGTTCGTCCGCCACGCCTCAACTGTCTCCGCCGATGGGTCGCAAGGCAAGAAACTCATCCCAGAGCTCTCGGCGGTACGCACTAATGTACGCCAACCGAACCGCGAGGGTGCGATACCCCGCTTCTGGTACATGATTCCGGACTTTGCCCCGCGGCACCTACCAGCAGCGTTCGTACCCCGAGTGAATCATGGCACGCCATGGATCGAACGAAACGTGGATCCACCATTGTTGATAGACGCCAACTTTTCGACCATTTCGATACCGGACGACAGCTGGACACGCTTCGGAGTCAAAGCGTTGCTCAACAGCGTCTGGTGTAGGTGCTTCATGGAAGCGTCTGGCACACCGCTTGGCGGCGGTGCCCTGAAGCTAGAGGCCACGCACTTGCGCCGACTCCTCGTGCCCCGGCTCACGAAGGAGGCACGGTCCGCGCTGGATGCCGCGGGTAGGAACTTGACCCGAGATTCCCATGACATGCAGGAGCACATCAATCGCATTGTCCTCCAAGCGCTGCTGCCCAGTGCGGTCTCGGAGCAATCGTTGCCAAAACTGGCCGCCCGTTTAGCGGCGCGAACACGCGATCTTCGTGCCGGTCGACAGAGGATTGCATCATAAGGAGGGCGCTGTCACTGCCATCTCATGTGCTTAGCCGACTCAGCGTGGGTCAAGTAAACCGGTCAGCCGAGGACTTCTGAGTCCGACACGAAACACTAGCCCCAATTGTTGTGAGGCCGCGATCAGTGAACGCGCCGCATCGGACCCGCGCGGGTGTACTTGCAGTTCGAACGTGTCTGCTTCTATCCGCCTGAACAGGACCAGCGAGTGTTCATACTCATAGCCCCCCTTCCCGACCGAGGGCAGGTTGATCCGCTCCATTCGGTTATCTCCGTGCCAACGAACGGGACATTCGTCCCACCGCATTTGGCCAGACACCAACGATGGTTCAGCAATCGGCTCCACATGTCCGAGACTGTACCCAAGAAAAGCAGGTCCGAAGAAGCGATGACTGCCCCGTGGCAATTCTAGTTGCGTTCGTGCCCCACCCTGCAGGCTAAGTGCTTCCACCCACATCTGTCCGTAGTCACCCAGGTCCACGCTTGCGTCCGCCATCGGCTTGGCACCTGCCACGTGTGGTTCAGGCACCGATTCCGTCTCTTCGCCCCGCGGTTCGGTCGGGAGGCGGTTGCGCGCCGCGCTATATCGATCAAGTACCTCCGGTGTCAATTCAACAGCCGAGCCAATCGCTGCGTTCCAGGCATGATCTACCGGTCCCACCCGATCATGTGCTCTTTCCAGCCAGCCAACTTCGGCGTTGGCGGTCAGGCCCCGGCTCGTAAGATTGGCGGATCCCACCAGACTGCCGACGGTTCCGTCCTGCCGTCCGAAAACGTACAGCTTCGGATGAAACGCCGCGTGGGTTGTGAGCCGGCCAGCATCCAGATGAGGCGCGCCGGCCACAAGAATCCGACTGTTGTCCATGTCCTGCCAGAAACGCAAGGCATCGGGTTCTGTCATCCCAAAGTCGAGAGATGCCACGATCGTCTTCTCGACGGTCTCGAGCTTGCCACCTGGCGCTGATCGGGCGATGCAATCCGCGAGCATCCGACTACCCGACAGGGTAACATAGGCAGAGCAGACACGGGCGCTCACAACGCCATCTCGCATGATGTCGCGCAACCCGTTCAGCATCGTTCCCGGCGAAGCTTGGCTCTGCACGATGAACATCAGCGTACCCTTCTGTCACCGTCGATCTCTATTGACCGCGTTGCCCTCCGGCCCCTTAGCCCTTGGAGGCGTGCCGCGACCGGGATGGCGAAGCGCCGCTCAACGGCCATGCCCGATCTCCGCGCTAGGCAGCTGGAGACTTGTCCCCTTGGCTGGCGCGTCACCACGCATGCTGGCCAACCCCGGACTTGCCGCAACAGCGTGACCGATCACCGTGCGACTGTCCCGTCGTCCAGAAGTAGCAGGATGTGTTGACGGGATCGGGTCATGTTTGAGTTCTTCCAGTAAACGGACATCGCTGCGTGCACGTGGAAGGCTCTCGCACTCCACCACAGATTGCCGCCCAACATTGGCTGAATTAGTTCGCGGTGTCCACCCACAACGTGGATCAGGGGCGTCGTCGGAGGGTTAGGCAAGCTCCCGAAAACACGTTCACCGCCATTCCGAGGTCGACGCCGACCGATCACCGTTGGGCGCCTGATTGTTCCCACTTCTTGGAGGGCCGTCCGAATGCTCACGCTGCACAGGCGAAAACGCCGATGGGCACCCAAGGTCGGGCACTCGGTCGCCTTGGGTGGGCGACAGGATCGCCACCCTTCAGGGTTCCCGCCAACCCCAGCGCCCGTTCGAGGCGAGAGTGATCGTCCCCCTGACCGGGTCGACCGGCGTTTCGACGACCTCGAAACTCATCGTCCGGATGGCCGCGAAGCCCTCGACCTCAAGCCCGGGTTGAACGCTGCGAATCACGTCGCGTGCGGAAAGGAAGGTCGTGCCCCGAGTCACGACATCGTCGACGAGCACGACTCGTTCAAGATCGGATCCGAGGTCGCCCCGCCATCGAAGAGATCCACTGAGGGTGGAGACATCCGGTCGGCCGCCGCCCGGCGATCCATGTGCCTTCGGGACCGCCCGGGTCCGTTCGAGAAGCTGCTGGACATCGCGCCCGAGGCCCTGCTCGTAAAGAGCTCTGGCAAGACTGAGTCCAGGCCAGAGCGTGTCGTCCGTCCTACGGGGCGCGCTGCGAGGAATGGGCACCAGGGTCGCGTCGGGTCCGAGGACGCCCTCGAAGGCTGTGGACTCCCGCTCCCTGCACAGAGTCGCGATACGCTCAAGGACATCGCGGCGGGCATCCTTCACCCAACCCATGACCTTTCTCGGCCGGACGCCGGTCCCCGCGACATCCCGGTACCTCGGCGTGTAGACTAGAAGGGCCGCGAAAGTCAGCGGATCAGAAGATGGGCTCACCGCACGCTGTCACCCAAGGAATCTCACGAAGCTGGGCTTCAAGGTGACCGACTCGAAGCACTTCCGCTCCGTAGCACAGCATCTTGCTCGGCCATGTGAGAGCCGGGTTCTCCGCCACGGTCTCAAGGAGAAGCACCGGGCGGCCAATGCGAAGGGCTTCCCAGGCCTGGCTTATCGTGCCGCTCTTCTCAGCGGCCTCGACGATGACCAACGCATCGCTCAAGAGCGCCATCGTGCGGTTTCGCTGGGGGAAGTTCGCTCGCGTCACCGGCGACCCGGGCGCGAACTGGCTGACGACAGCGAAATGCGAGGCCAAGTGCGCCTGGAGCGCTCGGTTCTTGGCGGGATAGGCCCTGTCAAAGCCCGTGCCGATGACCGCAAACGTCCGGCCTCCCGCCTTGATGGCGCTCCTGTGAGCCATGGTATCGATGCCGGCGGCGAGGCCGGATACCACGGTCGTGTCGAGCCTCACCAGCGCCCGTGTCACGCGGGCAGCATTGTCCAGCCCTTCGGTGGTGGCCTTCCGCGAGCCCACCACGGCCACCTTCGGGCTCTGGCGAACCACCTCGACGTCTCCCGCGACGTAGATCGTTTGCGGAGCGATCCTGTGGTGAACCGGAGTCAAATCTCCGAGCAGGTCCTGAATCAGGTGTTCGGTCATAGGCAGTCGGCATCCTCGCTGGGCTCGAGCAGGGATCCGCACCATTCTAGCCGGACCTGAAGCTGAAAGACAGTTGCAACCTCGCCTGCGGTGCACGGAACACGAGGTCATGCGCGCCCCGCAAGGCGCTGTTCCGTCTCGTCGCCGATGCCTTGGGCTCCGCCGCTTGAATCCCACCGTGCGACGCGCGACCGCGCCCGAAACCGGCGGAACGCGGGCGACGACGGGTCCCGTCGCGTCGCCGCCGGTTCCCCAGGCCTCTGGGGCGAGCGGAGCCGGCCCCTCCGGCCGGGGCGTTGACTTGACGACTCCGGCCACTCGACCGCTTGCACCCCTGCCCCGGCCGGCCAAATCAGCCATCGCTCCAGCCCGACAGTTTGACGATCTCCAGAACCCCTTCCTGTGGAATAGGTCGTGGCTTCCCCTCACGCGCTCCTCGAATCCGAGATACCGCAATATCCAGCCCGGACGGCGGCGACGCCCGCACTCAAGCTCGCAGCTCTGCCTCGCCTTCACCTTCCGCCGGACCGTATCCCGGCAATACATGCTCGACGATACTCCGACCCACTGCTTCGGGATGACCCGCCTCTCGGAGGACACGTACGGTTTTCGCTAGGGTCCAGATCACTCCTTCCGTCCAGCCGTCGAACCAAGCTCGGCGCAACTCCTCGGCTCGTGCCGAGCGGTTGCCGTTCTCGTGGTATCGGTCGGGCATCACTCCTCCTCGATCGGGTGTCCGGTTATCCAAATCTGTTTCTCGCGGGAGTGCAACCGAATGGCGAAATGGGACCATGAGAGCCCCGGATCACGGGACTCGAACAGGAGAGCAGGAGCGGAGCCGAGTACGGCAAGGAGAAACGGGGGGCAGCTCGCGCCCAGCAGCTTAGGCTGGCAGGACCGCACTGGCGGTTCCTACGACCGATCAACTATGAGGAGTCGTGCGGGATACAACCACCTCTCGTCAGATCTGAAGGTTTCTCGTGGCGCGACCTCGGCAACGGAACGGTAGAACTCGGACAGTTCGCTTCGGATTCGGTCCACGTCCTTCGTCGTCAGCCGTGTCCTGGATGTTTGCAACAGCCTTTCAGGCCAAGCACCCTCCATCGGTTCACAGGGCCATTTGTACTGCCGATGCCCGCGGCGCGGTGTATTCGGGTCACAACGCCGAGTGCGAAACGCCATTTGGATGAGCGATGTCTCGGCCTCGGGGCAATCGAAGGCGCAACGCCATGGTCTGGATTGACAGATCTTGTGAGCCAGGTCGAAATCCCGGGGGGGCGGACGGGAGATCATGCTCCGAACGTGCCAACTCGGGACAAGCGTACAGCCCAGTTGACCCACGGCAAAAGGCTGTGGGCAGTGCCAATGCTCGGAAGATTGTGCGGTGTTCGAGTGGTTGTAGAGAAGGTAGAGAGGCAGTGCGTGTAGCTGCCGCGCGAACCGTTCGAGCTTGTCCAATTGCCTCGCGCACTTCCGCCCCCCGTTCAACATCGGGTAGGTGTCGTCCGGGTACAGCTTCTTGGCTTGAAGCGCGAAACGGGACCAGTTGCCGGTGGGATGCCGTACCGCAACGAAGAGGTCGGCGCCGCACCAGTGCTCCTCATGTTTCGTAGTCGGGCGGAGCCAAAAGCCCCTCGCACGCTGGTGTGGAAGCATGTCCAGTACAAGCAGGTCGGTCAGCGTTTCCTCGCCGAATCGTGCCCGAAGCTGGTTGGCACGACCGAGCGTGGACCAAGTGCGCTGAGCGAAGCGTTCGGCAGGAGTCAATTGCAGGTCACCCTGCGGCTTGAGTCGGAGGCGAGCATGGACGCCAGCGCATCGCGTTCGGCTGGATTCACGGCCAGGACGTACTTCTGCTTGACGGCCACGACCTGAGCGGCAAACCAGCCCCTGTTGCGCGACGGCCTCCAACCTCCGGCGTCAGAGTCGGATTTCTGTTGCCGGTTCACGACCGGATCCGCAATGGTCAGGTTGGCGAGATCCCCTGCGAAATCCCGAAACTGCGAGTCGGGGAGCCCGGAATCGTAGGCTTCCGCCAGAGCGACGATGTGGTCGATATCCGTCGCCGCGGTTCCGTCGGCCCGTATGTCGAAAAGCTTGCACGAATAGGGCGTGTACACCTGTCCACCGGACTTGGGTAGCTCCTCGATGATCTCGTCCTCCAACGAAGTGTACGCCGTGCCGAAGGCGTCTCGGTCATAGCCGGTGCGCTCAGCCTCCTCGCAGACCGGCAGTCCCATCCATGTGGGCGACCCTGTCGGACACGTCCTATCCCCAGTCTGCGTTACGGGCGGCAGGCGGACGGGAACGTAGCCGCTGGAGTTCTGAGTGGTCTCGCAGGAGATTCCGTCATCGTCGCTATCGCTCGACCTGCCACGTTCCAGCCACTCGTAGATCAGTCCGGTTCCGTCCCGGTTATCCTTGTAGGCGGGAAGTCTCAGTCCTTCGTCCTTGCTCCTTGCTTCCGTGCAGGTGAGGTCGCCGTTCCCGTTGGCATCCCAGTAGGCGAACGTGTCTCTCTCGCCCGCCACCCGAAGGCTGGCGGAGGCGCTGAAGGTGGCCGTGCCTCGTGTCACGGTCGCGGAGATGCTGGTGGCGCCAGTGCCGGTTCCCGTGGCGGAGCATCCAAAGGAGGTCGCCGCAGCCGACGCTACCATAGTGTCGGTGGAGGCGCACGTCCAAGCAGCTTCGGTGTTGGGGTCCCCTCCGGCGATCTCGATGGTGAACTGGGCGGTCTGGCCTGTCTGAACGGTGTCGGCGGCAGGCGCGAGGGTGGCGGCGAGCGGTGGCTGGGTCACCCGGAGGCCGACAGCGGCGGTGGCGGTCGCCGTGCCCTGCGTGACGGTCGCGGTGATGGTCGTGGTGCCGACGCCCGTTCCCGTGGCGGAGCATCCAGAGGAGGTTTCGGCGGCCGAAGCCACTGCGGTGTCGGCTGAGGTGCACGTCCAGGACGGTTCGGTGTCGGGGTCGCCACCTGTGATCGTGATGGTGAAATGGACGGTCTGTCCCGTCTGGATCTCGATGGTGAACTGGACCTGGACGGTATCGGCGCCCGCCGCGAAGGCGGCGGTGAACGGTGTGGGTGGCTCGGGATCAGTCGGGCTGCGAGTTCCGGATTCGGAGCAGCCCACAAGCAAGCAGGCAGCCAGCGCGATCGCCTGAAGCGGCAGGACCCGTTGCATGCGCTTCCCTCCCTTGAGACTCGAAGTTGGTTGGTAGGAGGACAGCGTCGACCGCTAGCACCCTTCACAGCGACCAGCCCATCCGGAAAGCGCTGGCGGCCGTTTGGTGACCCAGCCGGTGCCGGACCCTCATGCCGGCGACGGCCACGAGCACCGCGATAGCCACGAACAGGTATCCGGTCATCGCTCCTCGCAGGCTCTGAATCACGGGAATCTGCTGGCGGCACCCCAGACCCTGCAACATGTCACGGCCGACGCAGGAAGGGATCCCGCCGCGGGGTGTCTACGTCTTCTGGTGGGTCTTCGAAGATGGCATCCTCACGTTGGATCGCGTCAGCCTGCTTCATCACCGTCTTGGCGGCCTTCCGGCGGACATGCGCCTGCGCAGCTAGGTGGCGGCGCTTGTAGTCCCAGGCTTCGCCAGCCAGATCGCGGGCCAAGGCGCGGAGCCTCTCGATGGTCGTCATAGGTGGTCCTCCGGGTTGGATGGTCGCTGGTGCTCAACGATACCACGGGGCTCATCATCGGTATATCAGCGCCGCGCCCAACCACCACGCCCGCAACAGCGGCAACCTCCGCTGTGACTCTCGAATCACGGGAACCAGCGCTCCTTTCCTCTCCATCACGGCAGCGGTCCGATGGCCACGCCCATGACCCCAGCGCCGCCCCTAACGACCTCACGCTGCACAGGTCTTCCGGATGGCGTGATTCCCGGCAAGCAACCCGCATAAAGTCAACCAAGACTGCACGATCTGCCGTTCTTGCCGTTAGATGATGTCTGGATCTGACGTGCTAACATAGCCGGAAAGCGGCATCAATTGGACGGACCAGCACCACGGTCCAAGGGTTCGTGTCTCTCCGTCCCGTCGTTGTGCGCTTCGACCGTGGGACGCGGCACGTGACCCGGCGGAGTTGGTCGGATCAGTCGGACTGGGGCTGCGCATCTTCGAACATCGCATCTTCACGTTGGATGGTGTCTGCCTGAGTCATCAGCACTCTGGCGGCTCTGCGGAGGACATGGCGCCTGCGCGGCAAGCGGGGCGGCGCTCGTAGTCCCATGCTTCGCCCGCTGCTTCGCGGACGAACTAGACGTCCCCCGGGAATGTGTCCTGGGCGCACGCGGAGTGGTGTGCTTACCGCTACGGGCGTAGACGCAACCTCGCCAAGCGCTCTTGGAGGCGGGCAAAGCGAGTTGGAGTCGGCCGCTCGACAAGCATGATCTCCTTGACGATCCCGCACTCGGTCCGGACGCGGAAGCCTCGCACATCCCGATGTCCGTACGGTGCTTGCAGATCGTAGGGGTAAGACCTCAACTGCATCGGGCTGATTACAGCACCTTCTTCATCGAACGAATCGAAGACCCTTCTCTCGTTGCCATCTCGGAGCAGCAGGTCGATGGACGCGATCCCCAGAGGGAGCCTGCTTATGTTGGTGATTCTCGCGGTCGCGAACGACCCGTCGCTCGTCCAGCCCACGCGCGAGCCGAAGCGAAACCTCGGTTTGTCTTTGAGGAGATCCTGCCGGGCGCTCCACAGGACGACCAGCAGGGTCGCGAACGCAATAAGCGCGGTGGCTACGGCAAGCACGAAATCCACTTGCCATTGACCTCGCAGCGTGCGTGAGAAATCAAGATGCGCCCAAGCAGACCGTTCATAGCTCTTCCCTCCGCAGCAGGTGTCCGCCAAATGCCCAGGGGTTCACTGCCTCCCTGAGTCCCAAACGGATTAATCTGCCACCCCAAATGCAGGATTCCAACCCGCGTGGCTCGCCGGCGGTCATCAGCAGGACCCAGTCCTACAACGCCTGGACCTCGGGCTTGCATCGTGCGTTAGAGATCGCAATCACGGCGGCATTGCTCCGCCAAGCGGTGTGGCTCTCGCGCACGGAATTTAGCGCTCCTTTGTGTCTCCAATCGGGCACGGTCACCGTCGGGCATCCGATAGCCAAGCTATGCCCTCCAGGCCCACCGCATGGCCGCACGCTGCACAGACGACGGCCCGAGGCGCGCGCGCTCGTCAGCCACCGGGATCGACTTCAGCGATATCCCCGAATTGGACGCAGGATTCTGGGAGCGGGCGGAGCCTGTCGAACCCAGTCGCACCGATCAGGTCACCATGCGGGTCAAAAGCATCAGCGGTCGGACTTGCCGCCGCGGCGCAGCGTTCCTCCGGACTTGGAACGACCACATCCTTGCTCCATAGATTCCTTCAAGGATGCTTCGGTGGATTCGGGAGGCACACCCGCCAGTTGCCCATGACCGCTTTGGGAGATGACATGGACGAGTTGACATCGCTTCTGCGGAGCGCTGTGGCGAACACCGATTTCGGTCATGCGCCGTCGAGACGGGTATCGGCGAGAAGGCTACGCTCGCTGTATTCGGCGGGCGAGAGGCTGCGCATCTACGAGAAGACGGTATGCCGCGAGCACGCCCTCACGCCTCTGGTAACCCATCTGCGCCGGCGGCTGGAGCCCTATGCCAACCAAGACATGGAGCTGCACTGTGGACTGGTCGGCTACGGCGTCGACTATGTGCGGGGCGTCGTCATCCGCCGCAACGTCGAGGACATCGCTTTGCTGCTGGTCAGGGCTGCCGCCTTGCTGACCCCCGGGGCTGCGGCGGCGAAGTTCTCGGGTTGGCTCGAAGGCCAGCCGATTCGGTACAAGGTGGTCGGACTGGTCGATGGCCTCTCGGTGGAGGAGCCCCTGGTTCTTGAGAGCGGAATCGAGGTCAGAAAGGCGTCCCGGACGCTACCGCCGATCCCGGGTGATGCGATCATAGCCAGATTGCCCAGGACACCAAGGGCAGGCAGCGCGGAAGTGTCGTTCGACATCGCGGCTCGGCCGGCGTTCTTCAGATACGAAGATCCGATGGAGTACGGTGAGGGCGGGAAGGTCAGCCATACGTGGGCGGGAGGAAGCCTGTCGACTTCAATGCTCCACGACTTTTGCGAGGCGTTGTCGCTGAGCTGCAACCACTGCGTGCGCCCGGTGGATGTGTGGCAAGACGATGGGGACACGGCGGCGTTCTGTAGTGGCTCTCATTCGCTGGGTTGGCGGACGATACATGCCACGGAGTCCTCCGTGGCCACACCGCTGACGCAGGAACTGCTGGAGGAAGCATGGAGGATCTACCAGACGCGTCGAAGTGCCCGCGGGCTCAGGAACCGGGTTGATACCGGCGTCCGGCGCTGGGTGAACTCGAAACGGCAGGAGTCGAGCCTGACGGACAAGTTCATCGAACTGCGGGTCGCCTTGGAGGCGCTGTTCCTGGACAACGCTCAAGGCGAGTCGCGTTTCCGTCTTGCGATGCATGGTGCCTGGTTCCTCGGGGCGAGCGTGGAAGAACGGCATCGCTACCATGGCGCGTTGCTCAAAGCGTACCAAGCGGCGTCGGTGGCCGTACACGGCCGCGAGGTGCACGGCAGGGAAGAACTGTTGACGGCCGCCCAGGAGCTTTGCCGAGACGGAATCCTAAAAATGTTGAGGGTCGGGAGCAGTCCGGATTGGAAGGCGCTGGTGCTTGGAGGGAGTCCCCGACGGGATTCGACGCAGGCTTAGAGCGGTGCGCGCGGGCGGCAGCAAACAATCCGTGACAACATCGTGGCCCCTATGGTCGTCGGCCTCCTGCCCCCGGCGGGATATGGCCGTTGCCAGCGCAGGCGACGGGCATGCTCACTGCACGAGTCTGACGCAGCCCGGTAGGCCGAACCCGGATTCGGTCCGTCGGTCGTGCGTCTCTCAGTTGGCACGCGACCCACCGCCGAGCGTCCGATGGCATACCCATGCTAGAGCCGCCCAAGACGCTCATGCTGCACAGGCGAGGGCCCGATGGGGCGCTCTAGGGGTCGGGTACCGGATCGCCTTGGGAAGCCGCCCGCGATACCGATGGTCGGCCGTCAAGGCCGCGGCCCAGAGCGACCCAGCCCTTCGAAATGCCTGGATCGGCAGCGGGGACAATCGGCATAGGACATGCCCGTGTCATCTTCCCCGGCAGGTCGCTCCACAACCGTCAGTCCTCCGCTGGGAAGGCCGCCGACGTGCCGGAACCGTTCAATCTCACCCGGCGCCATGGCCCCCATTGGTCGCCCGCGCCACCCGGGGCGCGGTGGCGGTTCGTTGCGCTGGAAACCACTCAACGCCAGCGGGCAGCCTTCCGCGTCGCCATCGCATGGCAAGGATCGGGTCGATTTCAAGCATTAGGAGTGTTCAAGTTACTGGAGGTTCCCATCGATGATCTCCGGAGTCTCGCATGAACACGACCGACTACGACCGAATCGAGGCGGCCATTCGCTATCTGGCCCGGCATCGCAAGCGCCAGCCGGAACTCGCGGAGTTGGCGACGCACATCGGTCTGAGCCAAAGCCATCTGCACCGGCTTTTCTCGCGCTGGGCCGGCGTCACGCCCAAGCGCTTTCTCGAGTTTCTCACCGTTCAGCACGCCAAGAAGCTGCTCGACAGCTCCGAGCCCGTGCTCGCGGCCGCCCATGGCAGCGGGCTCTCCGGGCCGGGCAGGCTGCACGATCACTTCGTAACCGTGGAAGCCGTCACGCCGGGAGAGTACCGGAGCAGGGGTGCGGGGCTGACGATCCACTTCGGCACCGGGGAGTCACCGTTCGGGCCTGTGTTCGTCGCCTGGACCGAGCGCGGCGTTTGTCGGGTTGGGTTTGTCGCCGACGGGGATGTCGCCACTGAGAAGGAGGCTCTCCACCGGGCCTGGGGGCGGGCGTCGCTCGAACGCGACGAATCGAGGGCAACGACACTGGCGCGGTCCATCTTCTCGGCGCCCTTCGAAGCTGAGAGCCGCCCGCTGACCGTCCATGTGCGCGGGACCAACTTCCAACTGGCCGTCTGGCGCGCGCTGTTGCGCGTGCCGCCCGGGCAGGTCGTCACCTACGGTCGCGTGGCCGAAGAGGTTTGTAGCGCGAAGGCGGCTCGGGCGACGGGGAGCGCGGTTGGCAGCAACCCGATCGCCTTCCTCATTCCGTGCCATCGCGTGATCCGCGCGGGCGGGATCACGGGCAACTACGCCGGGGGCGCCACGCGGAAACGCTGTATGCTGGCGTGGGAGGCGAGTCGGCAATCTGCCAGCGGCCAAGCCGTCCCATGACCGATCCGCACTATTCGCTGTTTCCCGACCATGATTCCCTGACGGCGGCGGACCACGCGCTCACTGAACGCCTCGGGGTGTCGCGGCGTCTCATGCCGTCGCGCGACGTAGTACCCGCTGGCCCGTCCGGCGAATGGCTGCGGGAGCTGCGAAACATGAGATTCGACCGGCCCAGAGAGCTGGCGGGCTTGACGGAATGGGTGATCGACGGTCTAGAGACCGGCACGGTACAGGTGACGCATCCGGGCTATCTTGGCCTGTTCAACCCTGCGCCGACGTTCGCTTCCGAGTGCGCCGACCGGATCGCCTCCGCGTTCAACCCCCAGGTCTGCGTGCACTCGCATGCGCCGGCGGCGGTGGAGATCGAGCTGCACGTGATCCGGGAAGTGGCGCGCAGGGCCGGCATGCCGGATGGGTCGGGCGGGCACTTCACTAGCGGTGGATCGGAGGCGAACCTCACGGCAATGCTCTGCGCTCTTCAGGCTGCATGTCCGGCGTATGGTGATGACGGCGTGTGTGCATTTGCCCGTCCGCCCCACGTCTATGTGTCGGAGGAGAGCCATTTGGCTTGGCTGAAGATCGCTCACGCCGGGGGCATCGGGCGCAACGCGGTCCGGCTGATCCAGACCGACGGGCGAGGACGCATGGACCCCGATGCTTTGGCCGAAGCGATTGCAACTGACATCTCCAGCGGCCGCATGCCTGTGATGATCGCGGCGACGGCGGGCACCACCAACGCGGGCATGGTCGATCCGTTGACCCGCTGCGGCGAACTGGCCAGCGAGCACGGCATGTGGTTCCACGTCGACGCGGCATGGGGTGGTGCGCTGATTGCCAGCGATACCGGCGGTGCTCTCAAGGGCATCGAGCGAGCGGACTCGATCACGATCGACGCCCACAAGTGGTTTGCAACGACCATGGGAGCCGGCATGTTCCTGACCTCCAGACCGGATGTGGCCGCTCAGGTCTTCCGGGTGAACGCCAGCTACATGCCCAGGAGCGACACGGCCAAGGACTTCTTCGTCAACTCGAGCCAGTGGTCGCGCCGGTTCGTCGGCCTGCGACTGTTCCTTGCACTCGCGGCAGCGGGTTGGACGGGATACGCCGGCCACGTCGAGCGCGCCATTCGACTGGCGGACAGACTCGCGCGGCGGTTGCAGCGCGACGGTTGGTCGCTCGCGAACGACTCCCCCATGGCGGTCGCGTGTCTCGTGCCGCCCGAGGGCCATGAGGCCGTTCAGAGCTACGTCGATGCCGTTCACAGGGACGGCCGGTTCTGGGTGTCAACCGCAGTCTTCGAGGGCAGAACAGTGCTGCGAGCCTGCATCACCAACGGGCGAACGAGCGAGCGCCATATCGACGCACTCGTCGACACCCTCAAGGCGGTGGGGCCGTCGATTGGAGCACACAGGCCGAATCCGACCTGAGTGTTTCGGAACCTCCCCGAAACCGATCTCGACTCGTACAGAATGCTCGCTTCCGCATGGTCGACGACGACGTGTCTGATCGTTTTCCCGGGAGTGGCTGCCCCGTCTACCGCCTGTGGTCGGGATCGCGACAGTGGGACGCGTAGCGACCCGTGCTGCTGATGTTCCCCGAATGTCGGTTCGATGCCAGCGCCAAGCTCTGGATGAGGCCGACAGAGAAGTGGCTTCGCGGCCCAACAGAATCTCGGGCGTGAGTCGGTTGGGGCACCCGAGGACAGGAAGCAAATGACGACAGTCTCCACGGTTGCAGCATTCCTCACAGAGATCGAGAGCTACGGTGACGCCGTGTACCGCAGCCAAGCCAAGGCTGAGTGGAGTGTGGATTGTTCCGCGGCGCGTCGACTCGCGCCCGGTGCCAAGGGGGAGGACCTAGGCAAAGTGACGCACTCCTTGGCAGCATACACCGAGATCCTGCTGCGGGGCGCCCTGCGACATGTCGGCCAGGATAATGACCAACGAACAACTCCTGACCCTCATCGCCTCCATCCTCATTCCCCTGGGGAGTCTCATCCTGGTCCAGACTCGCGCCACACGTCAGGATTTGAAGGAATTGCGCGGTGAGGTTGCTGACCTCCGTAGACATGTGGACACCCCGATCGGGGAACTCCGGGAGCGCATGGCGCACCTGGAGGGTCTGCTGGAAGGTCTGCGCCAAGCCATCACCCGCCGAAGTGTCGCCTGAGCGGCCAGAGGGCGGCAGCGGAAGACCCTCGTGGTCGGCACCGCGTCGCGTTGCGGTTCGCCGGTCGGCTGCCTGACGTGATCCTGGTTCCCGACTAAATTACAATGAGAAGACTCATTCGGCTCGTCCCGAGGAAGCGGGGCAACACGCTGCTTCTGGAGGCTCCAGCCGTCCAGATGGAGTTGACGCGACGATGACGGCAGTTCACCCCGCAGTCGCCTACGAACCAGGCGTTGTACCCGAACCGCTGGCTGAGAGAGTCAATCTGATCCAGTTCCTCCGTTTGCTGCGCGACAACCAACTGTCCGTGTACACCCGCGACTCTTTCGTCGCCGACTTCAGCGAAGTACGGCTTCTTTTTCACAACTTCGTTCTCCTCAATGAACCCGATTTCATCGAGCACATCCTCGTCACCAACCGCCAGAACTATGTCAAGGGACACCTTGCCCGCCAGATTCTTGAGTGGGCTCTGGGCAACAACCTGGTGATCAGCGAGGGCGACTTCTGGCGCCGCCAGCGCCGCATCATGGCCCCCGCCTTCCATCACCAGCACCTAGCGCAGGCAGCCCATGTGATGGTGCGTCGCGCGCGGCAGCGCATCGAACGCTGGCGCACGCCGTGTGAGAGGGGAGAACGCCTCGACATCGCCCACGAAATGATGTCGCTCACGATGGAGATCGTCGCCGAGGCGCTGTTCTCCAGCCAGATTGCCAACTCGATAGATGAGCTGGGGCGGGCGATGACGACACTCCTTGCGTCCCTGGGCACGCCGAATCCGCTTGACCTTCTCGGCCTCCCGGCATGGATCCCACGATGGCGCTCGCACCGCACCCGCTCAGCGCTGGCTCGGCTCGACCGGATGGTCTACGGCATCATTGCTTCACGACGCGCCACCCAGCACGGTCCTGAAGATCTGTTGGGTTTGCTCCTCGCCGCGCGCGACGACGAGACCGGCGAGGGGATGACGGACCGGCAGCTCCGCAACGAGGTCCTCACGTTCTTCTCCGCCGGACATGAGACGACGGCGCTGGCCCTGACGTGGACGCTGTACCTGCTGTCGCGACATCCCGGCATCGAACGCGCGCTGCACGACGAGGTGGACCGTGTGCTGGGCGAAGGGGAGACGACGTTCGCTGACGTCCAAGCGCTGCCCTATACCCGAATGGTCATCCAGGAGGCGATGCGGTTGTTTCCGCCGGGCCACGCTTTCAATCGCGTGGCGGTCGCGGACGACGAGGTCGGGGGGCACGCCATTCGTGCCGGCAGCGTGGTGACGATCAGTCCCTACCTCACCCACCGCAATCCGAGGCTGTGGGAGGATCCGCTACGCTTCGATCCCGAGCGGTTCACACCTGATCGGGTCAAAGCACGTCATCGTTTCGCGTATTTGCCCTTCGGCGGCGGGCCGCGCATCTGTATCGGTAGGGGCTTTGCCATGATGGAGGCGTGCATGGTGCTTGCCACCATCGCCCGCGCCTATCGCCTGCGTATGGCGCCCGGACACCGGCTTGAAGCGCAAGGCGGGATTACCCTTCGCCCGCGCTACGGTCTTCGCATGACGCTCGAGCCGCGCTCACCCGGGCCGGGGGTTGCATTCTGACCCTTCGCTGTTTCACAACGCCCAGCGCGCCGTACTCGCCGGAGCTAGGGGAGCCGATGACGCTGAAGTGCTCCGGCGACTCCTGAACCACGCGAATCAGCGCTTCCGGTTCAGCTACGTGCTCGGAAACGGCCCGAAGGTGGCCTCTAGCAACTCGGACTTCGACGATGAGGATTGCTGATGCCGTCGTGACCGCACGCTGCACAGGCGAGCAGCTTCTCTTGGCCCATGACGCGCCCGAGCAGCATCCACTCGCTCCATCGACTCCACGCCCTTCGAAGAGTGGCTACCGTCAGCCCGCTCATCGTGGTATCCGAGCCGATCTGCGGTATCTTGGGTGAGAAGCCCGCCAATCTTATACGTCGGACTCGTGCAAGCCCGCCTCAGGGCGACACTCCGGTCGAGAGCCAGGCTGGCGACCACGGTTGGCCGCCGGGCAACGCTCGCGCGACACCGCCCGCCAAGCGACTCAAGCCGGAGTCGCGGATGGCGGTAGGGTTGGAGGATGTTCCCTTATCTCATCGATGCGCTCGCGCTCGACAGGTCCGTGCCGACAAGGGCCACCACGTCCGCGTCCGAAAATCGGGTCTGTCCTGCTCAATTGGCGAACAGATCGGGTCAAATGGCAGACATTTGGGTGGGACCGTTACGATGCCTTAGGGGTTACCGGTGGGACGGAGTGAAGGAGCCGTGCCCTCCACCGCCGAGAGGCTGTCCGGTCCGAGACGGTCTGTGGCGTCGGCTTCCGCGATTCGTCAAAGCCGCCGGAGAACGGCAGCCTGTTCGGTCAACGCCGTGATGACCGCGGCGTACTGATTGATCGAACGGCTCGCGGACCGGCCCCTCGGTTAGCCACGGCAGTTGGCTTCTCGGTCGGTTACTGAGTAGGTCATGTCCGCGGCCCATCTCCGATGACCGACCCAGCGTCAGCGCAGCAGATGCCGTACAGTTGAGTTGCTTCACGATCTGGGCGAAGCTACCGCAGCGCTACAGGCCAAGAGCTGCCTTCAACTGCTTCGGCAGCCTTTCCCGCAAATGAACGACGTTCCGATACATGAGGTGGTTCACGCCCTGGAGATCGAACGGCAACGATTCTCCCTTCCGGCAGAGCAGGACCGTCGGCCGTTCCAGTGCATGAGCAAATCCGACCTCGTAGCAGACGTTCGGATTGGCACCCGTAGTATCACCAATCACTCCGTCGTACTCGCGGATGGCCCTCTGGATCACGCCAATGATCTCACCGTTGTGCTGGAGATCATCTGCCCGTTCGGCCACGATTCCTAGTTGGTTAACCACCCATCTAATGCCGAGCAGGAAAACATCATCCATTTCCGGCGTGAACGGCATGACGACGAACACGCGTTTCTTAGTGCGCGCCGCCGGATAGTGCACACTCCTCAGCTTTTCGAGCCCGGAGCGTAGTTCCTCGGGCTCAATCGAATACTCATTCCTAAGCTCAGACAGCGTACTGACCTTGATGCCGAAGCGCTCAGCCACCTCACGAGCCCTGGGTGTAAAACCCTCGAGGGCGACAAGCCAACCTGCCTTTACGTGCTTCGTCTCACGAAGAAACTGGACCGTCGTCGCGAAGGACCGCGCGGTGCGTAGTCCAACGAGCTTCGAAAGCGCCTTGCACTCGACCAAGATGCGAGTCCGCCCCCTTCCTCGTCCCTTCGTCGCCAGTAGGTCCACCCGAAGGCCGGCGACATCGGCCTCAAGCGCGACCTCGAAGCCCTGCGTCTCCAGGATGACCGCGACATCGACAACGAGCTCTTCGTGCCGTGCGAACGCCTCACTCATTCACTACCTCTCTGATGCATATCACGCCCCCGGGACAAAGCGCCACTCCAGCGACTCGGCCTTCCGCTGCGCGTCTAAGATGACATCCGCACGCACCCCGCGCGACCCGGACAACTAGTGCTGTATGTCTCAACCGCGCTCACGTCCGTGGCATTTCTTGAATTTTTCGCCCGAGCCGCATGGACAAAGGGTGTTGCGACCGACTTTCGCCTTAAGCACCTGTGGTCCGGTGGGGAATTCGTCCCCGGTCGCCCGAGAAACCTCAGGCTTAGCAAAGTACCCGAGGTCGCTTTGAATACCCTTCAAGGCGGCTTCATCTTCCTCGGTCCACTCGCTCTTGGACAAACGGACCGCGTCAATCGAAAACCCAGCTTTGGGCTTGTACCGCTCCGTCGCCAGGCCAACTACCGTGTGTCCGTCCCATGACCAGAGGCCGCGAGCCACAAAGGTTCGAAGCACCAACTCTTGACGACGCTGGTCTCGGTCCTCGTCACGCGCGGAAGCAAGAAAAACGTACCTCACTCCTGACGGGGACGACATTACTCGTGCGCGGGTTCGCTCCTCAGCTGCATCCCTCATGAATTCGTTAAAGCCTTGGGCCAGGACTCTGCGCTCGAAGCGGCCCTCCCGTGCCATGACGCCCAGGGCTCCGTCCATCGCATCGAGGGCTTCAACCGGGGGTACTCCCGGTGCGTGGTTCAGCTCAAACAGCGTTTCGATTAGACCGTCCCACACATAGCTTTCCCGATCAGCCCACTTTCGAGCACGCCACTCTGGCTTGGCAGTCAGGCCCTGCCATAGTCCGTCACCAACTACAATGAGGTCGGGCTCCTCCGGAAAGCGTCGGCCCTGATGGATGTAGAAGGCCAATAGGTCTTCCTCTTGACCCTCCATTAGGGGAAGGGTGCCAGACCGAAGGAGTGCTTCTTTGGTGGCCAAGTAGTTCACGAAGTCGGTAATCGTGTCGAGTTCACCGAGAACGGTCCGGAGTGCATCCTCGTCGAGGACGTGAACGAGGCCTTTGCCGAAATCCCCCTGTTGATACGGAACTTCTCCGCGGCCACCCAAAGCAACCGCGATGCGGTGGATGCGTAGCTCCTCCGGCTGTGGGATTGCTAGGCCCGTAGAGCCATCGTTGCGAATCACTCGCTCAGCCTTCCGCAGCCATCGCTCAGCTCCGTAGATCTGCTTCACAGATGCCTCGATCGCTCGCCTACGCCACCGCTCCCAGCCGACACGCGGATCTTCCGACTCCGTGAGCCCGACTTCCTTTACGGAGAAGATCACCACACATCTGGGCTGCACACCACAAGCAGGTCGCAAAGCTCCTTACCTGGCTTCGCGACCGGGTTGGGCTCACTCCAGAGCGTCAGAAAGGACCCACGGCAGAGCTCTGCTACGAGAGCCTCTGATGGCGTAAGACTCATTAGCACGTCCGGTCTGGATCCTAGGATCCCGGCACCGCCGATTCGCAGCCTACCTGATCACTGTAGCCAATCCGCTTGAGCCTCCGAAACGGATCCGGTGCGTTGGGGGAAACGTAGGGGCGACCAAGGGCGCCCGATAACATGAACACACCGCTACCGGACTCATAGAGGAGTGAACTCCCTGGGGGTCGTCATGGACCTCCATCGAGTTTCCCTACCGTGGGGAGGGGCTTCTCGTCGCGCCACAGGCGGTCGCCACCGTGACCCATCAGGAAGCGGGCCGTGAACGTGGGGACCTTCGACAACGTGGACGGTCGAACCCGGTCGCCGATCCCGTATCGCTCTGAAAGGGAACGCACGAGGTCGGCGAACCAGTCCTCCGCGAACGGTGCGACAACGATCTCCTCGACGAGCTTCGGTAGATCGACCTCACAGTAGCAGCCGGCTGTCTCGTCCGGCCCATCTTCCGATAAGTGCGGAACAAACAGAGCGCGGACCTCCTGTTCGTGCTGAAAACTGACCCTCTTGTGGAACAGCGGAATCATTAGGTTTGAGAAGGGAAAGCCCTCGGTTTCGTAGTCCAGATAGCGAACCATCGATGCCGTGATGGTCTCGTCGCCGACGAAGGCTTCCTTGAAACGAGCGAAGACCGTTTTGATCGCGATGCCCTTCCGTTCTTGAGCGTACAGCCGCCACATCGCCTCGGACTCGAATTCGCTCATGTGCCAGCAGTTCACGCGCGCCTGGCCAACAAACTTCCGAATGTCGACCTCACGCAGCGTGAACGATCCCGCTTCGGGGTCCGCAGCGAGGAGAGGCGGTGTTGCTGGCGATAAGGATCCTTCGAACGGATCGCCAAGCAAGTCCGGACGACAAAAGAACAACGCACCTGTGTCGAGCAGTGACACGAATCTCGTGAAATCCATGTACCGCCAAAGCACGGCGTCGTCCGGTGGGGGCCAAAGCTGCGAATGATCGGAGTACATATCGTAACGTCGGAGCTTGCGGACGCTTCGCTTCTAACGAACATGCGCCGCGTCGTCGGAGCCTCGAAGATACTTAGAGTGACCTGACCGAGCTATCTGCTGCGTCGTTCGGACAACAAACGGACCGGTCCTCGAACTCCGTGACCCGCTCTCGCCAGATCCGCTCTGGAAACACCGGTACCAGCGTTCCTTCCCACCAGTCGGAGGTGACCGTCGCCGGGCGTCCGATGGCCGCGCTCATGTCCTCATCGGGCCTCCCGACGACCGCACGCTGTACAGGCAAGAGTAGCTCGACACGAGCCTGGGAACCGGCAGCAGGTAGTCCGCGGAGACGACCCAACTCGACCAGTCAGAAGACCGGCGACCGCTTCGTCCTGCGCGCGTCTGGTGCGAGTGCTGCCACTGCGACGGGCATGCTCCTTGCGCGAGTGTGAGCCAGCCCGGCAAGCTGAAGGAGTGGGAGCCCGAAATGGGCGATGTCCTCAGCGGTTCTTCGATCGGTTTTGCGCGCGATAACTGCCTTTATCGCGCGTGAAACGCTGTTTCTATCGAACACACGAGGCATTGTATCGCGACCATGTCACGCCGTCAAGAAATACGCGACGGTAATCTCGCCTCACAGCAGCCGCAGAGAACGATTAGGGAGCAGCGATCATGCCGGCCGTTGACCGGAGGTTCCCCAGGCACCGCGACGACAAGCCGATCTTTTCAGCGCTGCTGCATAGCGGCCAATTGCGCCGCGCCGCTGCGCCGCGCCAGCAATCGCTCACCGTAGCGCTGGACCATCCGCGCGCTTCGCCAGCGCCCGGCCTGGAGGATCGCCGGCAACTCGATTCCGCAGGCGATCATGTCCTGCACCGGCCCCACGCGCGTGCTGTGCGCCGCCAGAGCGGCCACGGTATCGGCGGGAAACCCGGCGAGCAGCGCCATTGCCTTGTAGATGCGGGGCACCTGGCTCGGAGGGAGCCGTTCCCCCACCGTGCCGTCCTTGCGCACCGACCGTAGCAGCCGCCCTCCGGCGACTCCGCTGCGGTCGAGCCAATCCCTGACGAGCAACACGGTGTCGCGGGCCAGATAGAGCACCGCGCCCGTTCCCTCCGCGTCGGTTTTGCTTTTCCGGACGAGCAGGGTGGCGGAGCCGTCGACTTCTTCCGTCAAGTCGGACACTCTCAGCGATACCAGTTCCGATCGGCGCAGTAGCGTGTCGTAGGCTACGCCTACGAGCGCTCGGTTTCGGATGTCGATCAGTCGGCTGCCCGCCGCCTCCAGAAGCCGGTTCCGCAGATTCCAGGTCAGTCCCTGCACTTGGGCTTGGCGACGTCCCCGGATCCGGTACATCCGCTGCAGCGCGAGCCGGACGGCGGCGCTGTCGACCGGATTGGGGGCCCGGAGCACCCTGTGGAAGGTGGCGATGCTGGACACGTAGCGGCGCACCGTGGCCGGAGCCTTTTCCCGCTCCATCTCATCGATGAACGCGGCCACGGTAGCGGTGCGGGCCGGCATGGAGTCGAGCCGATGTTGCCGGCACCAGGACACGAAGATCCGAAGGTCGGCCCTCAGCGCGCGCTCTGTATTGCGGGTGAACGCACCGCTCACCGACGCGAGGAACGAGTCCAATCGCTCCCCTCCCTCTCCATCCGAGTCGCTCCCCGCCCATGAGTCCGATGAGGAACGGTCCCAGGTCCTCGAATCTGGCATTCAGTGCCCTCCAGTCCGTCGGCGGATTCCTCCGGAGTTCACGCGCGATAAAGGCAGTTATCGCGCGCCAAACTCCAAAACAGGAGGGGTACACGATGATGAACCTGATCGATCAAAGGACTACGCCGGACGGATTGGCGCGCCTCGCACGTCCGTGGCGGGCGACAGTCGCCCTGGCCCTCGCCCTGCTGGCGGGCACTGGGACTGCTGCGGCACAGGACGCCGCGTCCCAGCCGGTGCAGTCCGCGTGGCTGCTTGGGACGAAGCTGACCCTCGCATTCGACAAGCCGGTGGTGATAGGAACCACCTCACTGCTAGTAGAGGGGTTCACGGTTGACGGGATCTCGAACAGCGGCAGCGTGCAGCCGAGTGCGATGACCATGGACAACCGGACGGCCACACTCGAACTCGGCATGGGCGCGGAACCGGGGCAGACGGTCACGGTGAGCTACGACCCGGACAAGGTCCCCAACACCCCTCCCTCTCCGGGGTACCCGAACGGGCTACACGAGCCCCTGCGCTACACCGACGGCACCTTGGTGCCAAAGTTCTCCGGCGCGCCGGTGACCATCGGTCCGAATCCCGCCACGGACCTCTCGGTTTTGTTCAAGGGCGGGAAGACGGTCGAGCTGTCCTGGACGTATCCCGCCCAGCCCGCGGGCGCGGGCGTGCCGGGCGTGCGTGTGACTGCCGTGGAGTATTATTCTGCGCGGACAAAGCCCGGCGTCACGGCGGTCCCGGACTTGCGCCGAACGCAGCGCCTCGCTGTGGGCCACTGGCAGCCGCAGCCGGGGGACGTGATCCGGACTCCTCGGGATGTGCGCCACGGGGGCACTACCCACTACTACCGCGTCCGGCTCGTCACCAACTTCGGCGACGCGGATTCCGAGGTCGTGTCGTGGACGAGTGATCAGGAGGATCTGAAACCCGCCACCGGCTTGACGGCCTCGAATGCGACGCAGACGACGGTCGACCTGGCGTGGACGCTGCCCGCCGAACTGCCCGAGTGGGCAACGCAGATAGCGGATGAGCTCTACATCGCAGTGGAACAGGAGGAGGCGGGTCTTAGTGGGGCCTGGTGGAGACCGGTGGCAAAGCTTGGCGGTGACGCGGTGGCGCACACAGTTACCGGACTGAGCCCCGAGACCGCCTATAGCTTCCGCATCCGGTTCGGGTTTAACACTGTACCGACGTACTCGGAACCCGTGTCTGTGACCACCTTGGAGGAGAGGGCGCCGCTGACGGCGGCGTTCCACGAGGTGCCCGCGTGGCACGGCGGCAAGGGCAAGGAGTTCAGCTTCGAACTCCGGTTCAGCGAGAACTTTCCGGGGAAGCTGCCTTACAAGAAGCTCAGGGACGAGGCCCTTAGTGCGACGAACGGGCGGGTGACGGGCGCGAAGCGCGCGGCACAGGGACAGAACCAGCGCTGGACCATCACGGTGCGGCCACACTCGTCCGAGGACGTGATCGTGACGCTGGCGGCAACGACCGACTGCGGCGCGACGGGTGCGATCTGCACGCCGGACGGGCGGCCGTTGTCGAATTCGCCCTCGGCGACGGTGGTGGGACCATCGAACCGAACCCCGCTGACCGCCGCGTTTCACGACGTGCCGACCGCGCACGGCGGCAAGGGCAAGGAGTTCAGCTTCGAGCTTCGGTTCAGCGAGAACTTCCCGGGGAAGCTGCCCTACAAGAAGCTCAAGGACGAAGCGCTTAGTGCGACGAACGGGCGGGTGACGGGCGCGAAGCGCGTGGCACAGGGGCAGAACCAGCGCTGGACGATCACGGTTCGGCCGCGTTCGTCCGACACCGTGACCGTGACGCTGGCGGCAACGACCGACTGCAGCGCGTCGGGTGCGATCTGCACGCCGGACGGTCGGCCGCTGTCGAACTCGCCCTCGGCGACTATCGACGGGCCGAGCGCGGGTGACGCCAACGGCGATGTGGCGGTCGACTCGTTGGCCCCCAAGGACGAGGCGCTGGCCGTAGCGGGCGGGTTGAGCCCGGACGAGGCCGCCGCGGCCCTGTTCGGTGAGCGGGTGCTCAGCGAGGCCCGGCAGGCCGCGCTGGACCGTCTGGGCAACGGGAACGGCAGGTACGACCTCGGGGACGTACTCTCCTGGATCGAGCGCTGCCAGCGAGGCGAGGCGCGCTGTGGCCCAACCTCCGCCGATGCCGGGCCGGTGGGTGCCGCCGCGCTGCTCGCTGCCGTCCGAGGCCGGGGGACCTCAGGCCGTAGGCGCGGGCAGGCTCCCGAGCCTCGCCGAGACGCACCGGTGCGCCGTGGGCGCCGCCGAGGGAGCATGGCGAGCTACGCGGTCGGCGTGCTGCTCGCCGTGATCATGACTTGGTCGTGCACGGACGCCTCGGAGGGACCGGTCGCCCCAGCCGCCACCGAGCTGGATCCAGGCTTCCTGACCGTGGAGCTTGCTGCGCCCGCCGGCAACCGCGACAGGGGCGTACTGCTGGAACTCGAAGGTCCAGCGATCGAAGCCATCCAAGCCGCCGGTCTGGAGTTGTACGAGTCCAGGGAGTCCGGGCAGCATCAGGTCATCGTGGCGGGCTCGCTCGCAGCGGGTCCCCTCATGCAGTTCCGGGTGCCGGATCGCAACCAGCTCCCGCTCTACCGGGTCCGCGTCCTGCAGGTCACGGACGAGGACTACGGGCTCAGGGACGCTGACGAATACCGGGCGGTGCTCACGCACTGACCGGAGCCGGAACTGGTGGTCCCCCGGCGCGCTCGAACCGCTACGAGCGCGCCGGGGGACCCGTGCCCGGGATACCCGGGCTGCCCACGCACCCCGCCCGGACGGGCGCGTCCAGGCCCTCCATAAGGGCCTCCGCGACCCGCGATCCTGCGCCCACGTACAGCCCCTCGGGCTCCGCGCCCTTCCTGACGCGCTCCCTCTCCGCGCCAGCTACCGACCGGCCCGCATAGACCTCGTCCTCCCACGGGCCACCGGCCCGCACAGGCTCGCTCTTCCGGTCGAACCCCTTCCCACCGGCACTTCCCCCGGTCTCTTGGGTGCCTCGGCAACGCCCCCTGACCTCGTACGAGGCTGTGCGCCACCGATGCACGCGTGGCTGGCCTTACCTGCGTGTCTCGTCCCTCCACGACGACCCCTCGCCAAGCCTCGCTTCGCAACAGCCGGGATTTGGACCTCCGCCCCGGCGGGGGCGCGCCGCCACTCCACTGGCGGCGACCTCCCGGACACCTCGGACACCTCGGACAACATCGTGCAGGACAGACACTTAGGAGATTTCCTAAGAGTTGACTTACTCGAAAATGGCTCTCCACCGTTGAGGGCCTTGATACGGTTGGAACCGCAGTCATGGTGACCCTGGAGGAGCAATTCAACACACGAGTAAGCGCGTTTCTGGGCACCACGGGCCTTGGGCCGACAACGCTCGGCATGAAGGCGGTGGGCGACCCGAATCTGATGCGCCAGATCGAGCGAGGACGCTCGCCGTCGCTCAGGACGGCGGACCGCGTCCTGGCGTTTATCGCTGGCTACAAGCTGGACTCGGGCGGCGCCAGGGCTCCGCCGGGCAAGCCGGGCAGATCGAAGCCCGCGACGCGGGCGAGGACGACGAAGCGGAGCAGAGCGATGAGCGAACGACTGAGAGACAAGAGCACGAGGCTGCGGACCCGCTTCCTGCGGATATCGGCCGTCGAGGCCCGGACGGGCCTGTCGCGGAGCACGATCTACGAATGGTCGGCCGCCGGCCGCTTCCCGCCGCCGGTCCGGCTGAGCGACCGCGTGGTGCGCTGGGTCGAGTCGGAGGTCGAGGAATGGATCCGAGAGCGGATCGAGCGGCGCCGCGCGGCCGCCCCGGCCACCACGCGCAACTGAACTCCAAGGAGGAGAGAGCATGAGAACGTTGTCGAGAACGCTGAGAGCGGCCGGATGGGCCGCGCTACTGGCGCTGGTGCTGACGCCCGGCGTGCTGCTCGCGCAGGGCACGAGCCCGTGGGTCGAGGCGATCGAGGAGCTTCAGACGCAGTTCACGGGACCGATCGCGCGAGGGCTGTCGCTGATCGCGATCGTGGTGGGCGGGCTGATGTTCGCGTTCGGCGAGGGCGGGAGCAAGCGCACGCTGGCCG
>VXMI01000121.1 GCA_009841165.1 Gemmatimonadota bacterium | reverse complement strand
CTGCGCTGCGGCTTCTCCACGTGGCGCGCGACTTGCCCCCCAGAAGGTCGAGGCTTGCCTCAGAGAGCCAAAATGCATATTATTTCAGAATAGCTGTATTTTTCCTTACCAAATACAAGAAGTTGCACGGTTCAGTGACCGAGAGCGGTCGGCGGGATCGGGACGCACCAGAAGCGGTTGTCAGGTACGGCCTTGGCGGGAGACGTACGGACCGCGCGTTCCGGCCCGCCGCCTTTTCCGCCGACGGGCGCGGACCGGCCGCAATCAGGCAGGGAGACGGAATCATGAAGATCGTACTCGGATACTCCGGGGGCCTCGACACCTCCGTCATCGTATCGTGGCTTCGCGAGAACTACGGCGCCGACGTCATCTGCATGGCGGCCGACGTGGGCCAGCGCGGCGGGGTGGACAAGCTGGCCGCCAAGGCCTTCGCGACCGGGGCGTCGGCCTTCTTCGGCGAGGATCTGAAGGAAGAGTTCGTCACGGACTACGCCTTCCCCGTCCTGCGGGCGGGCGCGGTGTACAGCCGCAAGTACCTGCTGGGCACGGCGATGGCGCGCCCGCTGATTTCGCGCAGGATGGTGGAGGTCGCCCGCCGGACCGGTGCCGACGCGCTCGCGCACGGCTGCACGGGGAAGGGCAACGACCAGCTCCGTTTCGAGGTCTCGTTCGCGGCCCTCGCGCCCGACCTGAAGGTGGTCGCGCCTTGGCGCGAGTGGGACATCGACTCCCGTGAAGATGCCCTGGCCTACGCACGCCAACGCGGCATCTGCCTCGACGGCATCGACCAGGAGAAGCTCTATTCGCGGGACGAGAATCTCTGGCACATCAGCCACGAGGGAGGTCCCCTCGAGGATCCCGCCAACGCCCCCGGCCGCGACGTCTTCGTCTGGACGGCCGACCCGATGGATGCGCCGGACACCCCCCACGAGGTGGAACTGGGCTTCGAGGCCGGGGTGCCGGTCGCGATCGACGGAAGGGCGCTCTCGCCGATGGCGCTGCTAAAGGAGCTCAACGAGGTGGGGTCCACGCACGGCGTGGGACGCGCCGACGTCATCGAGGACCGGGTGGTCGGGATCAAGTCCCGGGGCGTTTACGAGACTCCGGGAGGAGCGATCCTGCTTACCGCGCTGCAGGAGCTGGAACAGCTGGTGCTGTCCCGGCGCTGCCTCGGACTGAAGGACGAGCTGGCGCCGCGGTACGCCGACCTGGTCTACGAGGGACGGTGGTGGACCCCGGAGCGGGAGGCCCTGGACGCGATGGTCGACAGCATGATGAAGCACGTCAGCGGCACCGTGCGGCTGCGCCTCTTCAAGGGGCATGTCTCGGTGATGTCCCGGAAAGCCCCCGAGTCGCTGTATGACCTCGACCTCGCGTCCTTCAGCGCCAGCGAGGGCTACGCGCACTCGGATTCGTCGGGCTTCGTCAAGCTGTTCAGTCTTCCGCAGCGGGCGCTGGCGGTGCAGCGGCAAATGGCTGATCGTTCTTCGAAGGTGACTCCCCCGAGTCACAAGCCTGCCGCAATGGCCTTCTCCGCCACGAACACCGACTGACGCAAACCGATTGGAAAAACGACATGCGATCTGCTGAAGGCGGATCGGGTCACTCGCTGTGGGGCGGACGCTTCCACGAGGGCCTCTCGGGCGAAATGGAGGCGCTGAACCGTTCTCTCGACGTCGACTGGCGGCTCTGGCGGCACGATATCCGGGGCAGCCGCGCGTGGGCGCGAGGGCTTGCCAGGGCGGGAATCCTGTCGGAGGCCGAGGCGAACGACATCGACCGGGGACTGACCGAGGTGGGCGCCCTCCTGGAGGAGCAGCCCGGTCCTGCGGCGTTCGCGGACGAGGACATCCACACCGTGGTGGAGCGCCTTCTTACCGAGCGGATCGGGCCCGTGGGCGGCAAGCTGCACTCGGGACGCTCGCGCAACGACCAGGTCGCGACCGACTTCCGGCTCTGGGGCAAGGAGGCGATTGACGGGCTGTGCGGCCACCTGGCCGCGCTCGTCGAGGCCCTGGCTGCCAGGGCGCGGGAGTGTGCCGGCGTCGTGATGCCCGGGTACACGCATCTCCAGCAGGCCCAGCCGGTGCCGGTCGGGCACTGGCTGCTTTCGCGCGCATGGCCGCTGGTGCGCGACATCGAGCAGCTGCGCTTCGTGTACCGCGAGTGCGACGTGCTGCCCCTGGGCTCGGGAGCGATCGCCGGCTGCCCCTTCGCCATCGACCGGACGCAGCTCGCCGCCGACCTCGGGTTCAGCCGCGTCTCCGAGAACTCCATGGACGGTGTGTCCGACCGTGACTGGGCCGCCAGGCTCGCCTTCTGCGCGGCGATGGCGGGCGTGCACCTCTCCCAGCTCGCCGAGGACCTGGTCCTGTTCTCGACCACCGAGTTCGGCTTCGTGCGGTTGGGCGACGGGTTCACCACGGGTTCCTCTCTGATGCCGCAGAAGCGCAACCCCGACGTCGCGGAACTCACCCGGGGCAAGTCGGGACGCCTGGTCGGGAACCTGACGGCGATGCTCACCGTGCTGAAGGGGCTGCCGACGGGCTACAACCGCGACCTGCAGGAGGACAAGGAAGCCGTCTTCGATTCGGTGGACACGCTGAGGCTCGTCGTGCCCGCCATCACGGGCGCGGTACGCGGCATGGCCGTGGTGCGCCCCCGCATCCGGGAGGCTCTCCGCGCCGAGATGCTGGCCACGGATCTGGCCGATCACCTCGTGAGGCGCGGCGTGCCCTTCCGCAAGAGCCACCATATCGCGGGAGCGCTGGTGCGCATGGCCGAGGAGTCCGGCAGGGAACTGAGCGCCCTGACGCTGGATGAGATGCGGTCCGTGCACCCGGGCTTCGGCGAGGACGTCTACCGGATCTTCGACCCCGCCGCCTCGGTGGAATCGCGTGCCGTGCGCGGCGGCACGTCCGCAGGCGCGGTCCAGGCCCAGCTCGACGCACTCGCGAGGGCGCTGTCCAGCGCGAGCGCCACCGCCTGATCCGGGAGGGGCGTGCCTACAGCGTCCGGCCGGCCGCTTCCGCGAACACCTTCAGGTCACGCATCAGCCCGGCGAAGCCGCCGAAGGTGAGCGACTGGTCGCCGTCCGACACCGCGGTCTCGGGATCGGGGTGGACTTCGACGATGAGGCCGTCGGCACCGGCGGCCACCGCCGCGAAGCTCAACGGAGCCACCAGGTCGCGCCGCCCGCCAGCGTGGGAGGGATCCGCGATGACGGGCAGGTGCGTCTCCATCTTGAGCCAGGGGATCGCGGCGAGGTCGAAGGTGTTGCGCGTCTCCGCGCCGAAGGTGCGGATGCCCCGCTCGCACAGGACGACCTGCATGTTGCCCTTGCTCATCACGTATTCGGCGGCGAGGAGCAGGTCCTTGAGCGTCGCGGACATGCCCCGCTTGAGGAGTACGGGCCGCTGCAGCTGCCCGACTTCGCGCAGCAGGGAGAAGTTCTGCATGTTCCGCGTCCCGATCTGCAGCATGTCGACGTAGCCGGCGATGAGTTCGGCGTCCCTCGGGTCGAGAACCTCGGTCACCACGGGAAGCCCTGTTTCGTCGCGTACCCGGGCCAGAATGCGCAACCCTTCCTCCTTGAGGCCATCGAAGGAGTAGGGAGACGTTCTTGGCTTGAAGGCGCCACCGCGCAGCAGAGCGGCGCCCTCCTTCACCACCGCATGCCCCGTCGCCTTCATCATCCCCTCGTTTTCGACCGAGCAGGGGCCCGCGGCGACTAGGCACGCACTGCCCCCGAAGGTGCGGTCGCCGACCTGCACGCGACTGGTCCTGTCGGCGGCGAAGTCCCGCGCGGCGAGCTTGTAGGGGCGCATGACGGGGTGCACGGAATCGACACCCGGGATCGACATCAGTGACACGTGGCTGAGGCGCGCCTCGTCGCCGATGCAGCCGACGATCGTGCGCGTCTCGCCGATCGAGATGTGTGTGCGCAGCCCGAGCGCTTCGACTCGTTCCCGGATATGGTCGAGCTCGTCCGGGGTGATGCCCTTCCTGGCGACTATGATCATGGTTCTGGGTGCTTCGTGGAGTTTGCGGCGGGATGGCGCGTACTACGGTGAATGCCCGGAGAGCGCGCCGTGGAGGGTCGGTTGGGAAGATGGCGAATTCCGTCCCGCAACAAAACGGCCAACTGGTGACCCGGCCCGCGACCGGGTAGATTTGCCGTCGTGGCAAGGAACCCGATCCCCGAACCCTCCGCGAATCCTTGGTCCGATCCTCGGTTGAAGAGCTGAAGAGCGAGGCGGGGCGAAAGGCGGCCGCGAGCGTCGCCTCGGGGATGCGCCTCGGCCTCGGGACCGGGTCCACCGTCGCCCATTTCCTCGAGCACCTCGGTGCACGGCTCGCGTGTGGCGAACTGACGGATCTGGCGGGTGTGCCCACCTCGATCCGGACGGAGAAGGCCGCCCGCGCGCTGCGGATTCCCCTGGGCAGCCTGAGCGAACTTGCGCCCCTTGACCTTGCGGTCGACGGTGCCGACGAGGTGGATCCCGGGTTGAATCTCATCAAGGGGCTGGGCGGAGCGCTGCTGCGCGAGAAGATGGTGGCGCAGGCGTCGAGGCGGTTCATCGCGATCGTCGACGACACCAAGCTCGTGGACCGTCTGGGGGAACGGGCGCCGGTGCCGGTGGAGGTCGTGCCCTTCGAGTTCGAGAGCCACATGGGCTGGTTCGCGGCCATGGGGGCCGAGCCGAGGCTGCGTGAGGGACGCGGGGGCGATGCCTACAGGACGGACAACGGCAATGTCATCATCGATTGTCACTTCGCCGGGGGAATTCCCGATCCGGCGGCTCTCGACCGGCGGATGGCACGCAGATCCGGGGTGGTCGAATCCGGACTGTTTCTGGGCATGGCCGAAGAAGCCATTGTTGCCGGGGCCGACGGAGTGCGGCGCCTGAAGCGCGTGCAGGGGTCGACGTGACCAGAGGAGCCGGCCGGATCAGGATCGCGCCGTCGCTGCTGAGTTGCCGCTTCGCGGAACTGGGCCGCGAGGTGCGGGAGGTCGACGCGGCGGGCGCCGAGTGGATCCACGTGGACGTAATGGACGGACATTTCGTGCCGAACATCACCATCGGGCCGCTGATCGCGGATGCGGTGCGGGGCGTGACGAGCCGCACCGTCGACGTGCACCTCATGATCGAGCGGCCGGAACGGTACGTCGCCGACTTCGCGGAGGCCGGGGCGGACGTGATTACCGTCCACGCGGAAGCCTCCGTGCACCTCCACCGCACGCTGGACATGATTCGCGGGCTGGGGAAACGCGCAGGCGTGGCGCTGAACCCGTCCACGCCGCTGTCCGCCATCGAGGAGGTGATCGACGGGATCGACCTGCTGCTGATCATGACGGTCAACCCGGGCTTCGGCGGGCAGGCGTTCATCCCGCAGTCGGTGGACAAGGTCGCGCGGGCCAGGGCGCTGATCGAGTCGCGGCGGCCGGGCGCGATCGAAGTGCAGGTCGACGGCGGGGTGGACAGGAGTACTGCGCCGATGCTGGTGCGCGCGGGAGCCACCGTTCTCGTCGCCGGGTCGGCGATCTTCGGCCACCCGGGG
Organism: Gemmatimonadota bacterium; assembly: GCA_009841165.1. Taxonomy (GTDB): domain Bacteria; phylum Gemmatimonadota; class Gemmatimonadetes; order Longimicrobiales; family Gaopeijiaceae; genus Bin94. The sequence goes on along the minus strand of VXMI01000121.1, from coordinate 37,088 downwards.
GGCGGTGCGGCGGGGGTGCAAGCCATCCGAGCTGCGGTCGACGGGGTGTCCTGGGAGGGAGGAGGAGGCTGAACGATGCCGAAGTACGTCCACGAGAGCGAGATCCCGTTCCCGGTCGACGAGGTGTTCGCGTGGCACATGCGGCCTGGCGCCCTGGAGCGTCTTCTGCCGCCCTGGGAGGATGTCAGGGTCGTGTCGCGCGAGGGGGACATCGACGATGGCGGGGTGGTGCAGATGCGGGCCCGGCGCGGCCCCCTAAAGGCCAGCTTCAAGGTCCGGCACACGGCCTTTGAGCGCGACCGCCTGTTCCGGGACGAACAGGTGTCCGGGCCGCTGGAGTCGTGGGTGCACGACCACGAATTCGAGCCGCGCGGGGACGGAGCCACGCTGCTGCGGGACCGGATCGTATGGGAGCCGCCGCTCGGAGCTGCGGCGAACATCTTCACGCGCGGGGTCATCGAGGCCGAGCTGAAGCGGTTCTTCGCCTTCCGCGGCAGACGGATCGCGCTGGACATGGCACGCCACGCGGCCTACCGGGGGCCGCGGCTCCGTGTCGCGGTGACGGGTGCCAGCGGTTTCGTCGGGTCGGCGCTGTGCCACTTCCTCACCACGGGAGGGCACGAGGTGCTGCCGATCGTGCGACGCAAACCGAACCGCGATCGTGGCGAGATCTACTGGGACCCGATGGAGCGCCGGATCGAGGGTCAGCGGCTGGAGGGCATCGACGCGCTGGTGCACCTGGCGGGAGAGAGCCTGTCGCGCGGCCGGTGGACGCCGGCGAAGAAAAAGGCGATCTGGAAGAGCAGGATCGAGGGCACGCGCCTTGTCGTGGCCGCCCTCAGCCGGCTGCGCCGGCCGCCGGGCGTTTTCGTCTCGTCGTCCGCGATCGGGTTCTACGGCAACCGCGGGACGGAGCGGCTGACCGAAACCAGTAGCGCGGGCAAGGGGTTCCTCGCCGACCTTTGCCGCGAATGGGAGAGCGAGGCGGCCAGGGCGCGCCGCGCCGGCGTCCGGGTCGTGCAGCTGCGCACGGGACTGGCCCTGAGCCCGGCAGGGGGTGCGCTCGGCACGATGCTCCTGCCCTTCAAGATGGGGATCGGCGGGCGCCTCGGCACCGGCAGGCAGTATGTCAGCTGGATCGACCATGATGACCTGGTTGCGCTCATCTTCCACGCGATCACGACTCCGTCGCTGAAGGGGCCGGTCAACGCCACCGCCCCCCACCCGGTCCCCAACGCCACCTTCACCACGATCCTCGGCCGGTGCTTGCGGCGCCCCACGCTGCTCCCCGTGCCGTCGCTCGCGGTGAAGGGGATGTTCGGCGAAATGGGAACGGCGCTGCTGCTCGAAGGCGCCCGCGTCATTCCCGACGCCGCCGTGCGCAGCGGCTTCCGCTTCGACTTCGAGGGCCTGCGCGAATCGCTGGCGTATCAGCTCGGCGCGTCCGGAACCGGCCGGCGGACGGACTGAGCATGGCCCCCACCCGACGCCGCCTGACCCGCGGCGACCTCGCCGCCGACCCGTTCGAACAGTTCGCGCGGTGGTTCGCGGACGCGGAGGCCGAGCCCGGCATCGTCTTCGCCGAAGCGGTCTGCCTCTCCACCCTCGGGCCGAACGAGACACCCGAAGGGCGCATGGTCCTCCTCAAGCGCTTCGACGAGCACGGCTTCGTCTTCTACACCAACCTCGACTCCGGCAAGGGACGATCGCTCGCCACCCACCCGAAGGCGGGGATGACCTTCTACTGGCAGCCGCTCGACCGCCAGGTGCGCATTCGCGGCCCTGTCGAGCCGGTGTCGAGCGAGGAGGCGGACGCGTACTTCGCAACCCGCCCGCGCGGGAGCAGGCTCGGCGCCTGGGCGTCGGACCAGAGCCGCGAGCTGGACACCCGCGCGGCGCTTGAAGACCGGTTGCGCGCCGTGGAGGAGCGTTTCGCAGCCGGCGACGTGCCCAGGCCGCCGCACTGGTCGGGATACCGCATCGTCCCCGACGCGATCGAGTTCTGGCAGGAAGGCGCATCGAGGCTCCACGACCGCTTCGTCTACGAGCGGGACGACGCAGGGGCGTGGGTGCGGCGGCGCCTCTATCCCTGAAGCGCGGCGGCCGCGGCCACGCACGGGCGGCGTTCCCGCGCCCGAGGTGCCGACCCTCTACTCGCGCAGCGCGGATTCGCCCAGTAGCGTGTCCAGCGTCTCCACCAGAAGGGCCGCGTCGCCCTCTTCAAACACCAGGGGAGGCTTGATCTTGATCACGTTGTGGTCCGAGCCGTCCGCGCTCAGCAACACCGCCCGCTCGCGCGCCCGGTTGACCAGGTAGCTGCACGCTTCGGCGAACGGCTCCCGTGTCTCGCGGTCGCGCACCAGCTCGATGCCGAGGAACAGCCCGCGCCCCCGCACGTCGCCGACGACCGGGTGGCGCTTCGCCAGCGCGCGCAGCTCCCTCAGCAGCCCGTTGCCGACCTCCCGTGCATGGTTTTGCAGCCCCCGGTCGCGGATCTCGGCCAGAACCGCCCGCGCCGCCGCGCACGAAACGGGATTGCCCCCGAAGGTGCTGAAGTACTCCATCCCGTTCGCGAAGGAGTCGGCGACCTCGCGGGTCGTGACCACGGCCGCGACGGGATGGCCGTTCCCGAAGGGCTTGCCCAGAGTGACGATGTCGGGCACGACGCCCTGCAGCTCGAAGGCCCAGAAGGCGTCGCCCACGCGTCCGAAGCCGACCTGGACTTCGTCGGCGATGCAGACTGCGCCCGCCGCACGCACATGCTCGAAGGCCGCGCGCAGGTAGCCCGGAGGCGGTTCGATCTGGCCACCGCAGCTGAGGATCGGCTCGGCAATCAAGGCCGCCACGCCGGGGCCGCCCGCCAGCCGCGCCGCCGCCTGCCCGACCTCGTCTGCGTAGCATGCGCCCAGTTCGGCGTCGGACATCCCCTGGCCGCGCCGGAAGCGGCCCCGGTAGGTGTCGGGCATGGCGGCCACCGCGACCCGAGGACCCGCGCCCGCGCCCCCCGGGCCGTCGAACTTGTACTGGCTGACCTCGACCAGGCCGCCGGTGTTGCCGTGGTAGCCGCCCTCCAGGCAGACGACGCCGTCGCGTCCGGTATGGCAGCGGGCCATCCGCAGCGCCAGTTCGTTGGCCTCGCTCCCCGAGCACACCAGGAACACGACTTCCAGGGGAGCGGGGAGGTGCGCGAGGAGCTCATCGGCCAGCGCGGTGATCTCAGAGTGCAGGTAGCGGGTGTTGGTATTGAGGATGCGCGACTGCCGCGCGATCGCGTCGGCCACGCGGGCGTTCGCGTGTCCCACGTGCGGCACGTTGTTGACGGTGTCGAGGTAGGCACGGCCCGCATCGTCGTACAGCCAGGCGCCCCATCCCTGCACGACGTGTATGGGGTCGTCGTAAGACAGACTCAGCGACGAACCGAGAACCGTCTTGCGCTTTGCGGTTAGATCGCGTTTTCGCAAGACGGGCTGGGCGGCGGGGGCCACCGCCGTGACGGTCGCGGCGGGCAGCCCCGCGATGGCTGTGGGGTCGGGCAGCACGGCCTCCCAGACCGTGCGGAGGCGTTGCAACGCGACCCCGGGGTAGTTGCCGGGCTCGGCGACCTGCTGGCCGTCGTCGTGCAGGGGGTCGAGCGCGATGATCTGGAGGTGCAGGTGGGGCGACCAGCCCCCGTTGACGTCCGCGTCGCCGAGCCAGCCGATCAGGTCGCCGGCGTCGACGGGGGCGCCGGGCTCGAGGTGGTCGAGGGTGGCGCGGTCGAGGTGGCCGTGCAGGGTGTGGAAGCCGGTGCCGTCCGGGGTCGTATGGCGCAGGATCACCGTGGGGCCGTAGTCGCCGGGGGTGCCGTTGTCGACGACCGAGACGACCGTTCCGGGAAGGGGGCTGAGGACGGGGGCGCCGGCCGGCGCGAAGAGGTCGAGGCCCAGGTGGATGGTGCGGGCCTCGTCGCCGGCGTTGCCGGGTGAGCGGAAGGCGGGGGCGCTGTATACCAGCCGGGCCTCACCGTAGCGTCCCACCCCGACGGTCGCTCCGGCGGTGCCGATCCGGTCCGCGACCAGCCGGTCGAAGGGGCCGTCGTCCGGGTGCGGCAGCTCCGGGCTTCCCACCGAGAAATCGAGGGTGTGGGGGTGCGCCAGCACTTCCGGGGACATGACCGGGGCGCGCGGTTCGGCCTGTCCCGCCCACGACACGATCGTCTTCAGGCGGGGGTTCGGGCTCAGGCCGCACGCTTCCCTGACGCGGAACTCGGCGATCCTCCAGTCGGCACGCGCGAGCACGTCGAGGAGCTGCCACGCCCCCTCCTGGCTCACTGCCAGGTAGGCGTTGTCCGGCTGGAGGGCCATTTCGCGCGCCTGGATGCACACCGAGAGGCAGGCCCTCAGCGCGACCATGGGGACGATCACGGCGCATTCGGCCTCCTCGAGCTGCAGCACGGACGAGTAGCCGCCCGCGATCGCGCAGGCCGCCTCGAACGGATCGGGCAGTCCCATCATGGCGTAGGTCGCCGCCACCGCCACCTCGGTCACGCGCCAGCCGTGCGCCACGTCCCCGAAGTCGATCAGCCCCGAGAGGCGCGCGCCGTGCAGAGATGGCATCACCATCACGTTGTAGTCGTTCGCGTCGTTGTGGATGACGCACGCGGGCAACCCGTCCCGCACCGGCTCCAGGCGGCTCAGCGCGCGGGCCACGGTGGCCGCTACCAGATCCCGGCCTTGCGTCAGGTCGTCGAGACGCGCGCGGATGGTATCGGGCGCGGTTTCCATCCTCCACGGGAACTCGCGGTCGAGCTGGGGGTGGCCGAAGCCGTCGAGCGCCAGGTCGAGCTGCGCGAGCAGAGTCCCAAGCTCCTCCAGCACCGGCATCGAGCGGGGATGCAGGTCGGCGAGCGGCATGCCGTGCACGTAGGTGACCGCGCAGGCGACGTGAGGGTTGCCGTCGAAGTCGACGTGCGCGACCAGGTCGGAGCCGTCGCCGCGGTGCACGGGCGGCACCAGTCGCGGGATCGCAGCCGGGAGCCGCGCGCCTTCGAGGTGCCGCAGGCTTCCCGCGACGAGATCGAGCACCGGTCGCCGCGATTCGGGACTGAGCTTCAGGACGATATCGCCGCCCGTTCCGGCAAGGTGAAAGTTCAGGTCGAACTCGCCGGGCAGGGCAGTGGCTTCTCCCTGAAAGCCGAACACTTCGCCGGCGATGTCCGAGGCGAGGGCAACACCCCGGCCCGCGGTGCGGGAAAGAGTTCCGGAAACTGGTGTCGTCATTCGTCTTCCATTGGAGGGACTTGGAACCCGGCACGGCGGGCCACGAACCGGGCCCGGCGGGCTAAACAGATTCCCGCGCGCGCTTCCGCACAACCCCGCGCGCGCTACTTGCACACTCCATGCCACAATCGCTACCCTGAAAAAGCGTGTGGCTGCACTTTTCTGGAACCGAACGCATGAAATCACTCGGTGTTCCACTGCTGGCCCTGGGCGCGCTGGTGGTCTGGACGGGCCCCCGCGGCGCCCCCGCTCCCCCGTGGCAGGAACCGGCGGCAGCATCGGCCGCCGTCGCCGCTGCACCCGCCCCGCACACCGCTTCGCGGCCTCTGGCAATTCGTCCCGCACCGACCCGTACGGAAGCACCGGCTCGTGCCATCTCCACCGAGACCGAGGTCGTTCAGCAGGTCTGCGTGCGCTGCCACAACGAGCGCCGCATGACCGGCAACCTCTCGCTGGAAGGCTTCGTGGTGGAGGAAGCGGACCGCAACGCCGACACCGCCGAACGCATGGTGAGGAAGCTGCGCGCGGGGATGATGCCGCCGCCGGGAACGCGGAGACCCGCAGGCGACACGCTCAATGCCCTGGTGGAGCGGCTCGAAGAGATCCTCGACGGTGCAGCGGCCGGGCATCCTGAACCCGGCGAACGAACCTTCCAGCGGCTCAACCGCGCCGAGTACGAGAGGGCGGTCCACGACCTCCTCGGTCTCACCGTCGACGCGGGCGACTGGCTGCCGCTCGACCAGATGAGCGCCAACTTCGACAACATCGCCGATGTGCAGGCGATGTCGCCTACCCTCGTGGAGGCCTACCTGAACGCAGCTGCCGACATCAGCCGCTGGGCGGTCGGCGACCGGACGGCTCCGGCGGTCGACCGATCCTACAAGGTGTCCGAATACACGTCGCAGCACCCTTGGGACCACGTCGAGGGGACGCCCTACGGAACCCGGGGCGGCGTCGTTGTCGAGCACGTGTTCCCCGCCGACGGCGAATACGTGTTCGAGCTCGGATTCTCCTCCGGCTCCAACACCCGTTTCGAGGACATCGACATTTCGATCGACGGCGAAAGCGTGGCCCTGCTGCATCACGCGCGCACGGGGGCGGGTGCCGACGGGCGCGGTGCGGCTCCGATCAGTACCGGGCGAATCTTCGTGCGCGCCGGCCAGCGAAAGGTCTCGGCGGCGTTCATCCGCGGCTTCGACGGCCCCTACGAGGACCTGATCCGACCCCACGACTGGTCGATGGCCGGCGGCGGATCGGGTGGAGGCGGCATCACCACCCTGCCGCACGTGCGCGAACTGATTGTCGGAGGCCCGTACGAGGTGACCGGGGTCTCGGACAATCCGGCGCGGCAGCGCATCTTCGTCTGCCGCCCGACGTCGGCGGCGGAAGAACTGCCGTGTGCCCGCAGGATCATCGAAGCGCTCACGAACCGCGCCTACCGACGTCCGGCGAGCCCTGCGGACATCGACGGCCTCATGGCGTTCTACGCGAACGGCGCCGAGCTGGACGGTTTCGAGACCGGGATCCGCATGGCGCTGGAGGCGGTGCTCGCCAGCCCCCGCTTCGTGTTCCGGACCGAGCGTGAGCCGGAGGGTGTGGGCCCGGGCGAGGTGTACCCCATCTCGAGCGTCGACCTCGCATCCCGGCTTTCCTTCTTCCTCTGGGGCGCCCCGCCCGACGGGACGCTCCTCGCGGCTGCGGCCGACGAAGGCCTGCACGATGTCGAAGAGCTTGAACGCCAGGCGCTGCGCATGCTGGAGCACCCCCGTGCCCGGGCACTCGGCACCCGCTTCGCCGGTCAGTGGCTTCGATTGCAGGACCTCTACAAGGTCCGTCCCGATCCCAATTTCTTCCCGAACTTCGACGAGATGCTCGCCGATGCGATGCGGCTGGAGACGGAGACCTTCTTCAACCACCTCGTCGCGGAGGACGCCAGCATCCTGGACCTGTTCCGCGCCGACTACACCTTCGTGAACGAGCGGCTTGCCACGCACTACGGTTTCCCGCCTGTGGCCGGCTCGTATCTTCGCAAAGTCGACTATCCCGACGACCGGCGCGTCGGACTGCTGGGCCACGGCAGCGTGCTGGTGCTTACCTCGCTGGCCAATCGCACCTCTCCGGTACTGCGCGGCAAGTGGGTCATGGAGGTGCTGCTGGGCACCCCCCCGCCCCCGCCCCCGCCCGGCATTCCGGATCTCGAAGAGACCGAGTCCTCGCGCGACGGCCGCATGCTGACCACGCGCGAACGCATGGAGATCCATCGCGAGAGCCCGCAGTGCGCATCCTGCCACCGCTTCATGGACCCGATCGGCCTGGCGCTCGACAACTTCGACGTGACCGGAAAATGGCGTTCGCTCGAGAACGGGATGCCGCTGGACACGCGCGGCGACTTCTACGACGGGACGCCGGTGCAGACCCCCGCGCAGCTCTCAAGCGCGCTGCTGAAGCGCCCGTTGCCCCTGGTGCGCACCTTCACCGAAAACCTCATGGCCTACGCGCTGGGCCGCCGGGTCGAGTACTACGACCAGCCCGCCGTGCGAGAGATCGTGTGGCAGGCGGAAGCCGACGACTACAACGTCTCTTCCCTCGTGCTCGGCGTGGTGAAGAGCGATGCATTCAGAATGAAGAGAGCCCCCCTGGCCGCCGCCGAGGATCAGGCCGGAACCGGGACCGAGCCGTCCCGGGATACGCAATAAGGAGAACTGACGACGATGCACTTCATCACCGGCACCCACATCCCGCGCCGCACCTTCCTGAGAGGCCTCGGCGCCACCGCCGCGCTACCGCTGCTCGACGCCATGATCCCCGCCGGGCGCCTGCGCGCCCACACGCGCGCCGATGAGGGCCCGACCCGCCTCGTGTGCATCGAGGAAGTCCACGGTCTGGCGGGCTGCAACGAGTGGGGCGCGACCCAGCACCTCTACGCGCCGTCCACCACCGGCAAGGACTTCGAGATCCTGCCCGAGAGCGCGCTCACCTCGCTCAAGCCCTTCCAGGACCAGCTCACCATCGTCAGCAACACCGACTGCCGCATGGCGGAAGCCTTCTCGACGCCCGAGATCGGCGGCGACCACTTCCGCTCCAGTGCGGTCTTCCTCACCCAGTCCCACCCCAGGCAGACCCAGGGCTCGGACATCTGGGTAGGCACTTCGCTCGACCAGATGTACGCACAACGCTTCGGCCAGGACACGCCGCTCCCCTCCATGCAGTTCTGCATCGAGAACCTCGACCATGCCGGCGGCTGCACCTACAACTACTCCTGCGCCTACACCGACACGATCAGCTGGGCGTCTCCCAACGAGCCGCTGCCCATGATCCGCGACCCGCGCGTCGCCTTCGACATGCTCTTCGGAGCGGGGGGCACGCCCGAGGAGCGGGCCGCGCGGCGGGCGTCGCGCAAGAGCATCCTCGACTGGATGGCCGGCGAGATCTCCGCTCTCAAGCGCGAACTGGGAGCGACCGACCGGCTCCGCATGGACCGCTACCTCGACAACGTGCGCGAGATCGAGCGCCGGATCGCCGCGATCGAGTCGCGCAACACCAGCGGTGAGGAGCGCGAACTGCCGGAAGCGCCCGCCGGCGTGCCGGACTCGTTCACCGAGCACATGCGCCTCATGTTCGACCTGCAGGTTCTGGCGCTCGAGACCAACATGACGCGGATCATCTCCTTCAAGACGGGCCGCGACGCCGACAACCGCGTCTTCCCCGAGAGCGGCTCGAATCGTCCCTTCCACCCCGCCTCGCACCACGGCGGGCGCGAGGAGGCGATCCTCGAGTTCAACAGGATCTGCCAGTTCCGCGTCGGACAGCTGCCCTACTTCCTCGAGAAGCTCCAGAACAGCATGGAGGGCGATGCCAGCCTCCTCGACAGGACCATGGTCATGTGGGGCTCGCCGATGGCCGACGCCAACCTGCACAACCACCGCCGCTGTCCGCTGATCCTCCTGGGCGGCGCCAACGGCCTGCTGGAGGGGAACCTGCACCTCGAGGCGCCCGATGCCACGCCCATGGCCAACGCCATGCTGTGGGCTCTCAACGGAATGGGGATGGAGATGGAGAGCTTCGGCGACAGCACGGGCGAATTCTCCCTCGTCTCGGGATCTTCCACGGCGACGCAGGGATGACCGCCATGGCGGCTCGGCAAACACGTCTGACCGCTGGCCTCGTCGGTGCCGCGGCGCTGATCGGCGCCCTCACCGCGGCCACCCCGCGGTTTGCGGACTCCCCCGTCGCCGACGCGGCGATGCAGGGCGACATCGCCACGGTGCGCGCACTCCTTGCCAGCGGCGCCGATGTCAACGCGGCGCAGGGTGACGGCATGACCGCGCTGCACTGGGCCGCCGAACGCGGCGACGCCGCCCTCGCCGAGATGCTGCTATACGCGGGGGCGGTGATCGAGCCCGTTACGCGGATCGGCGGCTACACGCCGCTGCACATCGCGGCACGCACCGGAAGCGACGCCGTTGCACTCATGCTCGTCGACGCGGGTGCCGACGCGACGGCCCGCGCTCCCGGCACCGGCACCACGCCGCTGCACCTGGCCGCAAGCGCGGGCTCGGCGCCCCTCGTCACTGCGCTGCTGGAGCGCGGCGCCGACCCCAACGCGCGCGAGGACGGGTGGGGCCAGACCCCGCTCATGTTCGCGGCCTCGATGAACCGCGCCGACGCCGTCCGCGCGCTCCTCGACGCGGGCGCCGATCCCGACATCACCAGCAGGGTGGAGGACCTGCAGGTGCTCTCGGAGCTCGACCGGATCGCGGGCCGGCGCCGCACCGAAGCGGTCGAGGCGCTCACGGCCGGCCGGTCGCGGGCCCCGACCCCCACCGAGTTCCAGACGGCTGTGCGAGCGTCGCGCGAGGTGTACGAGGAAGGACTTCCCGAGGACGCCGAAGAAGAAGAGGAAGACGACTTCAGACCGAGACGCGTCCAGGCCAAGGGCGGCCTGACTGCGCTGCTGCACGCAGTGCGCCAGGGACACGCCGAGTCCGCGGTCGCGCTCCTGGACGGGGGCGCCGACATCGATGGGGTGTCGGCGAGCGACGGCACCAGTCCCCTCCTGATGGCCACGATCAACGGCCAGTTCGACCTGGCGCTCACCCTGATCGAGCGGGGCGCCGATCCCGACATCGCCTCGGCTTTGAACGGCGCGACACCGCTCTGGGGGGCGGTCAACGCCCGCTGGCAACCCCGCACCCGCTACCCGCAGCCCCAGGAGCTGGGGCTGCAGACGGCGACCTACCTCGACGTCATGGAGGCGCTGCTCGAGGCCGGTGCCGACCCGGACGCACGCCTCACGCTTCACCCCTGGTACATGGAATACAGCGGGTGCGGCAACCGCAATTGCGGCCTCGTAGACACCGACGGCGCGACCGCCTTCTGGCGCGCGGCCTACGCGACAGACGTCGCCGCGATGCAACTGCTTGTCCGGCACGGGGCCGACCCCGGCATCCCGACCGTGGCACCGCCGCGCCGCCGCCGCCTCTCGACCGACGAGTTCCTCAGGCAGCAGAACCGGACACAGTTGGCCTCGGACTCCACCTACGCCGAACTGGCCGACTCCGCCCGTGTCACCCTACTCAAGTCCGTCCGCAACGACCTGCCGGAAGAAGAGCAGGGCGATTTCCCCGACGACGTCCTCGCCGGCCTGGACGACGAAGTCCGGCAGAATCTGATCCGGGCCTCGGAAGTTGCCGACTCGCTGCGCGCGCTCGCGCCCGACGCTTCCGGACTGCCGCCCGTCCCGGCGGGAGGCCCCGGGGTATGGCCCATCCACGCTGCTTCGGGTGTCGGCTACGGCGAAGGCTTCGCCGGCAACGCGCATCGACACGTGCCCGACGGCTGGCTTCCGGCGGTGCGCTTCCTGGTGGAGGAGCTCGGCGTCGACATCAACGCCCGCGACCACAACGGCTACAACGCGCTGCACCACGCCGGCGCGCGCGGCGACCACGCGCTCATCATCTACCTGGTGGAGCAGGGCGCCGATATCCGTGCGGTCAGCCGCCGCGGACAGACCGTGGCGGATCTGGCCAACGGCCCGGTGCAGCGGGTCTCACCGCGGCCGGCCACCGTGGCGCTGCTGGAGAAGCTGGGTTCGTCGAACAGCCACCGCTGCCTGACCTGCTAGCTCAGCTCACCGGCCGTCTCCCGGCCCCGATCGTGTACTCCGGCGGCTCGGTGCCCAGCAGGTGCCGCACGAAGTAGTCCCACCGCCGCCTCATCATGTAGGGCTCGCTGCTGAAGCCGTGGCCCCGGTTCGGCAGCATGATCAGGTCGAAGTCCTTGTCCGCCGCGATCAGCGCGTCCACAACCAGCAGCGTGTTGTAGAGCGGCACGTTCGTGTCCATGGTACCGTGCGCAAGCAGCAGCTTGCCCTGCAGGTTCTCGGCCACGAGCTGGTTGGCCTGGTTGTCGTAGTTGGTGGTTCCGTCCGGGTAGGTCTCCAGCAGCCCCTGCCACTTCTCGCCCCAGTCGTCCTCGTAGTTGCGGTTGTCGTGATTGCCCGCCTGCGAGACCGCGACCTTGTAGAAGTCCGGGTACCGCAGGATCCCCGCCGTACTCGCGAATCCGCCCCCGGAGTGTCCCCAGATGCCGACCCGGTCCAGGTCCATCCAGGGGTGCCGCTCGCCGAGCTGCCGCACCATGCCCACCTGATCGGGCAGGCCGTTGTCGCCCATGTTCCCGTAGTAGGCGTCGTGGAACGCCTTCGAGCGCCCCGGCGTGCCCATAGCGTCCACTTCCACCACGATGAACCCGAGTTCGGCAAGCGCCTGCTTGTCGCCCCGCGACGCCCGGAACGAGCGCGACCCCACGCTCCCCGACTGCGGCCCCGGATACAGGTAGTTGACGACCGGATACGAGCGCGACGGATCGAAGTGCGTGGGCCTGTACATGAGGCCGTGCAGGTCCGTCTCCCCGTCCCGCGCCTTGACGGTGAACGGTTCGGGCGGTTGCCAGCCTGAGGAGAGGAGGGCGGAGATGTCCGCGCGCTTGAGCTCGGCCACGACGCTTCCGTCCATGTCTCGAACAACCGTCACCGGGGGAATGACCGGGGTCGAGTAGCTGTCGACGAAGTACGCGCCCGACGGCGACAGCGACACAGTGTGGTTCGCGCTGTCGGGGGTGAGCAGGGTCAGTGCCGTGCCGTCCATCCCGATACGGTAGAGGTACTGGAAGTAGGGGTCGCCGGGCTCGCGGCCCATGCCGGTGAAGTAGAGGGTGCGCGCTTCCTCGTCGACGCGCAGCAGCTGGCGCACGTTCCAGTCGCCGGTGGTGATGCGGCCCAGCAGTTCGCCGGTCGCCAGGTCGTAGCGGTAGAGATGGCCCCAGTTGTGGCGCTTGGAGAACCAGATCACCTCGTTCGACGCCTTCAGCACCCGCCAGTTCGCGCCGCCCGAACCCGACTCGAAGAAGGTCTCCTCGGTCTCTTCGAGCACGTCGCGCACCTCGCCCGTATGCGGGTCGGCGACGCGCAGCCGGGCGTTCTTGTGGTCGCGCGAATTCGAGAGGAAGGCGAGCTGCGACCCGTCGGCGCTCCACTCCACGTCGAGGAAGGCGCCGCCCCGGCCAGCCACGTGGTCGGTGGTCGACGAGCGGTGCGGGTCGGGCGGCATCTGCAGGCGGACCACGCGGTGGGGCCGGTCGGCTCCGGGATCGCCCACGTGGATCACCACCCGGCTGATGCGGAAGATGAGGCTGTCGCCCGGCAGCGGGTACTTCCACGATTCCAGCTCGGGGTGGCCCACGTTCGTGGTAGCCATGTGCATCATGCCCACGCCGCGGGCGTCGTGCTGGAAGGTGGCGATCATGTCGGAGGCGGGGGACCAGAGCAGCACGGGAGAGTCGCGCTTGACCCAGCCTGCGTTGTTGGTGGCGTAGCCGAAGTCCTCGATTCCGTCGGTGGTGAGCGGGGTCTCGGCGCCCGTGGCCAGATCGCGCAGCCAGAGGTTGTGGTCGCGGATGAAGGCGGCCTTCGTGCCGTCGGGGGAGGGGATGGCGTTGGGGTCGCGGTCCGGCGCGGGATCGGTGGGTGAGCAGGTGTAGGCGCGGAGGTCGCAGCGGATGTGCGTGTCGTCCGCCCCGGACGAGCGGCCGCCCGCCTCGTTGGCGCTTTGGTCCAACCGTGCGGTGAGGGCATCACCGGACGGGGTCAGCTCGAAGGTGCGGAAGGGGAGGGCGAGGGGCTCGATCGCGTCGCCGGTGACGGCGCCGATGGCCTCGGCCAGGCGGTCGTGGTCGAAGGCGCGGGCGCGGGTGCCTGCGGCGGGATCGACGAGGATGAACTCGGCGCCGCCGGGCGTGGTGTTGCGGTACCAGAAGCGGTTGCCGGACAGCCAGTTAGGCTGCAAGGACGCGCCGAAGACGAGGCCGCCGGTGCCGCCGGCGAGGAGCGACTCCGCGCGCGCGTAGTCCTCCGCCGTGACGGTGGCGGGGGGTTGCTGGGCGGGGAGGGGAGATTGCGGCAGGATCGCCGCCGTGCAGATGGCGAGCGACTTGAGGGTGTGGAGTGCGTATCGCACGGTCATCCGTTCCGGTAGATGTAGCTGTAGGCGTTGATGGCGGGGACTCCGCCGAGGTGCGCATACAGGACCCGCGAGCCTGGCGGGAAGTAACCCTTGCGCACCAGCTCGATCATTCCCTGCATGGATTTCCCCTCGTAGACCGGGTCGGTCATCATCCCCTCGGTGCGTGCCGCGAGGCGGATCGCATCGTTGGTGGCCGTCGAGGGGACCCCATAGGCCGGGTGGGCGTAGTCCCCGAGGAGAGTCAAGTCGTCATCGGTGATCTCACGCCCGAGTTCCACCAGCTCCGCCGTGTGGCGGGCGATGCGCATGACCTGGGCGCGCGTCCGTCCCAGCGTGAACGATGCGTCGATCCCGACGACCCGGTCGGCGCGCCCGTCCCGGGCGAATCCGACCAGCATGCCGGCTTGGGTCGAGCCGGTGACCGTGCAGACGACGACGTAGTCGAACCGGAAGCCCATCTCGGCTTCCTGGGCGCGGACCTCCTCGGCGAAGCCGACGAACCCGAGACCTCCATACCTGTGGACCGAGGCGCCCGCCGGGATGGGGTAGGGCCGTCCGCCTCTCGCCTTCACGTCCTCGATCGCCCGCTCCCAGCTCTCGCGGATGCCGATGTCGAAGCCTTCGTCGACGAGTTCGATGTCGGCGCCCATGACCCGGCTGAGCAGGATGTTGCCGACCCGGTCGTAGACCGCGTCCTCGAACGGCACCCAGCTCTCCTGGACCAGCCGGCACTTCATGCCGAGCCGGGCAGCCACCGCCGCCACCTGGCGCGTATGGTTCGACTGGACGCCCCCGATGGTCACCAGGGTGTCGGCGTTCCGGGCCAGTGCGTCTGGGACGATGTACTCGAGCTTGCGGATCTTGTTGCCGCCGAACGCCAGGCCGGAGTTGCAGTCCTCGCGCTTGGCCCAGATCTCCACCGACCCCCCGAGGTGTGCGGACAGGCGGTCCAGCCGCTCGAGCGGCGATGGGCCGAAGGTGAGCGGATACCGTTCGAATCTCTCCAGCACGGGCGTTTCATCCTTGGCTTCCGGAGGCGGCGGCGCGAGTGTCAACCTTATCATACTCTCCTCGACGTGTCGTCCCCCCAACACGAGAATCCTTGCGTTGAAGCCACCCGTCACCCGCCTCCGCACCGCCGCCGTCCACGCGGGCGAGTCCCCCGATCCGGCCACCGGGGCGTCGGCGCCCAACCTGGTCATGTCCTCGACCTTCGTGACCCGCGACGCCGCCGGCTTCTCGGCGCACGACCTCGACGAGGAGTCGGGCTTCCTGTACACGCGCTGGTCGAATCCGACCGTGGCGCAGCTCGAGGCGAAGCTGTGCGCGCTGGAGGGTGCCGAGGCCTGCCTCTGCTTCGGTTCCGGGATGGCCGCGGCGACGGGGTTGCTCCTGTCGCGGCTGGGGAGCGGAGACCACGTCGTCATGTCCGACACCAACTATGCGGGCGTGGCGGAGCTGGGGCGCGACACCCTGCCGCGCATGGGGATCGGCGTCTCGTTCGTGGATGCGTCCGACCCGCGCAACGTCGAGGCGGCGATTCGGCCGGAAACCAGGTTGATCTGGCTGGAGACGCCGGCGAATCCGATCTGCAGGCTCACCGATCTGGCTGCCGTGGCGCGGGCCGCCGCCGCGCGTCCGGACGTGCGGATCGCCGTGGATTCCACCTTCGCCACGCCGGTGGCGACCCGTCCGCTCGAGCTGGGGGCCGACTACGTCATGCACTCGCTCACCAAGTACATCGGCGGACACGGAGACGCGGTGGGCGGGGCAGTGCTCGGCACGAGGCGGGACATTGGTGCCCTGCGGCTCGAGGCCGGGATCCACTACGGCGGCGTATTGTCGCCCTTCAACGCCTGGCTCATCATGCGCGGCGCGGCCACCCTGCCGATCCGGATGAAGGCTCACGAGGAGAACGCGCTGGCGGTGGCGCGCTTCCTGGAGGACCATCCACGGGTGACGCGGGTGATCTACCCCGGCCTGCGGTCGCATCCGCAGCACGAGCTGGCGCGGCGCCAGATGGACAACTTCTCCGGCATGCTGACCTTCCAGGCCGGCGATGGTCCGCAGCTGGCCGAGCGGATGGCTCGCGAGTTGCGCGTGATCCACTACGCGGTCTCGCTCGGGCATCACCGCAGCCTCGTCTTCTGGATGGACACGCCATCGCTGATGGAGACCTCGTTCCGGCTCGAAGGCGCGCAGCTGGAGAGCTACCGGGCCTACGCAGGCGACGGGATCTTTCGCATGTCGGTGGGGCTGGAAGACCCGGACGACCTCTGCGAGGATCTGGGGCGGGTGCTGGGGTAGCCGGCGGGACGCTTCCGTTCACTGGCCTGTTCGCACGCTGGAATCCGCACCATACTACCAGTCAGCATGCGTCCCCAGCCGGCGCTCGCACACGCGAGCCATAGACAAGGATTCACAAAGTCATGACCTTCTCCTGCCACTACCGACTTCCCGCCGTATCGGCACTGTGCCTCGCACTTGCCACTGCCGTCACGTCCGCCTTCATGGGTGCTAGCCCGGTCGCGGCCCAGCAGTTCGGGGGCGTGGCCGCCGTCGCGGACGGCCAGGTGCTCGTCGGCGAGCCCGGCAACCAGACGCTTCCCGGCATCGTGTACGTGTACGCCCGCTCGGGGGGCGGCTGGAGCGAAGCGGGCAGGCTGGCCGTCTCGGCCATCGATGCGCCGCCCGACGGCTTCGGCCGCTCCCTGGACGCGGACGGCTCTGTGGCCGTCATCGGCGCGCCGGCGTGGGACGGGGGGCGCGGGGCGGCGATGATCTACCGGCGGGAACAGGGCGGCGAGTGGTCGGAGGTCGCGCGTCTGTCACCGGACGGGGTTGGCGACGACGCCCGCTTCGGGTCGGCGGTGGCGATCGACGGGGGTGTGGTCCTCGTCGCTGCTCCGGGAGCGAACGACGGCGCCGGCGCGGTCCACGCGTTCACAGGGAGCGGGGATGACTGGACCCGGAGCGGCGAGGTGTTGCCCATGGATGGCGCGGGGCAGGGCTTCGGGACCGCGGTGGCGATGAGCGGCATGGCAGCCCTGGTGAGCACGGCCCCGAGCCGACAAGCTCCGGGCGAAGTCTACGGGTTCGGCATCGACGCGGCGTCCGGGGCGGTGAGCGGCGTGGGCAGGTTGGAGCCGGGCGCCGACCTTGGCGAGCGCAACGGCTTCGGGGCCGCGCTGGCGGTCAGGGGATCGGTCGGGCTGGTGGGTGCGCCCGGCGCTTCCGGTAGCGCCGGGGCCGTGGTCGCCTTCGACTTCGACGCGGAAACGGGTGCCTGGGTGCCCGGCGGGGTGCTGCGTCCGTTCTACTCGGCCGGACCCCAGCAGTTCGGATCCTCGCTCGGCTTCGACGGCGACCAGCTGTGGGTCGGCGCGCCGGGAGCGAACGCCAGGAGCGGGGCCGTGTTCCGCTTCGCCCGCGACGGAGAGTCGGGCTGGAGTGGGGCGACCCGTGCCGGGCAGGACGACCTGCCCGAGAACGCGTCGTTCGGCAGTTCGGTGGCGATTGCGGGCGACGTCGCGGTCGTCGGCGCGGGGGGAATCGACAGCCGCGCGGGCGGCGCGGTCATCCTCGACCGGAGCGCCGGCGGGATGTGGAGCGCGGAAGACCTGGTGATCGGCGACCATCGCGGCCTGCCTGCCATCTTGGGGCTGGAGGACGAGATCCCCTGCGTCGAGGGCGAAGCCCGCGGCTACGAGTGCGACAACGTCAACATCATCTCGTTCCTGCCGATCAAGGAGATGGCGGGCGGACGGGGTGCCCGGCTGAACGACATCTGGGGCTGGACCGACCCCGAGACGGGGCGGGAGATCGCCATCGTCGGGCGCACCGACGGAACCGCCTTCGTCGACCTCACCGACCCCTACAACCCGGTCGTGCTGGGGGATCTGCCCAAGACGCCCGGTTCGTTCAGCAGCGTGTGGCGCGATATGAAGGTCCACGACGACCACACCTACATCGTGGCGGACGGCGCCGGCCAGCACGGGGTGCAGGTATTCGACCTGCGGCGCCTGCGCGAGGTGCGCGGCGAGCCCGTGACCTTCGAGCCCGATTTCCTCTACGAGGGCATCGCCAGCGCCCACAACATCGTGATCAACGAGGGGACCGGATTCGCGTACGTGGTGGGTAGCAGCGGCGGCGGCGAGACCTGCGGCGGCGGCCTGCACATGCTGGACCTGAGCGAGCCTTCGGAGCCGACCTTCGCCGGGTGCTTCTTCGACGGCGAGACGGGTCGGCGCGGCACCGGCTACTCCCACGACGCCCAGTGCGTGATCTACAACGGCCCCGACCAGGACTACCAGGGCCGCGAGATCTGCCTGGGCTCCAACGAAACCGCGCTCAGCATCAGCGACGTAAGCGACAAGGACAACCCGGTCTCGATCTCGATGGCGAGCTACCCCGCGGTCGCCTACGCGCACCAGGGATGGCTGACCGACGACCACCGCTTCTTCTACATGAACGACGAGGGCGACGAGCCGCAGGGCCTGGTCGAGGGCACCCGCACCCTGATCTGGGACGTCGAGGACCTCGACGAGCCGATCCTCGCGGCCGAGTACGTCGCGTCCACGCCGGACACCGACCACAACCTCTACATCAAGGACAACCTCATGTACCAGTCGAACTACGGCGCGGGCCTGAGGATCCTCGACATCACCAACCGCACCGAGCCGGTCGAGATCGCCTACTTCGACAACTCGCCGTACGGCGGTGCCTCGTGGAGCAACTACCCGTACTTCGAGAGCGGGGTTGTGGTCATGACCAGCACCGGCGACGGACTGTTCATCGTGAGGAATACGGGCAGGCGGAACCTGATTCCGTAGTGGATGATGGCCGGACGCGTGGTTGAAGCGGGACGGCTGCGGAGCGCCGTGGCGCTGGCGTCGTTCCCGGCGTTGCTGCTTGCCTGCGGCTCCGACGGTCCCACCGAGCCGGCGGCGCCCGTGACGCTGGAGTGGGTGACGCTCACGACCGCACTCGAGGAGCCGGTCAACATCGCGGTCATTCGCCCGTCGGTGGCGGCCAGAGGGGTGGTGGTGGCGTTCCCGTGGGGCAGGGGCGACTCGGACCTGCTGCTCGGGCTCCTGGATTCGTACTGGGACGAGGCGGCGCCGGCCGCCGGGTACGCGATCATCGGGGTGGAGGTGTACGGCCCCGGCATGTCGGACGGCGGCCAGTACGTAACGTCCGCGGTGCTGGACTGGATCGACGCCAATCTCGCGGGTGCCGCGCGCGACATAGTGCTGACGGGTGCGTCGGCGGGTGGCATCGGGGTCTTTCACGCGGCGCTGACGATGCCGGACCGCGTGGGTGGGATCATCGCCATGCCGGGGCGCTATGCGGGCGACGACTCGCTCGCGTCGCTGGCCGACGTGCCGGTGTGGCTGATGGTCGGCGAGGACGACGGCGCCTGGGTGAGCGGGTCGGAGGCGACCGCCCGGCGCCTCGAGGATGCGGGCGCCAGGGTGACCCTCGATATCGTCGCGGGGCAGGGGCACGTGCTGATCGTGCCGCAGGACGCGCTGGTGGAGTGGATCCGGGGGCGCGCGGGCGCGTGACGCCGAAAGTGGGAGTCTGCGGCACGGCGTGCATCGGCGCGCTGGCGCTCGCCCTTTGCATGCCGGCGGAGGCCCGCGCCCAGTCGCCGCGCACCGAAGTCACAATCTCCGAAGGCACGAACATCGCCGTTGCGCTCTCACCCGACGGCCGCACGCTCGCCGTCGACCTCCTCGGCCGCATCTGGATGGTCCCGGCCGAAGGCGGCACGGCCCGCGCGCTGACCGATCCGCTGGGCGACGCCCGCCAGCCGACCTGGTCGCCCGACGGCACGCGGATCGCCTTCCAGGCCTACTGGGACGGCAACTACCACCTATGGAGCGTCGCCACGGACGGCTCCGGGCTGCGCCAGCACACCCGCGGACCGTTCGACCATCGCGAACCGCACTGGTCGCCGGGCGGCGAGCGGATCGCCTTCAGTTCGGATCGGGGGGGCAGCTACGATGTCTGGACGCTCGTGGTCGCCGACGGGTCGGTGGAGCGGGTGACGAACGGCGAAGGCAGCGAATACGGCCCCGCCTTCTCCCCCACCGGCGGCGGGATCGCGTACGCCGCGGACGGCGAAACCGAAGATGCGGGGATTTGGGTGGTGGACGGGGACGATGTCGACGCCCCGCGCCGCCGCGTCGCCGACGGCGATGGCGCGCAGGTGAACGCCCCCGCGTGGAGCGCCGGTGGCGAGACCCTGATCTACAACGCCATCGACGGAGGACGTTCGATGCTGTTGGAGGTCAGCGTGGATGGCGGAACAGGCAGGATGCTGACCGGCGAGGACGAGGACGCCTTCCCGTTCCGCGCCGCATCCACGACGGCGGGCTTCTTCTACACCGGGGACGGTCGCATTCGCCACCGCGCCCCGGACGGCGGCCAGGTGCGGGACATTCCGTTCACGGCCACCGTCGCCCTCGACCGGGAGCCGTACACACGCCGTCCCCGCGATCTGACGGTGCCGGGACCGTTCCCGGTACGTGGACTCGTCTCCCCCTCCGTCTCCCCCGACGGGCGCCAGATTGCGTTTTCCGCACTCGGCGACCTCTGGATCCACACCATCGGCGGCGCAACCGAACGGATCACCGACGACCGCTGGATCGAGACCGATCCGGCGTGGTCCCCCGACGGCTCCCGCCTCGCCTTCTCGTCCGACCGCGACGGCACCGTGGACCTCTACATCCGGCACGCCGACGACCGTCGTATCGAGCGCGTGACCGAAGGAGCAGGCGTGACCATGGCCTCGTGGTCTCCGGACGGGACGCGGATTGCCTTCACGGGCTCGGGCTATCAGGTCGGTGTCAACGTGCTGGATCTGGCCACGGGTTCGGTGCGCGTGGTCCGCTCCGGACTCAACGGCGCCGGCCGTCCCTCGTGGTCGCCGGACGGCCGGTCAATTGTCGTGTCCGCCCACTGGCGCTACTCGGAGCGGTTTCGCGAAGGAGTCAACCGCGCGCTCGTCCTGCCCGCGGCTCCGCTGCTTCCGGCCGCGTCGGGCTGGGGCGCGGTGTGGCAGCAGCAGGTCGGCGAGCGCTTCCTGGACCTCCCGGCGCTCTCCGTGGGCACCAGGGGCACGGACGGCCCGGTTCGCTCGCCCGATGGCCGCTGGATGACGTATGTGTCCGACGGCGTGCTCTGGGTCGTCCCCACCGAAGCCGACGGCGACCCGGCCGCACCAGTGGCCCGCCGGCTCACCAATGACGCCGCCGCCGATCCAACCTGGACGGGCGACTCGCGCTCGGTCGTGCACCTCTCCGGCGCCCGGCTCCGCCGTGTCGACATCATGGACGGTCGGATCGACGAGATCGCCCTGGAACTCGACTGGCGGCGTGCGGAATCACCCGGGTCGGTGCTGATCCGCGCCGGGGCGCTGTGGGACGGACGAGCCGACGACCTCCGCCGCGATGTCGATATCGTGTTGGAGGGAGGAAGGATCGCGGAGATCGCTTCGCGGGACCCCTCGCGCACGGCCGACCGCGTGGTCGATGCCACCGGGGAAGTCGTGATACCCGGGCTCATCGAGATGCACGCGCATGGCGGCCTGTCCGGGGGAGAGCAATCCGGCCGGATCTGGCTCGCCTACGGTGCGACCTCGGTCCGGTGTCCGGCCTGCGACCCGTACGAGATCGCCGAGGCGCGCGAGGCGGGAGAGTCCGGCAAGCGGATTGCGCCCCGCTGGTTCGGTACCGGCGGCACCATCGACGGCAGCCGCATCTACTATCCCGGCGCACCCGCCCTTGGGGGGTCGGCCCAGGTGGAGCTGGAGATGGCCCAGGCGCGCGACTTGGGCTACGATCTGGTCAAGACCTATGTGCGCCTCTCCGACCCGGTGCAGAAGCGCGTCGTCGCGGACGCGCACGCGCTGGGGCTCCCGGTGACCTCGCACGAATTGTACCCGGCGGTCGCATTCGGCGCGGACGGGGTGGAACACGTCCGCGGCACGAGCCGGCGCGGCTACTCGACCAAGGTTTCGGAGCTGTCGCGCAGCTACGGCGACGTGGTGGATCTCCTGGCGGCGTCGGGGATGACGATCACCCCGACCATCGGGATCTATGGGGCTTACGGCCTGCTGACCACGGAGGATCCGTCGCTGTTCGACGACCCCCGCGTCGAGACGTTCTTTTCCTGGGCACCGGTTGCGGCCCGGGCGCCCGCCGACCTGACGGTGGCCCGACGGCTCGTCGAGGACATGGCCTCGCTGCCGCAGCGCGTCGCGGCCGCGGGCGGGCGCGTCGTGGTGGGCACGGACGCCCCCATCAACCCGCCGGGCCTGAGCCTGCAGGCGGAGATGGAGGCACTGGTGCGGTACGGCGGAATGAGCCCCGTCGATGTCCTTCGTTCGACCACCTCCGTGTCCGCTGACGCGCTGGGCTACGGGGGAGTCCTGGGCGTGGTGGAGCCGGGGGCGCTGGCCGACCTGGTGGTCATCGGCGGCGATCCGCTGTCCGACATCCGTGCCGTGCGCGAGGTCCGGACCGTCATCCAGGCGGGACGGGTGTATGAGATGGAGCGCCTGCTTCGTAGAGAATGAATGTGTGCCGGGCCGGGAAACCTCCGGCCTCGCGCGCACGTTCTGTCGGTGTTGTCGGAAACTCGAGACCGGGAGGTAGAAACCGTGGGATTCGTGATTCATACGCTTGTCAGCGCGGTGTTGCTCTTCGTGATGAGCAAGATTGTGGGAGGAATCGAGGTGAGGGGGGCCAGGCCGGCGATCATCGGGGCGCTGGTACTCGGGTTCGTCAATTGGGCGATATGGACGTTTCTCGGGCCCCTGCTCCTGCCGTTGATGGTCATCACCGTCGGCCTGATTGCGTTCGTCGTCAGCGCGATCGCGCTCAAGCTGACCGCGGCCGTGGTGCGCGGTTTCCGTATCGAGACGTTCCGCGCGGCGCTTCTGGGGGCACTGACCCTCGCCCTCATGAACCTTGTGGTGAGGCTCGTGACCGGAATCTAGTCCGGGCTGCCCGCGCCCCCCGCCTCCGCGCTGTCGCCTTGCGCCGGGGGGCGGGGCGCCTAGCTTTACGTTCCGTTGCGGCAGAAGCACCCGGACCACGGACGCATCCATGAATCGTGCCCAGACTTTCCTCGCGACTTTGTTGGGAGTTGCAGTCATCCTGGGTTGTGCCGGCGGGGGCGGGGGGCCTCCGGTCTCGGGTGAGGCAGCCGCGTCCCTCTTCGCCACCTACAGCGGCCGCTGGGAGCTTGACGTGTCGAGCAGCACGCCGCAGATACCCAACCAGCTCGAGGGCGTGCAGGACGAAGTCCCCGTCGCGGACATCGCCCGCAACGAGACCCGCGAGATGCGGCGCTACCGCAGGATGTACGAGTCGCGGCAGATGTCGGTCGCGCACATGAGGACGACGATCGAGGTGCTGCGCCGGCGCCCGGAGACGCTTGTCCTGACGGTCAACGAGGCCGAACTCGTGTACACCCCGATCCCCGGCGAGACGCTGACCGTGCCCATGGACGGGAGCGACCTGGAGATCCGCGAGGGAGAGCATCGGGTCCGGACCAGCATCGAGTGGGACGGGCCGCTGCTCGCGCTGGAGCACCAGGTGGTCGCGGGGGGCACGGTCCGGGAGACGCTCGAAGTCGTCGGCGACCGCATGATCATGAGGCGGACGGTTTCGAGTTCCGCCGCGGGAGAGCCGCTCGTCCTGGCCTACGACCGCAACTGACCGTTAGTTAGAGGTCAGGCCGCGCAGTACCGCGGCGAGCGCGTCCTCCGCCAGCTGCTCGAGTTCGTGAGGGCGGCGGTTCTGGACCGGGTGCGGCACCCACACGATCTCCGGTTCGAAGCCGAGCGAAGGGATCTGGAAGGAGGCCGCGTCACGAAACGCGTTGGTGGCGACCAGGAGGCCGGGAAGGCCGCGGTCGTCGAGAGCCCTGATGTCGTGCAGACCGCACGATACGCACGACCCTCAGTCGGCGAGCGCCTCCACGACGACGTCGGCGCCCGCGGCGATGTCGTCCAGGATCGCGGTGGTGGCGGGCCTGGCATTGGTCGGCTTCGCGAAGCGGGCGGTGGCGACTCCCCGGGCGCGGAGCCGCGCTTCGAGATGGTCTAGGAATTCGTCGGCGCGCGACTTGCCGATGTCGAAGAGCGCCACCGTCCTGCCGTCCAGCGACGCAGGCGGTGCACAGCGCGGGCGGTTGGCGGGCGCGGTCTCGGAGGTGGGGTCGTGCAGGGTGAGGGTGGAGTCGTTCATTCGGCGATCTCTCTGGTGACAGGATGCGATTCCTCGAACAGGCGCCCTCCCGGCCAGCCCGAGAGGATGGCCGAAAACAGCCCGGCCGGTCCGCCCGCGCGCACCAGCAGCAGGGCACCGGGGTGGAACTTGGGGATCAGCTGGCCCGTGCGGGAGGGGGGCATTCCTTCGGCTACGCCGTCGACGCCCGCAGCCACCTTCTCGCCCGGGAGCAGCAGCGCGTCGTGGAGGGCGCCGGTGATCCGGGAGCGGTCCCAGCCCGCCTCGCGGTAGATCGCATAGTGCTCGGGCGACAGGACCAGAACGGCAGGCGCCCACTCACACAGCTTGGGGTGCCCCACCGCCCGCAGCCCCATCGCCAGGGAGCGGGAGAGTTCGCGTGGCGTGCGCGCCTTCTGGTCGGTCAGGCCCTGGATTCCGTCGCCGGCGAACACCGTCACAGCGCTCCGCCCGGGTGCGATTCCGCGTGAGACGGCCAGCGGTTCCCAGCCCTCGTCGCGCTCATCCTCCGCAAAACAGAACGTGTACTTGCCCGGAGAACCCAACGTCGCGCGGTCGATTTCGCCGGGCCGCCCGCCCCCCACATTGCGCACAACGAGATTGACCGCGCGGCCGATGGTGGCGTTGGCCCGGTTCCCCTGTCCGAGCGCGTTGAGTCCGGAGTTCATGCCGATGCGCTTTGCGACGGGGCCGTTGACGATGATCACCGGGCTCGAAAAGCAGGTACTGCAGGTGACGCCGTGCAGGGTGAATCCCGGGTCCAGCGCGGCTTCGAGCGCCGTCAGCACGACCGGCATGTACTCGGGCCGGCAACCCGCCATGACGGCGTTGATGGCGACCTTTTCGACGGTGCAGGGCGCGAGTTCGGGAGGGATCTCGCCGATAACCTCGCGCGGGTCGCGGCGCGTGCCGCCCAGCATGCGCAGGATGCGCTCGGGGGTCGGTGGTACCACGGGCAGGCCGTCGGTCCAGCCGCGGTCGTAGCAGGCCTCGACCGCGTCGGCGCCGGACTCGACCTCGACGGTGCGGGCGCGGATTCCGGTTTCGCCGAAACGCGCCTGCAAGGTCTCCGCGATACCCGGCTCGACGGAGCGGGAGCCGCATCCGGGCCGGTAGGGCGGCAGTCCCGCCCCCAGCGCGGAGATGCCGGTGAGCGCGCGCCAGTCGTCGCGGCTCCAGCCGGCCGTGCGGCCGGTTTCCAGACCGTTCTCGCGGCGGATCAGGGTGGGGACGGTCTCCACATCCAGGTGGAAGGAGTGCTCGAGCGCGCGGTCGTCGACGGCGGCGGCGGCGAGGACGGGGTCCAGGAACGCGCCATCGTCCTGCCAGTACACGGCGAGCGGATAGCCGGCCCGGTGGATCTCGGTGAGGACGGGCGCCGCCAGGTGGCAGGTCTCGCACTCGTCCTTGACAACGGCGGCGTAGCTGATGGAGTCGGACATGACGCCGGTGAAGATGCGTTGCCGCCGTGGGGCTGACAACGGCGGCGGGAGCTGGCGCGCGCCCCCGCCGCCGGGCCACCAGGCGATCCCCCTCGGGTGCTCAGCCGATCCAGTAGCTCAGCTTCAGCATGAAGACGTCCTGGCTGCGCTGGTCGAGGAGGGTGCCCAGATCGCTGCGGAATGAGAACGTGCCTTCGGGCGCGTAGTGGTCGCGCCCCTGCGACCAGACCGCGAAGAGAGTCGAGCCGGGCAGGTACTCCCAGCGCAGCACGACGTTCGAGCGAAACTGCTTGAAGTTGAAGTCCGGGTTTCGGAACGACTCGGCGGTGCCGTCGCCGTCGATGTCGGCCGACACTTCGCCGCCGTCGCCGGGGCGCGCCCGGACACCTGCGAAGCGCTCCATGTAGTCCGGCGCACGCGGATCCGACACCTGCTTGAACTCCCTGTAGGCGCCCGCCGACACGAAGGGCTGGGCGTACAGCTGAAGCGACAGAGTGGGGGAGAAGGTCCAGTCGGCCCTCGCCGTAATGCCGGCGGTCGTCTGTTCGAGGCGCGCGAAGAGGTAGCGGGGCTCGGCCAGGTCGAAACGGCCGACCCACTGGGTGCCCTCGTGCCGCCAGTTCAGGAACGGCCCGGCGGAGACGGTGGCCCGCGAAGACGGCCTCCACTTCAGGCTGGCGTCGACCCCGTAGCGCCACGAATCCGTCTCCGGGCTGACCCCCCAGTTGTTGCCGGCCTCGATCTGCAGCGCCTTTCGCGAATCGGACCAGAGTCCGAACCAGCCGCCCCAGGACGGGTCAATCCGGAGCATCTCGCCGCCGCGAAGCGAGGTGTTGCTCAGGCCCGCGCTCTCCCTCATGACGCCCAGGTAGCCGCCCCAGAAGTTGTTGAGCGTGAAGCTCGCGTTCATGTTCGCGCCCCGCTGGAAGGCTTCGCCCCCGAAGCTGTACGGGGTCCAGGCGTTGAAGTTGAGATTCCAGCGCTGAAGGTGTTCCGTTGGCTGGTAGTGGTTGTATCCGACCCAGACGAAGGGAGCCACGAAGTCGGCTTCGCGCATGAAGCCAAGGTCGTTGGAGTCGAATCCGGGTGAGCGCGCCATCGCCCCGGTGGCGAAACGCCAGTAGCCGCCGGATATCTTGCCGAGGACGAGCGACCCCGCCCAGCCGTTCAGCGACGTGCGCGAGGGGTCGAACTCGGTGTGTCCGGCGTCGGGGCGCTGGAAGTACCGGGCGGGAGACCGCTGAGTCCGCGCGATCGCGTCCGCCGAGCCTCGGACGGCGGAGCCGAGCAGGTAGCCGGACAGGACGAAGCGGTCTTCTCCGAACCGATGTCGGGCGTCGGCCCCGAAGGTCCAGGCGCCGCTGTGGAGCGCGAGGGCTTCGGCCGCTTCACCGTCCCGCATGGTCCAGGTCGAGATGAGGCCGACCGCGCTCTTGCCGTCGCGGAAGTCCCGGCTGACGCGAGCCATGCCGTACTGTGCGGAGGGTTCCACCAGCTGGTCGCCGAGAGGACCGGACTCATTGGCCGCCAGGGCCGTCTCCCGACCGGTGAGCGCGTGCAGGAACCCGAGCGACCACCCCGAACCGGTCTTGCCCGAGAGCTTCGCGGCCCCGACGATGCGCGTGCGCTCCGGCACATCCGCGTACGGTGCGTCCGCCACACGCCCGCGCGGTGCCCTGCCGATGCGCCTGGAGTAGAACAGGCCCTCGCTGGCCATGTCTCCATCGCCTTCCGAGAAGCGGAATGCGAAGATGTTCGCACCTTCGACGAAGAACGGCCTCCGTTCCGGCAGGAACGTCTCGAACGCCGTCAGGTTCACCTGCGCGGGGTCGGCCTCGACCTGCCCGAAGTCGGGGTTGATGGTGACGTCGAGGGTCAGGTCGGTGGTCAGCCCGTACTTGACGTCGGCGCCGAGCGTCGACGAAAAGTCCCGCGGATCGTAGAACGGGTTCGCACTGCTTCCCGGCGCGGCCTCCATCCTCACCAGCGAATAGGGAAGGACCTCGAGGCGCGCCGGCGGGGAGAGGTCGCGCAGCCCTTCCAGATCTCCGAACCGCGACACAAGCGCGCCGTCGCCCCGGGAGATCGGAGCCCAGAGGCTGCGCTCCATGTGCCGCGCGATGAAGCGCGCGAAGTTGATTCCCCACGTCTGCCGCGAAGCCCCATCGAATCGGAGCTGGGAGTACGGGATCCGGAACTCGGCCGTCCAGCCCCGGTCGTCGGTCCGCGTGGCCACGTCCCACACCGCGTCCCAGGAGTCGTCTTCGTTGGTGTCGTCGTACATGTAGCCGTCGGACTTTACGCCGGCCGGGTTGACCCCGAACCGGAAGGCGGTGCGCCGGTCGTGATAGCTGTCGATCACGACATCCACCCAGTCCGAGTGGGGCCGGTCGTCGCGGCGCGCAAGCTGCGCCACGATCGAATCCGGGGAGTTGTCGAAGGCCCGGATCCCGACGTACACGGCCTCGTCCCCGTAGAGGACCCGCGCCTCCGTCCTCTGCAGCGGGGTCCCGCCCTCGTTGGGCTCGAAGACGACGAAGTCGCCGGCCACCATGGCGAGCGCCCAGTCGTTCTCGTCCAGCAGACCGTCGATGGTCGGTGGTCCCTCTGTGACCCGGTGCGCCAGCAGGGCCGGCGGAGCCGCCCTCGTCCTCGCATTCGATGCTTCCGCACCGGTCTCCGGACTCTGGCCCGGGAGGGGCGGAGGCGCCGCAGACACCGTCACCGCACCCAGCACACCCACCCACACCCGTATCGCAACGCTTCCTCTCATCATCGTCCCCTCCCCAAGCTCTCAACCCCTCCCGGGCCCGTTTGATAAACTTCACTTCTCAGACCGCGGAGACTCCGGCCAACCCGCCGGTACCGCGACCGTGTGCCATGACGAGAGAGAGGAGCAAAAGGTTGCGAACCCGTCCGAGGATCGGTCCGGCGTTCTTCAAGGCCCATGGCCACGGCAACGATTACCTGGTCTTCGAGGAAGGCGCCGGGCCCGAGCTCACGGAGCTCCTCGCCAGGAGGATCTGCGACCGGCACCGGGGTCCCGGGGGGGATGGCATCGTGGTCGTGGAGAAGGTGCCGGGGGGCGCGGAACCCCGTCTCCGCATGTTCAACCCGGACGGCGGCGAATTCGAGCGCAGCGGAAACGGGCTGCGCATCGCGGGCGTCCACCTGAGGCGCCTGGAGAGGGAGGGCGATGACTGGTTCCCCGTTACCGTGGGTGGTGATCGCGTGCGGCTGCGGGTGGCCGGGCCGGATGCCACAGGGGTCTGGGACGCCAGCGTGGAGATGGGGAGGGTCGCCTTCCCCGACGGGCCGCCGTTCGTCTCGGCGGGCCGTGTGGACGCGCGCGGGAGGGTGGCGCTGGCGTTGCCGTCGCCACTTGGGTCCGAGGTCGTGCTGGAGTTGGTGCCCGTGTCGGTGGGGAACCCGCACGCGGTGGTCTTCGGCGATGGCTGGACCCGGGCCGATGTGGAACGCTACGGCGCCCTCATCGGTACCGCCGACGCCTTCCCGCAGGGTACGAACGTGCAGTTCGCGGAGACACCGGTGCAGATCCCGGAAGCGGGCGCGCACGGCGAACTGGCAATCCGCATATGGGAGCGCGGGGTGGGACCGACGCTGTCGTCCGGAACGTCGGCGTGCGCGGCGGTGGCCGCGGCGGTGAGGTCGGGGCTGCTGGCTCCGGGACCCGTGATGGTCAGGATGGAGGGCGGGGACATGGAGGTGGAACTGCGCCGGGACTGGTCGGTGCGGCTGCGCGGGCCGGTCGAGGAGGTGTGTACGGGGAAGCTGACCCCTAGGTTCGCACCCGCACCATCAGCACCAGCCCGACCACGAGGAAGATGAAGTTGGGGATCCAGGCGGCCCAGAAGGGCGGCAAGCCGCCGGAGGCCCCGATCGCGCCGAAGAGCCGCAGCAGCATGATGTACAGGATCGTTGACCCGAGCGACACCCCCACGCCAAGCGCGGCGCCTCCCTTCTTCACCGTTGTGGCCAGGGGTGCCCCGAAGAGCATGATGACGAGGGTCGCCGCGGGGATCGAGAGCTTCTGGTCGCGCTTGACGAGCAGGTCGCCCGGGTCCCCGCCGGAGCGATAGACCGACGCGGCGCGCCTTCCCAGCTCCTCATAGCCCATCTCGTTCTCGTCCGGCGGGTCGTTGCGGAGCTCCTCGGGCGGAACACTCAGCGCGGGCCGGCGGTAGCGCTCGAAGGTGTAGGAGGTCTCCTGCCCGCCCGGATGGATCACGCGGAGGTACCCGTCCTGCAGCGTCCACCCCTCGCCTTCATTGTAGTAGCCCTGGCTGGCCCACACGTGTCGCAGCGACCCGTCGTCGTCGCGGCTCTCGACGAGCACGCGATCCATGGAGCGATTGGAGACGAAGAGCTGCTGGATGCTGAGCGTCTCCCGGTCCTCGGTCTGGTGCACGAAGTTGTTGCGCCAGTCGCCGCGGACTTCGCGGTCCTGGAAGATCTCGGCGGCCCGGCGGTTGGTGGAGGGGACCAGCGATCCCAGGAAGAAGACCCCTGCGGTCAGGACGGTGCCGACGGGCCAGAGCGGGGCCACGAGCCGGTGAAAGGAGACGCCGCCCGCCTTCGCGGCCATGATCTCGCGGTGCACGGTCATGTTGTTGACGGTGAAGACCGCGGCGATCAGCGCGGCGACCGGTGCCGACCAGACCACGAAGTGCGGGTACATGAACACGTACCCCAGCGCGATGGTCGGCACCGAGAGATCGCGGTCCAGGAATTGGCCCAGGCGTTCGTTGAGATCCCCGATTACGAAGAGGATGGGGACGCTGAGAACGAAGATGCCGAAGAGCCACGCGAAGCTCCTGGCCACCATGCGGTCGAGGGTGCGGATCACGCCGCCGACTCCGCCCGGCGGCGGGAGGCGAGCCTCCTTAGCGCCAGCCAGATCTCGCGCCAGCCGCCGCTCCGCGTAGACGCGATCCACCGGCCCATGCGAGACACCATCAGCGTGCCCGCCACGAACCAGAGCACACTCGGGGCCCACATGCTCCAGGCCGGGTCGGTGAGGCTGCGGTCCGCCAGTTTCTCCCCGCCCGTGAGGCCCAGCTGGTAGACGCCGATCACAAGCGCGGAGACCACGATCACCATGCTCACGCCGCCCTGCGGGAAGCGGATGCCGACCGGCACGCCCACCAGGACGAAGATGATACAGGCCGTGGCGATGACGAGCTTCTTGTGAATCTCGACACGGTACTGGTGCACCTGCCGGCTCAGGGCCTCGGCCCGCGCGGTGTTCGTGCGGGCGGTGGTGGCCAGGGTGCGCGCGAGGTCGTCGGAGGGGAGCTGCGACGCGCCGGCGATGGCCAGCGTCTTCGCGAGGGGCGGCCCGGCGCTGCGGGCGGAATCGGCGGCCGGACCGCGCCCCAGGGCACGCTCGACCGCGCCGCGCGTGCGGTCCAGGGACTGGGCGCGCACGGAGTCGAGTTCGGCGCGCCGGGTGCGCTCGGCGTCCAGGAGCATCGCGACCGACATCTCGCGGTCGCTGCGCTGATCGGTGTCCGATTCCTCGAAGAGATTGCCCACGCCGCGCAGCACGTACAGCTGCCGTTCGAACTCGATCTGGTGGAAGGAGCCCAGCTCACCGCTCCCCACCTCGTACACGTGTCCGTCGTAGAGGCGGAGGTGCAGATCGGTGAAGGACGGGTTCAGCTCCATCTCGCCGCGGGTGGCGTAGGTGGTGCGCCGGACGCCCTGTCGGCTCATATCATAGATGGTGACACCCGTGAGTTCGGACGAGTCCTGGTCGATGGCGTCGGCCACAAGGAAGTACGGACCGATGCCGTTTTCCGCCTCGATCTGGTTGACCGCCTGCTCGCGGAGTTGAAATGTGGGGCTCTTCTGGCGGATCGAGTTCCGCAGGTTCTTGAGTTGATGGTTCGCCTCCGGGAGAACCTGGTCGTTGAAGACGAAGGTCACGAGGGTGAGGAGGGCGCCGAAGCCCAATACGGGGAGGAACAGCCGGCGGGGCCGGACTCCGCCGCTCGACATTGCCACGATTTCGCTGTGCGTGGCCAGCTCGCTGAAGGCGTAGAGAACCGCCGGGAGGATAGCCATGGGGAGAGTGACAGCGATGGTGTGGGGCAGCGACAGGACGAGGGCCTCGAGGATGATCTCCCTGGGCAGCCCCTTGCCGACCAGATCCTCCAGCCGCTGCGCGACCGTGTTCACAAAGAGCAGGCCGGTCAGCAGGCTGAAGGCGAAGAGGAACGGACCCGTCATCGAGCGCAGCAGGTAGCGGGTCAGGATTGTCATGATCGGTCGGGCCGGGACTCGAGTCCGCGTGGGTCGGTGGTCGCCGCTTGGACGTTGCCGCGGCTCCCTCCGGTTGTCTCGCTCGCCGGGACGGGGCGTTGTCCCGGTTCCAACCGTGAAATATAACCGATCGCGTGGCGCGCCCCGGATGATCGGGAGCCGGGCCGGGACCGCCGCCGCGTGCGGGTTGGCGCTCGCGCTCGCAGGCGGGGCAGCCGGGGGATCCGCGCAGCAGGCGCCGCCGCTGTCGCCGGATACGGTCCTGTGGGTGATTCCGGAGTTGAGGGGGCCGCCGAGGTCCCTGCTGTCGCCGCCCCCGCGTCCCGTGCCGGTCGTGCGCCTGGGGCTGGCCAGCATCCCGGTTACGCGGTTCGGCCACGTCCTCACGCCGCCGCAACCGTCCCTGGCCCTGCTCGTGCTCGGGGCGGGAGCGGATTCGGTGAGCGTCGCTCTTCCCCCACCCCAACCACCCGACTGGGCGACGAACCCCGGCATGCGTTTCGGGGCGCTGGGCCGGACGATCCACTACGGGAACATCCCGCTCGGCAGCGGTCGTCCGGGTGCCGTGCGCGCGCCTGACGAAATCCGGTTCCGGAACGAGTTCGCGGACCTGGGATTCTCGCTGCGGGGCACGGGGCAGTTCGGGAGCGACTGGACCCGCTACCGGCCCTGCGACGAGACGGTGCAGGTGACCTGCGAGCTCTCGCTGCTGCCCCAGTTGACGCCCGACATCCAGTTTGCGGCCAACGCCGACGGGACGGTCGCCGAGCGCGTGCGCGTCGATGTGGATTACGACCAGACGCGCGAATTCGAGGGGGCCAACCGGGTCAACGTGCGCTACCAGGGGCTTCCGGGCGAGTTGCTGCAGCGGTTCGACGTGGGGGACGTCGACTTCTCGCTGCCTCCGTCGCGCTTTCTCACCGAGGCGGTGCCGGCGGGGAATTTCGGGTTCCAGGCGGCACTTCAGGCCGGTCCGGTGGGCCTGCGGTCGGTGTGGGCGCAGCAGAACGGGGAGGTCACCTCGCGGCGGTTCCGGCTGGAGGGGTCGGGGCGCGGGCACGCCAGGGCGGATACCCTGGTTCTGGACGACGCTGACTACGTGGACGGACAGTTCTTCTTCCTCTTCGATCCCGCCGCCTTCTTCGACTATCCGCATGTTGACGTGCTGGCGCTCTCCCGCTCCGAAGCGCCGCAGACCGTGACTCCGGGAGCGGAGCCGATCCAGCTGTACCGCTCCGAGATCGACCTCTACGCCCGCCAGCAGGTCGAGGGCTACATCCAGGCGGACGGGTTCGCGGGGACGGGAGCGGACACCGTGGCCGAGTCGGCCTGGTTCCGCTATCTGCAGCCGGGACAGGACTACGTGGTGCACCCCAGCGGGCTGTGGATCGCACTGCGCTCGCCGGTGGGCCCGGGGGAGCTGCTCGCGGTCACGTACATCACCGAATCGGGCGATACGATCGGCACCTACAACCCGGAACGGACCTATCTGGAGGGCGGCCGGCCCAGGCTGAAGCTCCTGAAGGCGACCTCTGCCCAGCACCAGCCGGGGAGGCCGACGTGGCGGCACGAAATGCACCAGATCTACCGGGTGTCGTCGTCGGGGGACGTGGAGCCGGGGTCGGTGGATCTGACGATCTCGCTGGGGGAGGAGAGTGCGGGCCGGACCTTCGCGCGCCGGCCCAACGGCGACGACCTCACGTACCTGCGGCTCTTCGGGCTGGACGAGGAGGCCCCGGCGGACCGGATAGACCCGTCGCAGATCTACCGGCCCGCGCTGGATTCCTTCGAGGACCAGCCGCCGGTCTCGGGGACCTTCATCGTCTTCCCCACCCTGGAGCCCTTCGCGGATCCGGCGCCGCTGCGGAGCCTGCCGATCGACACGGTGGAGGCACGCCGGATCCTCGGTGCGAACCGCAATGAGCGCATCTACCGCGACCCCGACCCCTTCGAGCGGGAGAACGGGGGGGTGTTCAGGCTGAACCTGTCCTACGAGGTGCGCGGAGAAGGGCTGGTTTCGTCGTTCGTGCTCGGGGCCGTCGGGATCCGCGAAGGTACGGAGCGCGTGACGCTGGAGGGAAGGCCGCTGATCCGCGGGGTGGACTATGTGATCGACTATGACGTGGGGCAGTTGACCCTACTCGATCCGGAGACGCTGCTGGCGGCGAATCCGGGCCGGTTCCTGGAGGTCTCGTGGGAGCAGCGGAGCTTCTTCCAGGTGGCGCCGTCGTCGGTCTTCGGGATGGACGCGCGGTATGACATGGGGGACTACGGGGCCGTGAACCTGATCGGCCTCTATCAGACCGAGAGCGAACTGGTGCGCCGCCCACAGCTGGGGGTGGAGGCGGGAGCAGTCGGGCTCGGCGGGGTCAACGCGAGCCTGGACCTGGATGCGCCTTTGCTGACGCGAGTCCTGGACGCCGTGCCGGGCCTCGACGCCGGCGGACCGTCGTCGATCCACTTTTCGGGTGAGGCGGCGGTGTCCCTCCCGGACCCCAACACGCAGGGCGACGTGTACATCGACGACTACGACGCGTTGAATGCGCGCCCGCTGTCCGTACAGAGCCACGAATGGCGCCACGGAAGCCGTCCGGCGTTCGTGGACGGCGCCGAGGGGGTGCTGCCGCCGGTCCTCTCGGAGGCCACGGTGGCGGCGCTGACCTGGCAGCATACGTGGATCCAGGAAGGCGTCGGGGGCGACAGCCTCGGGGTCTTCCAGGGCTTCAGCCCCAGTACCGAGATCGACCAGCAGATCCGGGTCACCGGGAGCGCGCTGCGCGATCCCGCCCTGTTCGTGAGGTTCCGGCCGGAGAGCGGCGACGTGGAGGGGCCGGGAGGATGGTCGTCGATCACCACGGTGCTGAGCCCAACCGGGTCGGATCTGACGAAGAGCGACTTCATCGAGTTCTATGCGCGGGACGGGGAGTTCCTGACGCTGGTGATGGATCTCGGGATCGTGAGCGAGGACGCCTTTTTCGTTGACACGACCGGCGTGGCGAACGGGATCAAGCCGATCGTAAACCTGCCCTGGGGACAGGGCGTGCTCGACCAGGAGGCGGACCCGAGGCGCGGGGAGGTGTGGGGCAGGACCGCGGACGGGCGGGGGGTGTGGGTCGAGGACTGCTTTGCCGAGCGGGCGCGCGTCTATCCTCTCGGCGACCCGAACGCGAACTGCACGCGCGGGAACGGCCGGCCGGACACCGAGGATCTGGACGAGGACGGGAACCTGGACACGCTCGAGCGCTACCGGCGTTTCGTGATCCGGCTGGACGGCTCGTCGCGCTACCTCGTCCGCGACCGGCACGAGACGGGGACCGCGTTCCGCCTCTACCGGGTGCCGATCCGGGACCCGTCGGGGATCGACGTGGGCGGGGCGATCACCGAGGCGGAGTTGCGCGCGGTGCGGCACCTGCGACTGACCGTCACCGGACGGCGCAACGACTCATTCGTGATGACCCGGATGGGGATCGTGGGGTCGACCTGGATAAAGCGCTCGCTGACCGGAGTCCTCACCGGGCTCGGGGGAGACACCGCGTCGGTGCAGGGGCGGGTGGAGGTGGGCCCGGTCTCGCGCCTGACGGCCGGGGACGCCTATGTCTCTCCGCCCGGCGTCATCGAGCAGCTCGACGACCCCACCGCAGTCTTCGGCGGGCAGGGGATCGAGTTCAACGAGCGTTCGCTTTCGATCGGCTTCGAGGACGTGCTGCCCGGCGCCCGCGTGGAGGTGTACAACCGTTTTCCCCAGCGGCCCCGGGATTTTCTCTCCTACCGGGAAGCGCGACTCTGGGCTGTGGCCGCGCAGGGCGACTTCGGGCTGCATCTGCCCGTCTGGTTTTTCGTCAAGATCGGGACCGACGACCGCAACTTCTACATGTTCCGGACCCGCCTGGACCCGGCCCACTCTCCGGGAATCGTGAGGGAAGGGGACTGGCTGCCCGAGATCGTGATCGGGTTCGACGAGTGGCTGCAACTGCGGCGGCAGGCCGAGGAACGGCTGATTCTGGAGCCGAGGCTTCCCGGTGACCCGCCGCTCGTGCTCTGGTCCGCCGATTCCACCTACTCGGTGGTTCTGCAGGATCGCGGCCGGGCGCCGAACCTCGCGTCGGTGCGCGAGATAAGCCTCGGGGTTGTCAACGAGTCGGGGGCCCCGGCTTCCGGCGAGATCTGGGTCGACGAGTTCCGCCTCTCGCGCGGCATCCGCGACGCGGATCTGGTGTCGGCTTTCGACGCCGAGCTGAGGGGCGGCGAGTTCCTTGAATCGCGCGCGAGCTATCGGAGCCGAGGTGGCTATTTCCGGCAGCTCCGGACCACCCCGACCTTCCAGAACGACCGGACGCTGGATGTGCACGCCACCGTGAGGCTGGAGCGCCTGGCACCCGCGGGCTGGGGGATCGAGGCTCCGCTGTCGCTGAGCTACGAGCGGGAGAGCCAGGCGCCGATTTTCCTCGGCCGCAGCGACGTGCGTGCCGACCGTCTCGAGGGCCTTCGCGAGCCGGGCTTCAACCGCAGCCGGGTCGACTTCTCGCTGAGGCGGCCTGCAAACGGGGAGAGCGGGTTCTGGAATGTCTTTCTGGGCGGATTCAACCTGAGAGCGGGCGTGGTGCGCTCGTCGCTGAGGACCATCACGACCGAGAGCGACGGGGACGGGATCGATGGCTTCCTCGGCTACGGGCTGCGTCCGCCACGGCGGGATCTTCCGATCTTCCCGGGTGTGGTGGGGTCGTTCCTGCGCTGGGTTCTGCCCTCCTTCCTCGAGGACCGGATCGCGGGGGCCCGGCTGCGGTGGACCCCCGAGAGCTTCGCCCTGGAGAGCGAACTGCTGAGCCGGGATCTGAGCATCTTCCGGTTCGACAGGATCATCCGGACCACGGAAGACTCCCTCGTGGCGGCTACCGAGGCGCCCAGGAGACAGGTGACGGGGTCCATGCGCGTGGCCTTCCGTCCGGTCGAGTCGGTTACCGCCGAGGCCGACTTCCTGAGCGGACGGGATTTTCTCGACGTCGAACGCCTCGCTTCGGACGCCGACACGCGTACCCTGCTGGAGGCGGAGCGCAGGCGCGTCCGGGGTGTGGATCTCGGGTGGGAGGTCGACCGCAACGTGCGGACCCGGCTGGCTTTCCAGCCCCGGCTGTCGGAGTGGGCGCGCACCAGCGTCGATATGACCACCATCTACCTTTCCCAGCGGAACGCCGACCTGGTCGAGACCCGGAACACGCCGCGCGACACGGCCCGGGTGCTGCTGCGCAATGTGGACGGGCAGCGAAACACGGCGGCTTCGTTCTCGCTGGTTCCCGCCCGCATGGGGGTGCAGGGCGGGGG
>VXMI01000137.1 GCA_009841165.1 Gemmatimonadota bacterium | reverse complement strand
CGCGACTGGGCGAGGGCGAAACGGCAGGCGGACGAGTTCGCCGCCGGGTTCGCCGCCCCGGACCTGAACGGCAAGGCGGAAGCCGAGCCTGAGCCGCTCAC
Source organism: Gemmatimonadota bacterium (assembly GCA_009841165.1). GTDB lineage: Bacteria > Gemmatimonadota > Gemmatimonadetes > Longimicrobiales > Gaopeijiaceae > Bin94. The sequence goes on along the minus strand of VXMI01000137.1, from coordinate 4,303 downwards.
ACTGGGCAAGCTGTTTGACATCTACGGTGAGGAGGTGACGCCCACCAAGGGCAGGTATTCGCGGGGGCACGACCGGGCGGCGACGAGGATGTTCCTCCGGTTCTTCGGACGGAACCGCGACCCGGCCACCCTGTCCCAAAGGGACTGGGACCGCTTCATTCGCGAACGGCGGGCGGGCAGGATCGGACCGAGCGGCAGGCCCGTGAGCGACCGGATGGTCGAATACGACCTGAAGTTCCTGATCGCGGTGCTCAACTGGGCCGCGAGGTCGAGGGACGAGCATGGCCGGTTGTTGCTCGACAGGAACCCGCTCAAGGGCCTCAGGAAGCCCACGGAGAAGAACCCGACCCGGGTGGTGCTCACGGAGGAGGAGTACGGGGCGCTGCTGGAAGTCTCGGGGCGGGTGGACTGGCGGTTCCGCGTCGCGCTCGTGCTCGCGCACGAAACCGGCCACCGCATCGGCGCAATACGCCACCTTCGGTGGCTCGACATCGACTTCGAGGGCCGAACCATCCTCTGGCGGGCCGAGCACGACAAGTCGGGACACGAGCACGTCACGCCCGCTACCGGCGAGGCGCTCGAAGTTCTGGAAGGGGCGAGGAAGAGCAACCCCGGACCCGGGGAAGCTCCGGTGCTGCCCGCGCCCAAGAATCCCTCGAAGAGCATGGGACCCGGGGTGGCGCGAGTATGGTGGGTCAGGGCCGAGAGGCTGGCGGGGCTGGAACCCAAGCGGGGAAGGGGCTGGCACTCGCTGCGGCGGAAGTTCGCCAGCGATCTCATGGACCAGCCGCTCAAGGTGCTCTGCGAACTCGGCGGCTGGAAGGAGGCCAGAACGGTTCTCCAGTGCTATCAGCAAGCCGACGAGGGACAGCTCAGGACGGCGCTGGAAAACCGCCGGAGAGCTCGCGCCTGAGATTTCGCGATCAGCGGGAACGAAACGGCGGGAGCCGGACCTTACGTTCCCGTAACTTCAATCACTCCAATCAGATGTGAATCCGTTGGGCCTTGCCGTCCGGCGAATCCGCCGAAATGGCCACGGTGATCTCGGCCGCGCCCGAAGCGCTCCCCGCCGAAGCCGTGATCGTCGCCGATCCATCGCCAGCGGCTGTCACCAGGCCCGAGTTGTTCACCGTTGCCACCGCCGCCGCGCTCGACGCCCACGTCACCGTGGCTCCCGCCATCGCCTGCCCGTTCTGATCGAGCACGCGGGCCGTCAGCCGGATCGTCTCGCCCAATGCGGTCAACCGGGACGTGGCCGGGCTCACGGTCACGGTCGTGGGCCGCGGGGGATCCGGTGGTGGCTGTGGCGGCGGCTCCACGGCACCGTCGCCACAGGCGGCGGCCCAAGCCAGGACCACGAGCAAGGGGAATGGAATCCGACCGTCACGCGTCATCACATGCCTCCGTTTCATGGGCGATCAAGCTGTCGCCCAAAATCCTCAGAAGCAACAAACAGGGGACAAAGCGATGCCGTGCAAAACCGATTCCGTGGCTGCCGAGTTCGGTTGACGCTACCGGTTCGGACCAACCCCCCGATCCAGCGGTTCGACGTAGCGGGGTGCGGCGGAATTGGCCTCGCGGAACCGCCGCCTTGGAAGACCCGCGCAGGCCGGAGATTGCGTTCATGAACCGGCCTCCGGCGGAATACCGGCTGAGCGTCCAGACTCTGCCTTCGATTACGTCGCCTGTGCCCGGATTCGACCCGCCGGACGGTGCGTTCGACACGAGGATCGCTCCGTCGACGAATTGTGTCGCGGCGGCCACGGACCCCATGCCCGGCGCGATCTCCACCGGAATGGTCTCCAGCACCTCTCCACTGCGGTCGCGGACAGCGCGAGGACTGCGGCGAAACAGCTTGCGAAAACTCGGCTGGACATGCACCCCCCTTACAGAGAGTGTCGTGCTCTTAGTTCAGTTTATTCCGTAAACCGATGGAGTGGACGCCCCCTCCCGGCGGCATCGCGATGTGCCAAGGATGGTACTGAAGCGATTGCGACCTTGAGAGGTCTGACCATCAGAGGGAGGAGGCATCCACATGGGAGAGGTTACCATCATCGGGATCGATCTGGCAAAGCGCAGCTTTCAGGTGCACGGGGGCCGGGCGGACGGGTCGGTGGCGTACCGCAGGAAGCTGAGCCGGGGGAAGCTGCTGGGCTTTCTGGCAACGCAGCCGCCGTGCACGGTGGCGATGGAGGCGTGCGCCAGCGCCCACTACTGGGGCCGGGAGACTGCGGCGCTCGGCCACGAGGTGAGGCTGGTTCCCCCGATCTACGTGAAGCCGTTCGTGCGAGGAGACGGCGCGGCTGATGGCGATCCCGGGCATCGGGCCGGTCACCGCCATGGCCATCCAGGCCTTCGCGCCGCCGATGGAAAGCTTCCGGCGCGGGCGCGACTTCTCGGCCTGGCTCGGTCTCGTACCCCGACAGCACACGACCGGGGGCAAGCCGAAGCTGGGCAGGATATCGAAGATGGGCCAGCGCAACCTGAGGCTGCTCCTGTTCACGGGAGCCATGACGGTCGTCCGGCATGCGAGCCGGCGCGGCGAGACCGCGGATCCGTGGCTGGCCGGGATGCTGGCGCGCAAGCCGAAGAAGGTGGTCGCGGTGGCGCTCGCTAACCGGACGGCGCGGCGGGTCTGGGCGCTGGCCACGCGGAAGGAAACCTACCGGGCTCGCGCTGCGGCCTGAACCGCGCCGCCGCCTGAGCGGAGCGCCGAAAGGAGGGAATCGACAGGACAGAGAAGCTGCCGGGAGAAGTGGGCGGCAGGACGCAAGAAGCGGGGTAAGGGCAAACAGTCAGCAAGACGGGGTCGGAAAAACCAGTCTAGTACAGAGGGCCTGAGAGCCCGCTAAACCGATTTGGATCCGATCTCACGAACACCATACGGGCCCGCGGCCAACGAGCGCCGCATCACGAGGCCGGACATACGACAGTACCTGACCACTATGCCTCCGACCCGGTGCAGAAAGTTTGCTCACAATGGGGCGTCCACATATGAACTAACGCTCGCACACCTTGCAGTTCCCTCATCGGTCGGCCGACCAGGGATCGATCCAATCAGGAGAAGTCGGGAGGCTCGCGCATCGGACCGCGCGAGGCACTCTACGATCGTTCCGCGACCCGTTCCGAGGCAGCTTCCCGCAACACCGCCAGATACCGCTCATAGGTGAAAACCCGGCCGCGCTGGCGACCCGTGACCTCGCGCACGATATCCAGATCCTCAAGCACCCGGAGCGCGGCCGCCACCGTCGGCGCGGAGAGCCCCGTGCGCTCCGCCAGATTGCCGATGTTGCTGGCCGGACGTTCGACGAGGGACTGGTGCACCCGCAGTGCGGAGCCTGCCCGCCGTCCCAGCTGGCCGATACGTGCTCGGTCCTCGGAAACTCTCTCGCTGACGCACTTGGCCGTGGCGAAGCCAGCTTCCGCCACCTCCCGCACACCCTTCAGGAAGAACCGTAGCCAGGCCTCCCAGTCGCCGGTGTGCCGGATGTCGCCGAGAAGCCGGTAGTAGGTGCTGCGATGGCGTTTGAAGTACAGGCTGAGGTAAAGGAGCGGCTCCCGGAGCAGTCCGGCGTCGCACAGCATGAGAGTGATCAGCAGTCGTCCCACGCGTCCATTGCCGTCGAGGAAGGGGTGGATCGTCTCGAACTGGACGTGCGCGAGTCCGGCCTTGATCAGTACCGGGAGTCCGTCGTTCGTGTCGTGAATGAACCGCTCCAGGTCGGCCATGCACGCCTGGACGTGGTTGGGCGGCGGCGGAACGAAGGCGGCATTGCCGGGACGCGATCCGCCGATCCAGTTCTGTGACCGCCGGAACTCGCCGGGCATCATGGCCTTCCCGCGGCCGCTGGCCATCAGCCGCGCGTGCATCTCCCGCATGAGGCGATTCGAGATCGGGAAGCCGCCTCGCAAGCGCTCAACTCCGTGGGTCAGAGCCGCCACGGCGTGCGACGTCTCGATCACGTCGGCAGCGCGGGCGCTCGGCACGCCGCCCGCTTCGTGCAGCACCAGGTCGTCGAGCGAGGACTCGATGCCTTCGATCTGCGAGGACAGCACCGCTTCCTTGCGGACGGCGCCGTAGACGAAGACGTCGGGGTCGGGCAGGAGCCGGGAGACCGCGTCGAGGCGGCCGAGGGCGGCGGCGGCTTCTTCGAGCAGGGTTCCGAGGCTCTCGCGGGACCTGATTCGCGGGGTCGGAGGGAGTGGACGGGGTATGAAGGCGCGGACGGTCTCTCCGCCGGTGACGGTCGATTCGTAGGTGCCGGTGGATTCGCGTCGCATGGGGTTGGGGCGCTCGTGGGGG
>VXMI01000102.1 GCA_009841165.1 Gemmatimonadota bacterium | reverse complement strand
CGTCCATGCCGGCGGCCATCATGTGGGCCAGCGTGGACTCGTCCTCGCTGGCCGGACCGATGGTGGCCACAATCTTGGTGCGGCGTGTCATGGATGTAACGCTACCGGGCCGTGGGGACATCCTGTGGATAACCCGCCGGACCGGCCCGGCCTCTAGGGTTCCGGTGTGGCGCGGCATCCCTACCTCGATGCGGAGGGGCCCATCGCCTTCGCCCACCGGGGCGGGGCCGAGGAGTTCCCCGAGAACACGCTGAGGGCCTTCCGCCACGCCGTCGAGCTGGGCTACACCCACGTGGAGACCGATGTCCACGCCACCTCCGACGGGGTGGCGGTGGCGTTCCACGACGACGCCCTCGACCGGGTCACCGACGGCCGGGGCGTCGTCGAGGAATTGACCTGGAGCGACCTCCAGCAGGCCCGGGTGGCCGGCACCGACCCGATCATGCGACTCGATGAACTCCTCGAGGAACTGCCCGACACCAGGATCAACATCGACCCGAAGAGCGACGCCGCGGTCGAGCCCCTCGTCGATGTGCTCAAGCGTCTCGGCGCGGTCGAGCGGGTGTGCGTCTGCTCGTTCTCGGACCGCCGCACGCAGCGGGTGCGCGACCGGATCGGCGAGAGACTGTGCGTCGGCGCTGGCCCGCGGGGCATCGCCCGGCTGCTGGCCGCGTCGGCCCGGCTGCTGGCCGCGTCGGCCCGGTTGCCGGCACCGGGGTCGCTGGACTTCCACGCCGCCCAGGTCCCGGTGCGCTCCAAGGGCCTGACGATCGTGAGACCCGCGGTGGTCTCGGCCGCACACCGCCACGGCATCGCGGTCCACGTCTGGACCATCGACGAGCCCGCCGAGATGCACCGCCTGCTGGACATGGGCGTTGACGGCATCATGACCGACCGGCCCGCAGTGCTGCGCCAAGTGATGATCGAACGCGGCCACTGGAAGGCCTGACCCGGCATCTGCCGCCCTCGACCTCTACGCCCAACACGGCAATCAGGTGACCGGTAGTTGGATGTACCGCTTCTTTTGCCGAACTTGGTTGTAGTACTCCTTCATCTCCAGCTCGCAGGCCGCCTCGTCATCCAGGACGACCGTGGCATGCGGATGCAACTGGAGGGCGGAGGCCGGGATAAAGGAGGACAACGGGCCTTCGATGGCCTGAGCAACGATCTTCGCTTGCTCCGCGCCTGTTGCGATCAGGATTGCGTGGCGCGAATCGAGAATCGTGCCGACGCCCTGTGTCACGACGTGATCCGGGACGTTGTCCGTGCCGCCGGACACGCTGTAAGCGAGTGAATCCGGGTCGTTTCCACTGATCTCGACATCCAGGAAACGCTCGGCTACCACCTCCCGAGTCCACTCGGTGAGCGTCTTCACCCTTGTTCGCGATGCGAGCGAACTCAACGGTTCGTTGAACGCTATGCGCCCACGAGGGCCGAGGCCCAAGAGTTGAAGGTCAATACCGCCGACTTCGACAATGGCCTTCTCGAACCGCTCGCACTCCTCGGCCAGTTCCACATCGGGCTCTGGTCCAGAAGACAACTGGTTCGGGAGGACGTACACGTTCTCGCTCTTGATCCCGACGCCATCCGTCAGGTAGCGAATCCTGTTGCGGGACGTACCGAGGTCATCGTCGGAGATCCCCAGGTATTCGTGGAGCATGAAGGCCCGAACCGCTCCGAAGGAAATCGCCTCCTGCCGCGCGACACGGATCATCTCGGCGTAGGTCGGTTGCGGGATTGCCTCCGTCGCGAGCCCCAGGACGGCGGCCGGGTTGGAGCGAACAAGCTCGCAGACATGCCGCGCCACTAGCGAGGCAGCCTCCGGCTGCGACGTGCAGATGATGACTTCCATATCGCTTCACTCCCAAGGCACGAGACGGTTGTGTACCGCCGCTAGCAGGTCCTCGTTGTCCCTTTGCATCGCGGCATCGAACAGTGACTGCTCCTCCCCGGACTCGGCCGGGCGCTCGATTTGGGCGCACTCCGATGAACGGACGATCTCGTAGACCTCGCGCGTGAACGGCTCATCGGGACCGACAACGATTGGAGGAATGCACTTTCGCTCGAACGGTGCCCAACGGGGTCGCCCCCACAGCAATCGCCGTTCATGCCAGTCCACGGACACCGGTCCGTCATCGTCAATGGGTTGCTGCGTACCCCAGGGGCCCCGTGTGAGCGGATAGACGTTCATCCCGCTGGCCGAGGCGAAGAACGCAAAGAGAGTGTCCCATTGCGTCGACCATTGCAACTGCACGGCGACCATCGTGTGCGAGCGCAACAGTCCCGGGGTGATCGGGTTGCCGGCGGTATTCCAGACGCGTAGGTACGGATCCTCGGCGGTCGCGTCCAGGGCGACCTCGGGGTCGCGAACCCTCATGAGGTCCGGGAGCAGCGGAATCCCTGAAGCAGAGCTGGCACCGACTGCGATACACGGGGGAATACGGACCCGTGCTCGGGTGGTGTACTGCCGCAGATCGATGCTGTCATCGGTGTTGCCCCCGACGCCCACGAGCAGGCCGTCACGGGCGTCCCACGAGGCGGTCTTGCTTGAGGCCGTGATCGCGGCAGCAGCGGGTTGCCACCACTCCCCAGGCCAATAGGTGTGGTACGAGACGCACGTTGCATAGCCAAAGCCCAGTTGGCCGAACTGCCTCGACCCGTCCAAAGGGTCGGCCAGGAATACCTCGGCCGGCTCCGACGGATCCGGGTAGGGGATCTCCGCAGGACGGTTCGAGTCCTCCGACACGAATATCGCCTGGGGTCGGAGCAGCTTCGCCTGGTTCGCCATCCAGTCCCGGGCGGCCAGGTCTGCTTCTGTCGCACGCCCACCCAGGTGGTCTTCCAGGTCGACGTACGCTCCCGGCTCCCGATGGGCCAGCAACTCATAGGTGCCGATCGTCAACTCTTCGACGATCGACCGCATGCTCGTGTTCCTCCCACCCGTCCGCCGATGCCCGCACGTAAGCATGTATCTGTATATGCTCGTATTCGGATATGACCGTATCGACAGACCGGTGCGGCTGGATCCTGCAAGATGCTCTACCCCCGAAAGGTGGTTCAATGGCTAAGTTACACGAGTCAGTAGCTGAGGCGGACACGACAGAGGCTCAAGACGCGAAGCAGAAGCGCCGAGCCGAGGCGAGAGAGGCCTTCTCCGGGCGACCGACGACCGTCCGGTTCCCGACTGACATTCAGAAGCGATTGGCGGTCGCGGCTGAGATCACAGGCAAGTCCGTTTCAGAGCTCATGCGAGAGGGCGCCGAGTGTGTCATAGAGAAGTACGTGGGCGGTGATGCCGAAGCCGCCGCCGCTCGCATACGAGCTGCAGCCGAGGCGAGCGCTGCCCGCATGAGGGACCTCTACGGCCTCGGCGATGCGCCTTAGCAGCACGGCGACTCGGGTCCTGGCCCACATCTCGCCGCATCCAGACGACGAGGCGCTCGGGAGTCCCGGCGTGCTTCTCGCCCTGCAGCGGACGGGATGGCGCGTCGTCAACTTCGTTGTGACGATGGGACGACCCGAACACCGTGAGCGAAGGAGTCGCGAGGCTGCCTGCGCCGCACGCACCGCTGGCTTCGAACTCCGTACTCCACGGGAGCCGATCGGGCTGAGCAGTGCCGACGACCTCAGCCTCGGGTTCGATCGCGTCCGCTCGGAGGTCCGATCGCTCCTGGATGAGCTCCGTCCCGCAATCGTCGTCGCGCCTTCCCCTCACGATGGCCACCATGGCCACGAGATGGTCGGGCGGGCAGTCCTGTCGGCGCTGCGGAACTCCGAGGTCCGGCCGAGACTATGGCTCTGGGGCCTCTGGGCCGACTTGCCGTTCCCTACCATCTACGCGCCCTTCGACGATGCGATCATGGAGCGCGTGCAACAGACGATCCGGTGCTACACCGGGGAAGTCGACCGCAACGACTACGCGACGCTGCTCCTTAGTCGCGCCCGGACCAGGGCGATCCTGGGGGTCGAACGGGTCTTCGGATATGGACAGGAGCGGGTGAGCTGCGCCCCGTACGCCGATCTGTTGACCGAGTGCCTGCCCGATCCGGGGGGTTGGCTGCTCGGGAGTGCCCGCTTGCTCAGGCCTCCGTCCGAGCCAGCCGCCTGTGCCACCGAACAGGACATCAGGTGGTGGCTCGAGTCGACGAGTCCGCACGACAGGCGCCGGCGCCTGGGCCAAGTGCGGGCGCCGGATTCGGATGCACCCTCGGGCGTCCGGGCCGTCGCGCCCTCCGCCGAACGGTAGCCATCCACAGGCGCCAGGCGGGCCAGAAGGGCGTGTGCGATTCGTTCGACTGTGACCGAGCTGTGCATAACTGGGCACTGGCTGGGGATTTCTCGCCGATACTCGGGATTTGGGTGGGGATTTCTCGAATTCGGGTTGACAACCCGGTTAAGACCCCCCATGATGCGCACCGTCCGAAGTGAGCAGCGATAGCGACACCA
>VXMI01000174.1 GCA_009841165.1 Gemmatimonadota bacterium | reverse complement strand
ACGGATTCGTAGATGCCGTCGCCGAACCACTTGCGGATGAACATCAGGGGTCGCGCCGTCGCGCCCTTCACGTACCGCCGCCGGGGACGGGTGGCGGTTGCCGCCTCGACGAACACGTGGGCGAGCACCTTGGCGTCGGTCCCGCGACTCGCGGCCTTGGGGTCTGACGCCGTCGCGAAGAGCCGGTCCAGACCGGCCTTGTAGGCGCTGTCGGCGTAGTACTTCTGAAGGCTCCCTCCCACCACTTGGCCGAACTCGGTCCGGATGAGGCCGGGCTGGATGAGGACGACCTGGATGTTGAACGGTGCAGTCTCGATGCGGAGGCAGTCCGACCAGCCTTCGAGCGCGTGTTTGGTCGCGTGGTACCAAGCCCCGAACGGCGTGAAGACCCGACCGCCCATGGAGGAGGTGTTGACGATCCGGCCCGAGCCATGCGCCCTCATGTGCGGCAGCACGAGTTGGGTGAGGCGGGCGAGGCCGAACAGGTTCACCTCGAACTGGTATCTGGCCTCTTCAAGCGGGATGTCCTCCACCGTCCCGTAGAGGCCGAAGCCCGCGTTGTTGATCAGAACGTCGATGCGCCCCTTGGCATCGATGATCTCGCGCACGACCCGCTCGTTGTCCCCGCCCTTCGAGACATCCATCTCGACCGGAGTGATGCCGTGTTCGGACAGGTCCTCCATGCGGTCCGCCCGGCGCGCGCCTGCGTAGACGGTGTGGCCACTGCGGGCCAGGAGGATGGCCGCCTCCCGGCCCATGCCGGAGGAGGCTCCCGTGATGAGTATGACCTTGCCCAAGGCGTTGCTCCTTCTCTTGGTTGTTGGCTGGGGCGCTTCGCGCGGGAGTTGCGAGGCGTGGGGCGGGGCTTGCCCCCCCGCGACCAGTCAAGTCCGGTCGGCTCCCGCCGGGATGATCCGCCCAATCTAACGACGGCAAACTGCGGCGGCACCCCGACGCGACCGGCGGCGTGCGCGGGCGTCGTAGACTTCGTGACCTCCCTTACGAATTCGTTCCAACCCCTTCCACCTTTCGGGGCCCTTGGTATCTTCCTTCGTTCCTTTCACGACGGACACCGAGCCACCCCGCGAGGAATCGTTCCCCGACGTTGCCACTCCGAAACCGGTAAGCGAGTCCGCAAACGAGCCGGACGACTGGGACGCCGATGACAATCCGCTCGACGTGGAAGAAGAATGTCGGATGACGGCGGGGAGGAACCTACGATGGTGAAGAGAGTCTTGATCCTCCTCACGCTCGCGTGCGTGTCAGGTGCCGCGTGTGGCATTCTGGACCCCAACACGCCTACGTTGGAAGTGTCGGCGAACGACAACGATGCGATGTTCACCCTTGAAGAAGAGCGGGTAACGCTCTACAATTCGCTGTCCGACCCGAATGGGCTGGGTGGCATCGAGGTCCACGTGAACGGGATCGGGAGGTCGCGGAGCTTCACGGCGGCCGACCTGCCATCCGATCCGTTCGATGTGCCCGAGTCGGGCACTGCGGAGGTGCTGGTGCGTCTGACGCGGGACGGCGAAGTCGTGGCGGAAGGCATCGCGCAGTGGCCGCTCTCGCCGGACATCCAGTGGACGGTGGAGGTGGAACGTTCTCCGTATCCAATCGCCCAAGGGGTCGATGTCGACTACGCGACCCAGTCCAATCCGGTGGGGTGCGGTTGGTTCTGGTGTCGCGAGGTGTGGCGGTTCGACATCCGCGAGGACGCCCGAAACTACGAAGCGGAGCGGCTCTGGTTGACGATCAAGGCCTACGATCCCGATTTGTGCACGGGCTCCTGTGAGCACTAGCAGTCTGTGGAAGAAGTGCCCCACCGGGGGGCCGGTTGTGTAAACGGCGAAGGCCGCGGGATCGCGGTGTTGTTGTGCAAGGAGCGGAGGGAGGGGCGGAGGGAGCCCACCTGGGGGCCCAGGAGGCCGAGGATGCGCCTGATTAGCCGAAAGGCGGCGGCGAGACCGTGGGCGTGGGCGTCGCCGAGAGCGGCGGCTGCCGCTGCAGGACCCTGCAGGCTACGCGGAGTGCCGAAGCCGAAGCGCTTGCGCATCAGCAGCCCGAGGTTGAAGGCGGCGGAGTGAACGAGCATCCGTTTTCGGATCTCCCCCTGCCCGCGAACGTGGACGCCGCGCATCCCGCCGCTCACGAGGTGATGGGCGAAGGTTCTCTCCAACCTCTCCCCGCGCTCGTGCAGCAGGCGCTTCCCCCGCTCGCCCCGGATCCGGCGGCGGTTGCCGTACGTCGCCTTCTGCGCATCGCGCTTGCCCTTCCACTTCCGACGGCCCCGGTTCGGCTCGCTCACATAGGTTCGCAGTCCCCGCTCAGACACGCCCGTCATGGCCGCGTTCGAGTGGTAGCCCTTGTCGGCGACCACTTCCTCCGGCTCCGCCCCGGCCTCCGCCAACCGGCGTTCCGCTTCGTCCAGCGTGTTCGGCAGCGAGGCCGTGTCGCCGCCGTCCATCGTCTGCACCGTGACGGCGACCACCGCCCCGGTATCCATGTCGACCGCCTGCTCGAGCTTGTGTGCCAGGCGGGTCCTGCCGTCCTTCATCTTCGTGATTCGCGCCTCCGGGTCGTGCGGGTGCTTCCAGTCCTGGTTGGACCCCTTCTTCGGGCGCTTGCGGTCCAGCTTCGCCAAGTCCTGCCGCGTCGGCGTCTCGATCCCCGACGCTTCCGCCAGCTGCTCCAGCCACGCGTCGTACTCCGTCCCGTCGTCCCGCCGCACGATCGCGCGCATCGCCGCGTTCGCCTCCAGCGTCGTCGAATCCACGCCGACGGTCTTGCCTTTGAGCAGCCCCGACTCCTGCAGCACCTCCAGCATCCAGCCGAACACGGCCCCGTGCGCCTCCAGGCTCAGCCGCTTGCGCGTCTTCGACAGCGTGGAGTGCTCCGGCGCCGTCTTCGCCAGACCGTAGCCCAGAAACTCCCGCAGCGAGATCGAGTCCCTGCACCGCCACGCGATCCCCCGCTCCGAGCCGATCCCCTCCAGGTATCCCACCATCAGCATCCGGAAGTACACGCCCGGCGGAAGGTCCGGCCGGCCCATCCGCTCCGCGTAGAACTCCCGGCAGGTCTCCTCCGCGAAGGCGTCGAAGCCGCGCTTGCGCAGCAGCTTATCCAGCGCCGCGTAGAACGGGTTGTCCAGCGCCCCGACCGCATCGGCCGCGATGAACAGCTCCTCCTGCCGCTCTTCAGGCATCCTGCCTACCGCTATCGCCGCCCTCTCTCGCTGAGGTTTTTGTTCCCCTTCAATTTAACTCATCGAAAAAGACCCCGCGGGACGGACTTTATCCACGGACTGCTAGCACCCAACGGACGTGTCGCGGTAGACGGAGAAGGCCCCCCAAGAGCGCGAGAGGGTCGAGCGGCGCGAGGCATCGCGGGCTGCGGGGTCGTCGTCAACTTCGGCTTTTCGGTCGTCCTTTAAGCCAAGGGACGGTGGAGGAGTCGTGCGCGGACTTGTTGAAGCCCGTGGACTCGACCGACCGCATCACGGCGAGCCCTCGACACGTTCAGATTCGTCCCACCCATAGGCAGGAAGCCGGTCGAGAACGATGGCGCGCCGCCGGTCGCGTGGCGAGCACGCTTCAGCAGTGCGATCTTGGACACGGCGGGCGACGCGAGGTGGCCCGTGGGGTCGATGAAGGCGAGACGGAGTTGAACGATGTGCGAACGAACGCGAGCGAAACTGGTCGCCGTGGCACGGGTGGCGTTGGCCGAGTGCGGGGACTCAGAGGATCGGAGTGATTGAACCACGCTGCGGGACACGTTGCCCTCCGGGACGGTCCACCTCACGAACATCCCAGCTGCGAACGCACCTCCCACTTGGACACTTGTCGAGGACACCCGCGTCGGCACCCTCGACGGCACCGGACCGTACGCTTTCGCATATCTGAAGGGCCTCGTGGCGCTGGACGGGTGGGGGCTTCGCCGTCTTGGATTCCCAGATCCAGGCACAGCGCGTCTTCGGTCCCGATGGCACTCATATCGTGACCCATCGCGGCAAGGGACAGGGACCCAGCGAGTTCGCGGACGCGAACGGTCTCATGCTTGGCCCCAATGGACGCATCTGGTCCCGGACGGGAGGAACGGGCGCATGTCGGTCTTCGATCCCGAGGACGGCTTCATCGAGTCCTTTCCGTTCGCGGACGGGTACTACGGCTGGGTGTGGAATGGCGCGATGGTGGACGGGAGCCGCATCCACCGAGTTCCCCACCAGCAGACATTCTCACTTTGGTTGGGGTAAACGTGACCGAAGGACGGTATCATGGTCCCGTCGGATCGCCGGCCAATCGATACACTTGACCGAGGTGCCTGGTTGCGGCCGTCTGCCCCAAGGCAATGGGTCGAGGACGACAGTCTCCTCCTTCAGTTTCCAAGGCGGTAGTTCACCGAGAGCTTGAGGCGCCTGCCCTTGGGGCTGTGGGTGAAGGCGTCGTAGGA
>VXMI01000007.1 GCA_009841165.1 Gemmatimonadota bacterium | reverse complement strand
GCACGATACCCGCCGCCACCGCCGCAGCCGAGCCCCCGCTCGATCCCCCGGGTATGCGATCGAGCGCCCACGGGTTGCGGCAGGGCCCCCATAGCTCCGGTTCGGTATACGGCAGCAGGCCGAACTCGGGGGTGTTGGTCTTGCCGAGGATGGAAACGCCCGTGGCCCGGACCCGGCGGACCAGTTCGGTGTCTGCCTCTGCCACCAACCGCTCGGCCACACGGCTTCCTCCCGATGTCGGGTGTCCGGCGTAGCCGCTCTGCAGGTCCTTCGCCAGGAATGGGACACCGGCAAAGACCGCATTCCGGTCAACGGAGGACGCCAGCGCCCTGGCCTCGTCGTCCATGCGGTAGACGACCGCGTTGATCTCCGGGTTGATGCGTTCGAGTTGCTCCACGGCCACCTCGATCAGTTCCAGTGGCGTCACTTCGCGTGCTCTCACGAGCGCGGCGAGCCCCGTCGCGTCGTGGCGGGTATATTCGTCCCGGGTCATCTTCCACCTCCTGCCCCACTGAAGCTGGTCACACCGTTACTTGTTGAGTCACGACATGTTCGTCAATCCCCCGGTCCCGCCCGACGCACTTCCCAGGGCGGAGCAACTGGACTGGCAGGCCCTCCACCCCCGCTTCGTCAGGCGCCTGCAGCTGGGTACGCTGATCCGCTTCTCCGTGTTTGCGGGAATTGGAGGTGGAGTGCACTACGCCCTCGCGACAGGGGGACTCGCCGCGCTGTTCAGGGCCGCGCCCTGGCTGCCGGTGATCGCCTGGAGCGTCTTCGCCGTCCTTTCATTCTGGGCACTTGCCTGGCCGGCGATCGCGGTCCCACGTCACGGCTATGCAGTCCGGGACAGGGACATCCTGTACAGGTCCGGCGTGCTGTGGCGGTCGGTGCGGGCGATCCCCTTCAACCGGGTCCAGCACACAAAGACCGACAGCACGCCGCTCGACCGCCGCTTCGGCCTGGCCAACCTGTCCGTCTTCCCCGCCGGCGGAGGGGGGCACAAGATCCGTGGTCTCGGCCGGGAGACGGCCGAACGCCTGCGCGCCTATGTCTCGGCGCGCATCGAGGCCGAGAGCGACGTCGGGACGGACCCCGATTTCGGTGAACCAGCCTGACTTCGGCGTCTGGAGGCGCACGTCCCCGTTCGCGATCGTCTTCTTTCTGGGCGCCACCATCCGGACCATCGCCCGAAGCTACCTGCAACTGGTGGCCTCCTTCGGCGCCATCGCCTACCTGACACGCTTCGATTTCGCCTCACGGGGGGGCTCGCTCGGTCTTGCGGTACTCCTCATCCTCTTCGCGATCGGCGGCGTCGCCCTGCTCAGGTACTGGTTCTTCCGGTTCAGGATCGAAGACGACAGGGTCCTCATCCGCCAGGGCTTCATCAAGCGAACCGCGCTCGACCTTCCCTTCGACCGCGTGCAGGGTATCAACGTCGAGCGGTCTTTGGTGGACCGCACGCTCGGTCTGGTCACCGTGCGCCTGGACACGGCGGGAACCATCGTGGCCGAGGGGCGGCTCCCCGCGGTCGGGACCGAACTTGCCGACTGGCTGCGCACCCGCGTCGACCGCAGCCGCAGGGACGGACGCGCCTCTCGACGCACGGGTGAGGACGACCCGGACCAGCCCGCGGACAGAGATCCCGCCGAGGCCCTGACCCAGGCTCGGATTGCAGCCGAAACCTCGGCCGCCGCCGATCAGCTGCTTCTCAAGCTTACCGGCGCCGACATGCTGCGCATCGGCCTCGCCGACCGCAAGGCGCTCGTGCTCGCCGGGGCTTTGGCAGCGCTCGCGCAGGTCGCCGAGCCGTTTCAGGACATGATCGTGGGGATCGTCGACGCGGTCTGGTCCGGCATCACCGGCCTCGCGGCGGTAGCACAGGTGATCGCCGTGCTGGTTCTGTTCCTCGGGATCGCCCTGGTGCTGGTCACGGCGGTTGTGATCGGCGCGTTCCTGCGTCACTACGACTATACGCTGTGGCGGCGGGGCACCGCGTTCCGCTCGCGGGGCGGACTCCTGACGCAGAAGGGAGTCGTGGTCGAGACCGCCAAGATTCAGCAGCTCACCCTTGTCCAGAACCTGATTCTGCGCTGGTTCGGGCGATTTCGCTTCTCGGCTCTCCCGGCGGGAGCGATCCAGATGCCTGGCAGCGAGGGCCCGGCGAATGTGGAGTTTGCCGAGAACCTGACTGTTCCCCTGCTCGAGGGATCCACGGCGGAATCGCTGCGCGGCCAGGTGTTTGGGCGGGAGGCCACTGAAATCACGCTTCTGCCCGGAAGCCCGGGATTCGTCCGCGTATCACCGTACTACATCCGTGCCCTGACCCTTCGGATGTGCGTGGTTCCCATCGTCGCCGGTGTCTTCTTCCTCCTGCTCCGCGGGACGCCGGCAACGATCCTGAGCGTCCCGTTCGGCGCCTATTGCCTGGCCGCTGCCACCGCCGCATCGCTGGTCGCCCTCCAGAGCTGGCGCCGGCGGGGCTACCTGCACGACGACGACGGGCTGGCAAGCCGCAAGGGATTCCTCGGTGCCAGGGTCGACGCCTTCCTCTTCCGCAAGTCCCAGGGCGTGTCCGTAAGACAGTCGCCGCTGCAGCGCCGCAGGGGCCTGGCCACCCTCGAAGTGCAACTGTCCTCGGGAGTCGTGACGGTTCCCTACGTCGAACTCGACACCGCGCACACGCTGCGGGATTACATTCTCTACAAAGTGGAGTCGAGTCCACTGCGCTGGCACTGACGCCGCCGGTACCCGCGCTGTCGGCGTTTGCCCGGGTTTTGAGAGGAGTGAGCGGATGAGCCTCGCCGGACGACTGTTGCGCGAAGACGGGGCGGGCCTGTCCCGTCGCGCCTGCGTGAAGTTGCTGCCCTTCTCGCTGCTCCCGCTCCTTCTCCTGGCATGCGCCGAAGCGCCGGACGAAGGTACACCCACCGTCGGCCTGGAGGGCGGCTACGTCGAAGTAGCGGCCGCGCTCTCCACCATGATCGAGCGCGAACGCACGCAAAAGGACCTCGCGGCGGTGTCGATCGCGCTCGTCGACGACCGGGACGTCGTCTGGGCGGAGGGCTTCGGCGAGCAGGAACCCGGCGTCCCCGCGACCGCCGAGACCGTGTACCGGGTGGGTTCCGTGTCGAAGCTGTTCACCGACATCGCGGTCATGCAACTCGTCGAGCGGGGGGAGGTCGACATCGACGCCCCCGTGCGCGGCTACCTCCCCGACTTCGCACCCGACAACCGCTCGGGAACCCCGATCACGCTGCGCCAGCTCATGTCGCATCGCTCCGGGCTGATCCGCGAGCCTCCGGCCGGCAACTACTTCGACGACGCCGGGGCGAGCCTTGGCGCCACCGTGGCCAGCCTTGCGGGAACGCCGCAGATCTACGAACCGGAAACGCGCACGAAGTACTCGAACGCCGGAATCGCGGTCGTCGGCTACACGCTCGAAGTCACGCAGTCCGTGCCGTTCACGGACTACGTCGAGCGTGCGGTTCTCGATCCCATCGGGATGACGAGCAGCGCCTTCGCGCCGGAGCCCGCCATCGTGGACGACCTCGCCGAGGCGTACATGTGGGGGTTCGATCGCGGCTTCTTCGACGCGCCGACCTTCGAGCTGGGCATGGCGCCGGCGGGAAGCATGTACTCGACCGTGCTCGACCTCGCGCGCTTCATGGGGGTGATGTTCCAGCGCGGCGAGTTGCCGGACGAGGGCGCGGAAGCCGGCGGCGACGACACCGAAAGCCCGCAGCGTCGGCTCCTCGAAGCCGCAACGCTCGAGGCGATGTGGGAACCACAGTTCGCCGAACCCGGCGCGACCGCCGGGTACGGCCTCGGTTTTGCCGTGGACGAGAGGTTCGGGCAGCGCTGGCTCGGTCACGGGGGCGCCATCTACGGCTTCTCCACCCAGCTCGCCTTCCTGCCCGACTCCCGGATCGGCGTCGTTGTGGTATCGGCGGTGGACGGGACCAACACCATCACCAGCCGGATCGCGGACGCGGCGCTGGAGTTGATGCTTGCCGCTCGGGACGGCGAACCGCTGCCGCCCGTCCCACCCGGCACCGATCCGCTGCCCACGGCCCGCGCCCTCGCGCTGGAAGGCACCTACGGCACGGAGGGCGACGCCCTCGACCTCGACCACCGGAATGGCCGCCTCTTCATGACCCCGGTGCGCGGCGGTGCGACCATCGAGATCCGTTCGCGCGGCGACACCCTCGTCGTCGACGACCGCCTCGCATACGGCCAGCGCTTCCTCGCGGCCGCCTCGTCCGCCCTCGTCCCCCTCGGCCCCGACGGAGAACCCGGCGCTACCCTGCCCCGCCAGCACTCGTCCGCCCCCCCAGCCCACCCCCCGGCCCACATGAACGGGCACATAAGCGCATACAGTTGGGCCCAACACGGTCGGTCAGAGCTACCAATGGACGGGAGGGGAGTGCCGCTGAGAGATGTTGTAAAAC
>VXMI01000041.1 GCA_009841165.1 Gemmatimonadota bacterium | reverse complement strand
ATCTGGGGGCGATGTCGGGGGCGGAGGGGGGGTTGTAGCAGTTCCAAGCGCCTGCGCGGACCAACCCTATACATGAAAGTTCGGATGCGCGCTCCGAATTTTCACGTTACCTTACGACCATGCTAGCACGCTCCGACTATCTCCGGCGGCTGGAGGTTTCGACCGCTCGCGCTCCCGTCACGGCCCTGCTGGGGCCGAGACAATGCGGCAAGACCACGCTCGCACGGCAGTTCGCCGCCGGGAGGAAGGCCACGCGCTTCGATCTGGAGTCGGAACCGGACGTCCGCGGACTTGCCAATCCCGAGCTCGTTCTGGGATCCCTGGATGGACTGGTGGTGCTGGACGAGGTGCAGCGGATGCCGAAGCTCTTCCCGGCTCTTCGGGTGCTGGTGGACCGGCCGGGCTCCCGGACGCGGTATCTGGTCTTGGGCAGCGCGGCGCCGGATCTGGTGCGGGGAGTCTCGGAAACGCTGGCCGGGCGGGTGGAACTCATCGAAATGAGCGGCTTCGGCCTCGATGAGACCGGTCCGCCGCAGTGGCGCGACCTCTGGGTACGCGGAGGCTTCCCCCGCTCCTATCTGGCTGCGTCCGACGACGACAGCCGGGCCTGGCGGGAATCGTTCGTGAGCACGTTCCTGGAGCGGGATGTGCCCCAGCTCGGGATTTCCATTCCCGCCGCGGCGATGCGGCGCTTCTGGACCATGCTGGCGCATTCCCACGGCCAGACGTGGAACGCGTCCAACCTGGGACGCGCGCTGTCGCTGTCGGACAAGACCGTGCGCCGCTACCTGGATCTTCTGACCGGCACCTTCATGGTCCGGCAGCTGCAGCCGTGGTTCCACAACATCGCCAAACGCCAGGTCAAGGCGCCCAAGGTCTACCTGCGCGACACGGGCCTGCTTCATACCCTGCTGGGCATCCCGCACGACACGGCGCTGCTTTCGCATCCGCGCGTCGGAGCTTCCTGGGAGGGGTTCGTGATCGAGCAGCTGCTGCGCGTCCTGCGCCCGGCGGAAGCATGGTTCTGGGCCGCGCACGGGGGCGGCGAGCTGGACTTGCTGGCCACCGTCGAGGGTCGCTGGACGGGATTCGAGATCAAGTTCAGCGAGTCGCCGTCCGTTTCGCGCAGGACTCGCGCCTCGGCGGACGCGCTGGAGGTGGATCACCTGTTCGTGGTGTGTCCCGCCCCGCGGGCATACCCGGTGAGCGAGCGGATCACGGTGGTCCCGTTGTGGGAGATCGGCACGCTCCGCGAGCGGATAAGAAGCGCGTGAAACTCCTCCACACGGCCGACTGGCACCTCGGCGCAAAACTGGGACGCCACGAACGGACCGACGACCACCGCTCAGCGCTGAAGGCGCTCCTCGACATCGCCGCCGCCGAACGCCCCGACCTGATCGTCCACGCGGGCGACCTTTTCGACGCCTACCGTCCCCCCTACCCCGCGCTCAGGCTCGGCGTCACCGCCCTGCAGCGGCTGGCGCAGATCGCGCCGACCGTGGTGATCAGCGGCAATCACGACTCGGGCGCCCTCTTCGATGTCCTCGACGACATGGCGGGCATGGCCTCGCCCCGGCGTCTCCGGTTCGTCACCTCGCCACGCGTCCTGGAGTTCGACGACCTGGCGGAGGTCCCCGTCGCGCTAGCCTGCGTCCCGTTCATTCCCCCCGGGGCGATCACCGACTACGCCACCGCCGATGCCCTGCGTTTCGAGGGCGACTACGCCGACGGCATCCGCAACCTCAACGACCATGTGATCGACCGCGCGCGCGAGGCCGCGGGCCCGCACGGCATCGTCCTCTACACGGCCCACCTGCACGTTGACGGGGCACGGCCCGGCAACTCCGAGCGGCGGTTCACCGTGGGCGAGGATCACGCCACGCACACGAAGGGTCTCCACCGGGCGCTCTACTGTGCGTTCGGGCACATCCACGACCCGCAGCAACTGCCGGGAAGCGTGCGCGGCCGGTACGCGGGGTCGCTGATCCCTCTGGACTACGGCGAGAGCCGCCAGCGCAAGCATGCGGTCGTGGTCACGATCGGCGACGACGTCCAGGTCGGCGAACGGGAACTACCCCCGGGGCGGCCGCTGGAGAGCTTCACCGGGACGTTGCGCGAACTGGAGGAGCGGGCGGCCGATGGGGCACTGGACGGCTGTTTTCTCAAGGCCGTTGTGAAGTCCGACGACCCCATTCCTGACCTGGCGGACCGGGTGGCCGAGTGGTCGCCGGAGTGCGTGGTATTCAACCTGGTCAACGAGGTGGCTAACCGGACGGTCAAGGCAATCTCCGGGGACGGCGACGGGGAGGAGCCCTCCATCGAGGATCTCTTCGTCGAGTGGCGGAGCACGGCGGCGACCGGGAGGGCGACGAAGGCTCCCCGCGACACGGTCCTGGCACTCTTTCGCGAGGCTGTGGCTGGCTCGGGGGACGAGGAGGGGCCGGACTTCGGGCTGACCGGGCTGACGGTGCGCGCCGAGGGGGTCCTCGCCGCACTGCGTGGGGGAGGGGGGGACGCCTGACCGGATGCGCCCGCTTCGAATCACCATCGAGGGACTGCGTTCCTTCAGGGCCGAGGTCGGGATCGACTTCGGCGGCCGCACCCAGATCGCGGTCATCGGCGACACCGGCGCCGGGAAGTCGTCGATCCTCGAAGCGATGACCTACGCCCTGTACGGACAGACGTCGCTTGGGGGCCGGTCCAAGCAGGAGTCGATGAACGACACGTCGGACGTGATGCGCGTCGTGCTGCGGTTCCAGGTGGCTGGCGAGGAGTGGGAAGTCACCAGGGTTGACCGGCGAGCGGGCGCGGGGGGACTCCGGCCCGCCCAGGCGCAGCTTGTTCGCTACGGGCCCAGCGGTAAGACGCTCGAGAAGGTCGAGCAGGTCAGGCCGGTCAACGAGCGCGTGCAGGAGCTCATCGGGCTCGACAGCGACGCCTTCCTGCGCACCGTGATTCTGCCGCAGGGGCGCTTTGCCCGCCTTCTGGTGGAGGACGCACCGTCCGCCCGCACCGAGATCCTGCGGCAGGTGTGGCGCACGCAGGATCTGGAGGCGGCAGGAGTGGTGGCAGGGCAGAGGCTGAGCGAGGTCAGAACGCTGGCGATCCGGCTCCAGGATGAGGTGGAGCGCCATCCGGACGATCCCGAAGCGCACCTTGCGTTGCTGACGTCGCGGGCCGAAGCGGCGAGTCGTCGAGCAGTCGCACTGGCCGATCTTCGGGATCGGTCGACGCGGGCCCGCGATGCCCTCCACCAGTCCGAGGTGACGATCGCAGCGGTCCGGCGCGCAAGCGAGCACCTGACCCCGGCGGCGATGGACGAACTTGCCGACCGGATTGATCCAGTGGAGGGTGCGCAGCGCCAGATCGGGGCCAGGACGACGGAGCTGAAGGAGCGCGAGGCCCGTCTGAGGCGAGACATGAACGGCATTCCGACCGACGACGGTCCTGACCATCATCAGATCGCGCGCACCCTGGCAACGCTCGGCGTGATCCCGAACCAGGTGGAGAGGGCGGTCGAAGCGGCCCTTGGACTGCGCAAGGCGATATTGGGCGAGACGAAGGCGGCGAAGGACCATGCCCGGGCTCAACAAGCCCTCGAATCGGCAGCGGATCGGGTGACCCGGCACCAGGCGCTGGAGCCGCCCCTTGCGAAAGCCGTAGCTTCTGTTCGTGAGCGCCTGACGAATGCCGAACGCTGGTATGAAAGGTGCCGCGACCTGCGGGAGCGCATTCGTTCGTCGAAGGCCGGCTTGGCCAGGCGGGAGCAGCAGACAGCCGAGATATCCGGACGGCTAACCGCCGCGCAGAGTGACCTGCAGGGGGCGCAGGAGCGGCTGCAACGGGCCAAGCAGGGGCTGAGTGAGGCTCGGCGTGCCAACGCGGCCGCGGCCGCAGCCCACGATCTCTGTCCCGGCGACGAGTGTCCGATTTGTCAGCACCAACTCCCCGAGGGCTGGGTCCCACCGCGGGACTCCGGTCTTGATGCGGCACGTGAGGCCCACTGCGCGGCGAGGTCACAAGCCGACGAGGCAAACAGGGTCGTTGCCGATCTCAAAGCGCAGCAGAAGTCCGCCCGGCAGGGTACAAGGGACGCCCGGAGCGCACTCGATGACCTTCGTTCCGATATGGCTGGAGCGCTCCACCACCTTCGAGACGCGGCCGGTCTTGACGACGCCTTCCCACTCGCAGGGGACGCGCCACTGCCTGACAGGGAACAGGCGCTTGCCCCGGTTGAGCAGCATTTCCGCGAAGCCGAAGCGAAGCTCCAGGAACACCGCACCGAGGCCGACAGGCTGCGCGACGTGCAAACGAGTACCCAGGTGGACGCGACCTCCGCCCGGCAGGCACTCGCCCACGCGCGCTACGAAACCGAAAGAACCCGCAAGGCCGCCGAAGAGGCCCTCGGAGCTCTCAACCGGAACATCCAGTCCATCCCCCTGCCCTTCCGCCCCCAACTC
>VXMI01000225.1:32710-43246 GCA_009841165.1 Gemmatimonadota bacterium | reverse complement strand
TCTCGACGGGTATCACAGGGACGAGCGGGCCGAGTTGGGCAAGGCACACGGCGACCGCGCCCGTGAGATCGAGCGCGGTTGGGGCAAGTTCTACCGGAACAGGCTGGTGGAGGCGGAGCGGCGTGCATGGTCGGTGCGCGCGACCATGAGGGAGAGGGAGCGCGAACAGGCTCGGGAGCGGGAGCGCGGCCGGACCGTCACCCGCATCGTTGTACCGCCACCGCCCCGCCCCCGAGGCCCCGAGCGCGGCGGGGGTGGGTTCGAGCGGTAAGCCGTTACTTCGCCGGTCATCGCCACGCGGATCGTCCGAAAAGGGCCGGATCCGGAGCGGTTTCGGTTCATCTCCGGGCTCTAGAATCGCCCAGAATCGACAACCGCCTACCTCCGAGGGGTACGGGTCGAGTGAGAATCGCCTTTGAGCACAGCCTCCACGAGGAATCGGGGGATACCGAAGCGAATCGCGATGGCCGCCGGGTGCTCGCCCCGAACCGCCCGCTCCCGGATGTCGCAGGTGAGGCATACGGCTTCCTCCCGGGGACGGCCCACGTAGAGTTTGCCGCACGAGGCGCACCGGCGCTTTCCACCGCCTCCGACCGTGGTCAGGGACCCACCTCGAATTCCGAGCGGGGCAGACCTGACTGACGAATGATCGACATCAACGTGCCTGTCCGCAGCTCTCGGTGATCTGGAACCGGGACGGTGACCGTTCCATCGGCATCCGTCTTCTGCATGGCGATGTGGCTGCCCCGTCGTCGGGCCTCGACGAAACCGTTTGCCGCCAAGATGCGGCACGCTTCACGGCCGGACAGGACGCGAAGCCTAGCCAACCGCAACCTCGATCTGAGTCACATAGACCTCGCCTCGCAGGCGCCGGTTGACCTCGCCGGACGGCGCGGTCTCGAAGAACAGGGCGAGGGCTTCGGCGAGATTGTCGCGCGCCTCGGCCACGGTCTCACCCTGGCTCGCGACGTCCAACTCGGGGCAGAGCGCCACATAGCCCTCATCGTCCCGCTCAACGATCGCGGTCAAGCTTCGGGTCATTGCGGTTCCTCCATGGGAGCGAGGCCAAAGGCCCCGTTGGCTTCGACGACCAAGGCGATGGCTTCGCGAATATTCGACCGGGCTTCTTCGAGGGAAGTGCCTTGGGTGTTGGCACCGGAAAACCCCTCGACGAAGGCGATGTAGCCTTCGGGGACTTTTCGGAACATCGCCATACATTGCCGGTCCACACTGAACTCCTTGATGCTCATGATGCTGCACTGACGCTAGCAGGCACCCGGCTCCAGCGCCATCCTGACCCGAACCCTTGGGGCGAGCCCGTCGAAGCCCCCGGACGGCTAGGTGGTAACGGCTCGTCCAAGCAAGGTTGCCGTTCTCCGCCGCGCCGTGCGACCTTTTCGAGGCGGTTGCGGACCGGGAACGGGGCGTGCTGCTGTCACGACAGAAACGTCAAATCATCAGGGTGCGGATGAGCATTTCGGAAGAAGCTACTCCAGAGGGCGAGAGCACGGGGCTAGACGGCGCGTCCTCGGTGGAGCGGTTCTACGAACGCCCGATCCTCAACTCGCCCTACGAGTACCCGGCTCGCCACTGGCAGTTGGACGCTGCCGGGCAGCCGACCCAACGGGTCCTAGCCTACCGACGTCCGGCTTCCTTTGTCTCGCCGATTCCCAACCCGAAGCAGCAGAAGACGCCGAAGGGACCAGCGGTCGAACAGGTCGGTATGGTCCTCGACGAGGGCAAGGGGCTCTCGACGGAAGACCAGCAGTATCTGGCCACGATCATCAACCGCGTGCGCGTGCGCGTGGACGAATGGAGGCGCATCCCGGACGAAGCCGATTGGCGAGTAACCCCCGAGACGGCGCGCCTGCTCCGGCATTGGCGATCTCATCGGTTCTCCGGCATCCGTCCGTTCTTCTGCCAGATCGAAGCGGTGGAGACTGCGATCTGGCTCACGGAGGTGGCCCCACTGCGGAAGGCCGGGCGGGAACTTCTCGAACACATGGCCGATGCCAGCGAAGAGGCCAACCCCGGCCTCTCGCGGCTGGCGCTCAAGATGGCGACGGGCACGGGCAAGACGACGGTGATGGCGATGTTGATCGCTTGGCAGACGATCAACGCCGTGCGGAGGCCGCAGAGTCGGAAGTACACGAGGGGATTCCTCGTGGTGACCCCCGGGATCACGATCCGTGACCGTCTCCGGGTGCTTCAACCCAACGATCCGGACAGCTATTACGAGGATCGGGAACTGGTTCCGGGGGACATGCTTCCGGACCTGACGCACGCGAAGATCGTCATCACGAACTACCACGCCTTCAAGCTTCGCGAGCGGATGAAGCTCTCCAAGGGCAGCCGCGCGCTGCTTCAGGGGCGGGGACCCGCACCGGAAACGACGGAGAGCACCGGCCAGATGATCCGGCGCGTCATGCCCAAACTCATGGCCATGAAACGGATCATGGTCCTTAACGACGAGGCCCATCACTGCTACCGCGAAAAGCCGGGCAGCCGTGACGAGCGCATGCTCAAGGGCGACGACAGGAAGGAAGCCAAGGAGAACACGGAAGCTGCGCGGCTCTGGGTCTCCGGGCTCGAAGCAGTCGAACGCAAGATCGGTATAAGCCGAGTCATGGACCTCTCGGCCACCCCCTTTTTCCTGCGTGGCTCGGGCTACGCAGAGGGCACGCTTTTTCCGTGGACGATGAGCGACTTCTCGCTCATGGACGCGATCGAGTGCGGGATCGTCAAGCTCCCCCGAGTGCCGGTTGCGGACAACGTCCCCGGGTACGACATGCCCCGCTTCCGGAATCTGTGGGAGCACGTTGGGCGAAAGATGCCGAAGAAGGGGCGCGGGAAGGCCGGGGCGCTCGATCCGCTGAGTCTGCCGCTCGACCTGAAGTCGGCGCTCGATGCCCTGTACGGTCACTACGAGCGGACCTTCGAGGCGTGGGAGAAGGCGGGTATCAGGGTTCCGCCGTGCTTCATCATCGTGTGCAACAACACTTCGACATCGAAGCTCGTGTACGACTACATCTCGGGCTTCGAGCGCACAAACTTGGACGGTACCTCTGCCATCGACAACGGCCGGTTGGCACTGTTCCGGAACTTCGACGAGAACGGCCAGCGCTTGCCGCGCCCCCGGACACTTCTGATCGACAGCCGCCAACTCGAATCCGGGGATGCGCTCGACCTCAAGTTCCGCCGGATGGCAGCCGACGAGATCGAGCGCTTTCGCCGCGAGAGGATCGCGCGCACGGGCGACCGACACGCCGGTGAGAACATCACCGACCAGGATCTGCTGCGCGAGGTTATGAACACGGTCGGAAAGCGGCGTCGGCTGGGCGACTCGATCCGTTGCGTCGTCTCAGTGTCCATGCTGACAGAGGGCTGGGACGCGAACACGGTGACGCACGTGCTCGGCCTGCGGGCGTTCGGCACCCAGTTGCTGTGCGAGCAAGCCGTCGGGCGCGCGCTCCGGCGGCAGTCCTACGATCTGAATGACGAGGGGCTATTCGATGTCGAGTACGCAGACGTGCTCGGCATCCCGTTCGACTTCACGGCGAAACCCGTCGTCGTGCGGCCGAAACCGCCGAAGGAGACGATCACGGTCCGCGCGGTGCGTCCAGAGCGCGACGAGCGCGAGATCCGCTTTCCCCGAGTCATCGGATACCGCGTCGAACTGCCCGAGGAGCGACTCACGGCAAGCTTCTCCGAGGTCTCGAACCTCAAGTTGACGCCCGAGCTCGTGGGACCGTCCATCACGAAGAACGAGGGAATCGTGGGAGAGGGCGTGGACCTGACGCTCGAACACCTCGAAGGGCGGCGCGCCACAGTGACCTATTACCTCACGAAGCACCTGCTCTATACGAAGTGGCGCGATGAGGGAGAGAGCCCCAAGCTCTACCTGTTCGGGCAACTCAAGCAGATCGCCCGCCGTTGGCTGGACACGTGTTTGCGTTGCACCGGAGACACGCATCACGGCCAACTCCTCTATCGCGAGTTGGCGGATCTCGCCTGCCAACGCATCACGGCGGCCATCCTTGAGTCGAACGGGACGGCGCAGGTCAAAGCCCTGCTCGATCCCTACAATCCCGAGGGCTCCACCGCTCACGTCCGTTTCGAGACGACGAAGACCCAACGCTACAGGACCGACGCGCGCTTCTGTCACGTCAACTGGGCCATTCTCGACAGCTCTTGGGAAGGCGAGTTCTGTCGGGTGGTGGAGGCCCACCCGAAGGTGCTGGCCTACGTGAAGAACCACAACCTTGGACTGGAAGTGCCCTACCGTCACGGTTCGGAGAAGCGGACGTACATCCCCGATTTCGTCGTACTCGTCAACGACGGACGAGGAAGAGAAGATCCGCTGCACCTGATCGTCGAGATCAAGGGATACCGGCGCGAAGACGCCAAGGACAAGAAGGCCACGATGGAGAACTACTGGGTTCCGGGCATCAACCGCCATGGCGGGTACGGTAGATGGTCATTCGCCGAGTTCCGGGACGTGTTCGAGTTGGGATCCGATCTAGGGACCGCGATCCCGGCGAAGCTAGAGGATGTGATGCGAACCGCGACGGAAGAGCGGGAGATGTCCGCAGAAGAAGCGTTGATCCGTGCAGGCGGCTCCGATCCCGAGGCGGAGTTTATTCCGCGGCGTCGGCCTTGGGCATGATCCTCGTGGACACCAACGTGTGGATCAATCACCTGCGGCACCCGCACCCAATGCTCACGAAGCTTCTCGGAGCCTCCAGGGTTCTGATGCACCCGATGGTCCTCGGTGAACTTGCCTGCGGTCGTTTCAAGAACCGCGGCGACCACCTGCGTTCTTGGCGTGACCTGCCCCGAATCGAGGCCTGGGATCACGCAGAGGTGATCGGCTGGATCGAGGCCGAGCGGCTGGCCGGGGCGGGAATCGGGTTCATCGACGCTCATCTACTTCATGCGGTCGTTGTCCGACGAGGTTCACGTCTTTGGACCGGCGACAGATCGCTTCGTTCCCTTGCCGCCCGATTCGGTGCGGCGTTCCCCCGAGACGACTCATAGCAGCCATGGCTCGCAAGAAGGCACCCAAGAAGGTCGAATCCATCAGGCACGCTGAGGACAGCCGAAAGAACATTCCCACGGCTGAGTTCCGGGCCGTGATGGCCGAGGACGAACGGACGCCCATCGAGGTAGCGTACCAGCGCCGCAACCGCGACTTGGACCCCCAACTCGTCTGGCGCGGCAAGGATGAGCAGGACCAAGGCGACCTGATCGCCCAAGCCACGCCACTCTACATTCAGGAGAAGGTGCATCCCAAGGTCCTGATCGACGACCTCGTCCGACATTCCAAGGACGCCGGACCGCCCGACGAGGCCATGGATCTCTTCGCCGACTTCAACGGCCTGCCTCCGGGCGTGGGCCAAACGGACTTCTACGAGCATGACGCCAACTGGTCCAACCGGATGATTTTGGGCGACAGCCTCCACGTCATGGCATCGCTCGGCGAGCGCGAGGATCTTCGCGGCAAGGTCCAGTGCATCTACTTCGATCCGCCCTACGGGATCAAGTTCAACTCCAACTTCCAATGGTCCACGACGAGTCGCGTCGTGAAGGACGGAAAACGCGAGCATATCACCCGCGAACCGGAGCAGGTCAAGGCGTTCCGAGACACGTGGCGCCACGGCATCCACTCGTACCTCACTTACCTGCGGGATCGTCTCATGTCCGCACGGGACCTGCTATCAGACAGCGGGTCGATCTTCGTTCAGATCGGGGATGAGAACGTACACCGGGTGCGGGCGGTGATGGACGAAGTGTTTGGGGAAGACAACTTCGTCAGTCAGATCAGCGTCGCCAAGACCACCGGCATGTCCGGCGATTCCCTTTCGTCCGTTGTCGATTACTTGCTCTGGTATGCCAGATCCCGTGAGTGCATCAAATACCGCAATCTGTTTTCCGCGAAACGCGCTGGAGGAAAAGGTGCAACCGCGTACACCAAGATCGTCTTATCGGATGGTACGATGCGGTCAGCGACGCGAGAAGAGCTCACGGATACCTCGCTCATTCCCGATGATGGCATGCTCTGTACCACTGGCGACATCACCAGCAATCGGCCACCAGGACCGGCAGATCTTCAAGCGTTTCGCTTTCGCGGAAAGACGTTTAGTCCTGGCAAGCGCACGTTCGGTTCGAATGAAACGGGAATGAACCGCATAGCAGCGGCCGGTCGGATAGTAGAAACGGACTCTGGTCGATTGGCTTACCGACGGCTGCTGAGCGATTTCCCGTCCACGCCAATCACGAACATGTGGACAGACACAGTTGGGCAGAACCAGTTTGGCGGAAGCAAGACCTACGTCGTACAAACTGCTTTGCCAGTGGTCCAGCGTTGCATCCTCATGACGACCGATCCAGGCGACCTAGTCCTCGACCCGACCTGCGGCTCGGGTACTACCGCCTATGTCGCGGAGCAGTGGGGCCGACGCTGGATCACGATCGACACCTCCCGCGTGGCCCTCGCCCTAGCGCGAGCACGAATCATGGGCGCCCGTTACCCCTATTATCTCCTCGCGGATAGCCCGGAGGGTAAGCGCAAGGAAGGGGAAATCACCCGCAAGGCACCTTCCGACCAGCCCACATACGGGCGCATTCGACAGGGTTTCGTCTACGAGCGGGTGCCGCACATCAGGCTCAGGCAGATAGCAAACAACGCTGAGATCGAGGTCATCTGGGAACAGCACCAACAGACCTTGGAACCCCTCCGCACGAAGTTGAACGGCTTGCTCGGGACCGAGTGGGAGGAGTGGGAAATCCCACGGGGAATTGATGAGTCTTGGACGACCGACGTACGGGAGCTTCACGGAAAATGGTGGGATGCCCGAATCTCCCGTCAAGAGGAGATGGACGCATCCATCGCCGCCAACGCGCCGTTCGAGTACCTATACGACAAACCCCATCAGGCGAAGAGCGTCGTGCGGGTCGCTGGCCCGTTCACGGTCGAGAGCCTGTCTCCGCACCGAATGCTACCCGTGGGTGTCGACGACGAATTGGTCGGCTTGGCGGAGCGGTCGGGACCGACCTCGGGCGTAGGACCTGACTTCGCCGGGATGATTCTCGACCAGTTGCGCACTGCCGGCGTCCAGCAGGCCCACCGAAGCGACCGGGTTGACTTTACCGGGCTCGCCGGGTGGCCGGGCAAGCACGTATGTGCGGTGGGTCAGTACCTTGAGGGGAACCGAGTGAAGCGGGCAGGCGTCCTGATCGGTCCTGAGTTCGGCACGGTTTCCCGACCGGACCTCGCGGCGGCAGCGCGGGAGGCGGCAGAGGCGGGATTCGACACCCTGGTCGCATGCGCGTTCAACTACGATGCCCAGTCGGCGGATTTCGCCAAGCTCGGCCGGGTTCCGATCATCAAAGCTCGCATGAACGCAGATCTCCACATGGCGGACGAACTCAAGAACACCGGGAAGGGCAACCTCTTCGTGGTCTTTGGCGAGCCCGACATCGAGATCCGAGATGCGGGCGATGGGAAGATCGAAGTTGAGATCAAGGGCGTCGATGTCTTCCACCCAAGCACTGGCGAGATCCGCGCCGACGACACAAATGGAATCGCGTGCTGGTTCATCGACACGGATTACAACGAGGAGAGTTTCTTCGTCCGTCAAGCGTACTTTCTCGGCGCTAACGATCCCTACCGAGCGCTGAAGACGACGCTCAAGACCGAGATCGACCAGGAGGCTTGGGCCACTCTCCGCCGTAGCGTTTCGCGACCGTTCTCCAAGCCTGCTTCTGGCCGGATTGCCGTCAAGGTGATCAACCACCTCGGCGACGAAGCCATGAGAGTGTTCCTTGTGTAGAGCGGAGTTGCGTGTGGCCGATCAGCAAACGCCCCACTACGCCAGCTTTGGCCTTCCCAGCACGGGCTTTGTCGATGGCTACCAATCCCGCCAATCAAGTCCAGTTTTCCCGCTTTGGCGGCACGGTCCAGGAGGGTCCGGTAGAAAGGCAGGAAACGCAGATCGTGCAGCCCTGTAAGTAGTTAGCCGATTTCCTGCCGGGATTCGGACCTCAGGCGATCCGCTGTTCCCGCTTCGGCGCCCGCCGAAGCCCCGGCCCCCGCCAGCAACTTCACTCCGGCGAGCGAAGCGAGGGTCAGAAGCACCGCCAGCCAGTAGCCGGCGACCAATGTCATCGCGAGCGACAGCGCCAGCACCGTCGCGTAGTAGATCTCCATGACCGGCGCGGGGATCCGATCCGCGACCGCGCCCGCCCTCACCGCATCGAACCCGGCCATGATGAGCAGCCCCGTTCCGAACCACCCCGCCAGGTTGACCAGCGGCATCCCGTAGTAGACCCCGGCGGTCTCCCAGACCCAGTACGGCGAGAGCGCGCTCATGGCCGGATCGAGCGTCAGATCCCAGATCACGAGGAGCAGTGAGCCGAGCGCCGGGCGCGCAAGCCGTCCCGTGACCATTTGCCTCGCCAGCACGTACGACGGGAAGCCCATCATGAACCAGCTGAACGGGATCAGGACGGGAACCAGTCCCGCGACCCGATAGCCGAGCAGTTCCGTGTACCGGTAGCCGCTGAACGGGAATCCGGTCGCGGTGCCCAGCAGTTCCATTCCCAGCGACAGCACACCGGCCGCGATCAGCGCCGGGATCCACTTCGGGCCCACCCTCGGGATCAGCAGCAGTCCCAGCACCGCGAACGCCAGGATCACGTGGCCGCGCGCGAAGATCTCGAACGCAACCGGATAGAACCCCCGCGACGAGGGAAACCGCGCGAGGAGCTCCGGGTGTCGTCCGAACGACCCGAAGCCCGCGACCACGACCGCCGTGAAGAGGCCGAGGACAACCAGGCTCCACAGGTCGAGCCGGGTGAAAACGCGACGCGACTCAGGCATGGCGGTGTTCCTCCAGCCACGCACTGAGTTCCGCGAGGTTCGCCAGGATCCTGAGGTCCGAGAACGGGTGGTCGCGGGCGGGAAGCCGTGCACCCTGTGCGGCGCTGCCGCCGACGAGCAGGGAACAGGGGTGGCAGGGATCCGACAGACTCCCGGCGACCTCGAACAGCCTGTGAACGTCCGCGGCCCCCCGGGGAGGCGTGAACGACACGCACATGAGCGACGCACCCAGGGCGCGCTGGGTCGCGACGATCTCCGCAATGGGCAGCCCCGTGCCGAGGTGCTCCACGTTCCAGCCGCGCTGGGCCAGAACCAGGCGGACCAGGAGCGAGCCCAGTATGTGCTGATCGGGTTCGACCGTCGCGACCACCGCCGTCGGGCTTCCCGGATCCGGCTCGTGTTCCGCCCGGTCCAGCGAGTCGAGCAGGGCGTAGATGGCTTCCGAGACCTCGCGGGTAGCGGCGCGCTCGTCGCTGATCCGCAGGTCGCCGTCCGCCCAGCCCTCGCCCACGCGCCGCATGAAGCCTCCGAAGACGCCGTCGAGGACGGCGGGATCGACGGGAGCTTCGACGGTGGCGAGGTGTCGGAGGAAGTGACCGATGAGGCGGGTGCGCCGTCCCCGCAACCACGCGATGAGCAGATCCTGCGCGGGCTCCGCACGGCCACTCCCGAGCGCCCGGATCGCCCGCCAGACGCGGACGGCCTCGGAGTCGAAGCGGTGCAGATAGACCTCGTGGCCACGGTCGCGGGCCACTCGCAGCGCCAGATCGAGCGAAACGCGGCGGTGCCCGCCCGCCGTGGTGGGGACTCGCCTCCGGCCGCCTGCTCTCGCACCGCCCCGGAACCAGCGCTTGACGGTCGAGGCATGGATGCCGAGGAGCTCGGCGATTTCGCCGGTGCTGAGGTCGGCGTCGGTCGAATGAGCGGCAGGATTCAAAACGACTTTCTTTGCTTTCTGGAGACGTTTGATTGAGATATTAGGCCACTACAGTACATCGAAATCGCTCACTATACAAGAAATGATCGATTCATCTGGTCCCTGGTTCCATCCGACGCGGACGTCGTTCAGGTAAGCGCCGGCCCTCTGTCGGGTGCTACCGAGTGGATCGGAGAGCGGTTCCCGGTGTTCCGGTGTTCCGTGGGGAGGCGCCTACTCGAGCAGCGCGGGGAGCACCTCGCCCGCCTTGCCGTGAACGGCTGTCGAGGCCGCGCGGGTCAGCGAGGTGGGCTGCGTGTTGACCTCGATGATGTGGCCGCCGGAGTGGAGGGTGGTCCACGGGATGGCGGCGGCCGGGTACACCTCGGCGCTGGTGCCGATGACGAGGCAGAGGTCGGCGCGCGCGGCCATCGACTGGGCGCTTGCGAGCGAGGCCGCGTCGAGCTGCTCGCCGAAGAGGACGACGTCCGGGCGACGCAGGCCGCCGCACAGGGCACAGCGGGGGAGACGGTCGCCGAGAGGCTCGCCGGGCGTGCGCTCGCCGCAGACGTTGCAGCGATCGCGCGCGATCATGCCGTGCAGTTCGACGGGCAGGGCCGCGTCGGGCGGCCCGCCGCCCGCCCCGCGGGGGGCGGGGGCGGGGTGGCGCGGGGCGGCGGGGGGGGGGATTAGGCCGGGCGGCCCCCCCCGCAGGAAACAACACCCCACGGGGCGGGGG
>VXMI01000225.1:0-32700 GCA_009841165.1 Gemmatimonadota bacterium | reverse complement strand
GTGCAGTCCGTCGACGTTCTGGGTGATGAGCCCGGCCGTCCCGCGCCGCAGGAAGAAGCGCGCGAGGGCGCGGTGGGCGGGGTTGGGCTCGCAGGTGGCGAGGAAGCCGCGGCGATGATCGTACCACTCCCACACCGTGTGGGGATCGCGCGCCAGTGCTTCCGGGGTGGCGAGCTCCTCGGGGCGGTAGGTGCGCCACAGGCCGCCCGCGTCGCGAAAGGTGGGGACGCCGGACTCGGCGGAGATGCCCGCGCCGGTCAGCGCCACGACGCGGCGCGCGTCACGCACCAGGGAGCGGGCTTCCTGCAGCGCAGCCGCGCCGGGCATCATGCAGGCGCGACGGGCAGGGCCGGCCCGCCGGTGGTCATCGGTGTGGTCGCCGTGCTGCCCGCGCCGCCCTAATTCCCCTCTGAACGCACGTACTTGGTGAGGCCACCGCCCGCGGCAGCGAGCGAGATCGGCCCTTCCGCAGCGTACACGTTGCCGTCCCGGTCCGCGGCGACGCCCTCGCCGGCGTAGCCGTACGGCCGGTCCTCGGAGATGGCGTGCGGCGGAATGAACGCAGTGACCCGGTCCTCCGACGCGTGGCCGATCCGGATCCCGGTCATCCAGCCGTCGTGGTTGTTCGGATTGGACTCGGAGTCGATCGCGTACAGGTTGTCGTCCGCGTCGATGTAGAGCCCGCTGATGCGGCTGAACTGGTAGTACGAGTCCAGATGGTTGCCTTCCTGGTCGAAGATCTGGATGCGGTGGTTGCCGCGGTCCGCGACGAAGAGGCGGCCCTGCGAATCCATCTCGAGCGCGTGTGGAGTGCGGAACTCGCCCGGACCGTCGCCGATCTGGCCCCACTCCATGATGTACTCGCCCTCCGGCGAGAACTTGATGATGCGGCCCGTCGAACCCTCGGGCGGGTTGGCGTTCTGTCCGCTGTGCCCGTCCGAGACGAAGATGTCGCCGTTCGGCGCCGTGATCACGTCGCAGGGCTGGTTGAACAGGCCCGGTTCGGTGCCCACCCTTCCCGGCTGGCCCAGCGCCATGAGCACCTCGCCCTCGGGGCTGAACTTGATGACCTGGTGGCCCTTGTCCACGGTACCCATCGAGTCCGTGACCCAGACGTTGCCGTCCGCGTCCACGTGGATCCCGTGCGGGAGGACGAAGAGTCCCGCACCGAAGCTGGCGAGGATCTCGCCGGTCTCGCGGTGAAACTTGAAGATCGGATCGACCAGGGTCTCCGCGCATCCACCGGCCAGTCCCACGCCGCCGCAGCGGTCGTAGGCCCAGATGTGTCCGTCGGTCGGATCGACGTCGACCCCGGCCGTGGAACCCCATTCGCGTTCGTCGGGAAGATCGACCCAGTCGGCCATCACCTCGCCGGCCGGGTTGGGGAGACCGGCCATCGCCGGGTCCGGGATGTCGGTGG
Source organism: Gemmatimonadota bacterium (assembly GCA_009841165.1). Classification (GTDB taxonomy): domain Bacteria; phylum Gemmatimonadota; class Gemmatimonadetes; order Longimicrobiales; family Gaopeijiaceae; genus Bin94. Next base: position 31,280 of record VXMI01000225.1, on the reverse strand, counting down.
GGTCGGCGGGGGCTTCCTGTTCCTCCGCGGCTTCAGGGGCGCAGGCGGCGGCAAGCGTCAGGCCGGGGAGCAGCAGAAACCATGAACGTGTTCGCTTCGTCATTGGGATCTCCCTGTTGGGGCGGGCCCTGTCGGCACCCTCGTCGGGCGCTCGTCTGCTGCCATGCTGGTGCGCGGGGGGCCGGTAGTCAAGCGGACGGGCGGGTCGTCGGGTTCCCATCGGGTGCGGCAGGACTTGTCTGCCTGAACGTTGGAGCGCAGTGTGTCGAATGAGCCGACCGACAGACGAGGCGTTGATTCGATGGTCCGATCTGATGTTCCCTGGGCCTGCGGCCGTGGCGCCGCGGCGATGGCACTCACGTCGATTCTGCTCGTGGCCCCGGGCTGCCGGGAGCAGGCGCCCGTGGAGCGCGCGCCCACCATCGCCATCGACAGCGCCGGCGTCGAAGTCGTCACGAGTGATCCGCTGAATTCGGACACCTACTGCACGCTGAGTGAGGAACCGGTCTTCTCGGTGGGAACGCTGGAAGGCGCCGATCCCTACATGTTCTACTTCCTGCGCGGCGTCGCCCGCCTCTCGGACGGATCGATCGCCGTGATGGACAACGGCAGCGGCGAGATCCGGGTATTCGGCGCGGACGGCCGTCACCTGCGGTCGATGGGCGGCAAGGGCGAGGGGCCGGGAGAGTTCCGTATCGGCCGCTACATCTGGGCGATGTCCGGGGACACGCTATGGGTCGGAGACTACCGGCCATGGCGATATCACGTCTATGCCTCGACGGGCGAGTTTTCCCGGACGGTGGCAATGGATCCCATCTACCTCAACGGTTCGCTCGGCGGCGGGGTGTTGGCGAACGGTGTCTCCGTCAATGTGAGGGATCTGTTCCAGTTTCCGGTCGAGAACTTCCGCGTTCCCGAACCGCTGTTCGTGGAGGCACACGCCGCCGATGGGACCGTGATCGGCGAATTGGCAAAGCTGGACGGTCGGCGATGGGGTGCATGGGACGGCACGGCCGAGTCGTTGTGGACGCTTTTCGATCCCGTCCCCGTGGCTTTCGCGCGCGGCACCACCATTGCGATCACGACGGCGATGGAACCGGAGGTCCGACTGCTGGACGAGGAACTGCGACTGCGGCGCATCGTTCGCTGGCTGGATCCGGACCGCGAAGTCACGGGGGCTCACGTTCGCGCATACCGCGAGGCCCTGATCGAACGGCGCGGTGGTCGCGACAGCGAGAACTGGCAGCGGTTCGACGACGACATGATCAGCGAAAGCAGGCCGGTGGCGGATGTGTTCCCGACCGTCAGCAGTCTGCGCGTGGGGCGGGACGGTCGCCTTTGGGTCTATCCCTACCCAAGGCCGGGGGAGGGCGCGGACTGGTGGATCTTCGGGCAGGACGGTGACTTCCAGTGCCGGCTCGAACACCCCGGCGGCGTGACGATCTACGAGTTGGGGGCCGACTACCTGCTGGGCGTCCACATCGACGAACTGGATGTCGAGCGGGTGGTGATGCACGAGCTGCGGTTGCCGTGAGTCCCATGGACGCCGTTGGGTCCCTGGCCAACCCGTGAGTCGAGACTCGCTGCAAGCGCCGTTGTTCGCGCGCTTCCTCCTGCTGCTCATCACCCTTGCCCCGGCATCAGGCTGCGGCACGGCGGAGCCCGAGTACCCGACAGTCACCGGCAACTGGACAGGCACCGGTGTCTCCTTCGACACGGCGGAGAGTTGGAGGTTTCGGCTGGAGGAATCTTCAGACGGGGCCGTCACCGGCAGCTTCAGTATCCGGGTCGGGCGGCTGGTGTTTTCCGGCACGGCCGGCGGTACCCATACCTATCCCGCGGTATCGCTCGACCTCGACATGGTCTTCTTCGGTACGGTCGTGTCCGGTACCTACCAGGGGCAGGTGATCTCACCGGACAGCATCGATGGCCGGGTCCGGCTCATCGAGGACATGTCTCGCACGCTGGACCTGAACCGCCTCGGCTCCTGAACATGCACGGAGATATCCGGATGACCGCTCCCCCCGATCCCATCCGCCACGCCGAGCGCCTGGAACCCTCCATCTTCGCATTTCCCGTCGAGAAGATGCGGAGCGGCTACTACTCCGACAAATACTTCGTGCGCACCCGCGAACAGCTTCTTGCCGGCGGGACCAACCCCCCGGTCACCATGCAGGTCTTCCAGAAGCGGAACGCGGTAGTGGCCGGCACCGACGAGGCGATCGCCATCCTGAAGCTGTGCCTCACCGAGGGCTACGACTTCGCCGATCTCGAGGTGCGCTCCCTGCGCGATGGCGACCGCGCCCGGCCCTGGGAGACGGTCATGTTCATCACCGGACCGTACGGGGCCTTCGTGCACCTGGAGACGCTCTACGCCGGCGTGCTCGCGCGCCGCACCCGCATCGCAACCAACACGCGCGCGGTGGTGGAGGCGGCCTGGCCGAAGTCGATCATGTTCTTCCCGGCGCGCCACGATCACTGGATGGTGCAGACCGGCGACGGCTGGGCGGCGCACGTGGCCGGCGCAATCGGCGTCTCGACCGATGCCCAGGCGTCGTGGTGGGGGTCGTCGGGCATCGGCACGGTTCCGCACGGCCTGATCGCGGCCTGCGGGGGGGACACGGTGGCCGCGACGGAGGCGCTCGCCGCGCAGCTTTCCGACGAGGTGAGCATCGTGTCGCTCGTGGACTTCGACAACGACAGCGTCGGGACCTCGCTGGCGGTGGCGCGCGCGCTCGGTGAGCGCCTGTGGGGGGTCCGCCTCGACACCTCCGGCACCATGGTCGACCGGTCCATGAAGGGCGAGATGGGCGACTTCGACCCCCGCGGCGTGAATCCCCGCCTGGTGCACAAGGTCCGCGACGCGCTCGACAGGGCGGGCTTCGGGCATGTGCGGATCGTTGCCTCGGGCGGCTTCGGCGCCGGTAAGATCCGTGCCTTCGAAGAGGCCGGCGTGCCGGTGGATTCGTACGGCGTTGGCTCGTCGCTCATGCGAGGATCGTTCGACTACACCGCCGACATCGTGCGGGTCGAGGGGAAGCCGCTGTCGAAGGCGGGCCGCTGGCACAGGCCGAACGATCGTCTGGAGGTGGTGACATGAGTGGGGGAGAGAGCGCGACCCGCCCGGCGCTGGTCGGGTGGATCGTCGATGTGCAGTCGGACTTCATGGACCCGTCAGGCCGGCTCTATGTGCGAGATCTCTTCGACGACTCCGATCCGGGCGCCGTTCGGATCGTTCCCGCGCTGGAAGAGGCCGCGGCCTGGATGCGGGCGCACTGCGACGTGATGGTCTACACGGGCGACTGGCACGGCGTGGAGGACGACGAGATCGACCCGGTCGCCCCCGACCCCTCGCGCGGCACCTACCCCCCGCACTGCATGGGGCGTTCGCCCGACCCCGACGAGCGCGCGGGCGCGGCCGTGATCGCCGGGATCCGCCCGGTCGACCCGGTTGTGCTGGCATACGATGCCGGCACCGAGGCGGCGGAGACGGCCGCGCGGCGCGCCGTGGCGGAGAGGCGGCCGGTGTTCGTGCAGAAGACCCGCTTCAACGTCTTCGAGGGCAACCCGGGCGCCGATGCGTTCGTGCGCTCGCTGGGCGATGCGCTGGGCCGCCCGCTCCGGTTCGTGGTGATCGGCGTGGCGCGCGACGTCTGCGTGACCCAGGCTGTCGACGGGCTGCAGGAGCGCGGCCATGAGGTGGCGGCCGTGCGGGACGCGACCTGGGGTCTTGGGCTGGAGGCCGAGGAGGCCACTTTGGCGCGGTGGGCGGAGCGGGGCAGGGTGGTGACGGTGGCGGAGGTGGTGGGGAGCCGGGATCCCGTGGAATGAGAGCCGCTACTCCGGGAGTGGGTACCTCTCGAGATACACCAGGTCCAGCTCGTCGAACGAGACCATGTACACTGATCCGCGGCCAAACCCGACAACGCGCCGGTCTCCATCCAGCGTGACGGCACTCACGAGATTCCCCTGGCGGTCAAAAAGGTCGTAAGCGGTGCTACGGCCCGCGGGCACATGACGCCGCACCCACGCACGGCCATGCGGATCGACACGAATGGTCATGGAATGTAAAGCAGGCTTTACATCTGGCCAGCTGTAGTTGTCATACTCTGGTTCATCCGAAAAGCCGGAGCGAAAAAAGGTCGCGCTTGTTTGTCCGTTCGCGGAAGACGTCATGCTTATGCCGACTCCGGCCTGCCGGCGCCTGTCGCGGAAGTACTCGTCCTTCTCGGCAGTCGTGATGGGGATGGGCTCATATGCGACGGTATCGCCACGGGTCACGGAACCGTCCGGTGCATGCCAGTCCACGCCGTACCCGAGCGAGCGGGCCACCACGACCGCCCCGTCGACCGAGACCCCCCATGAATCGGCAGGAGACAGCGGAATCGGAGAAATGCTGATCCGGTTGTCCGATTCGTCGACCTCCACCTCACCGAGCTTGTAGCCGCCGGCGGTGTCAACCCGTCCCGACGCCAGGCCGATTCGCAGGATCGCGCCGCGCCCTTCGGGGTCGGGCGGGTAGCCGCCCAAAGCGGCGGCATAGACGTTCCCGCTCCGGTCGACCCCCGCCGGAAGCGCCATCACGAAGCCGCCGTCGCCCTGCAATCGTGCAATGGGGTGAGCCTGTCCGTACTCGAGGTTCGGCCCCAGTCTCACCAGACGGCCGTTACCAAGATCCACGAACAGCGTCGAATCTCCGGGCAATGGCCAAACGGCGTCAGGCTGCTGGTACTCTTCCGGCCCCTCGCCCAGCGTCCCTGCCACGGTGCGCACTCCGGTGTCCATGTCCACCCGGTAGAGCGCTTTCCCGAGGGGGTCCGGGACCAGGATGTGACCACCCGGAAGCTCGCGCACCGTGTGGACAAAGCCGAAATCCTCCGGGAAGACGGCATCAGGCGGACCGAGCGGCGTCCGCTGCGGACCGGCATTGCCGTTTCCACCGCGCTCGGAACACGCCTGGCACAGGATGACTACGAGTACCGACACCCATGCTCGTGGGGAACAACCGCTCATGCCTCTCTCTCCGTTCGCTGTTGGCGGGGATCGTGTCCGGGCAGGTTCCGGCCCTTCACTCTCCCTACGACATCGGCGAGCCGACGACGGTTGTCCCGACGCCTACCGGTACCTCACCCCCTCCTTGAACACCAGGTCCACATCCCGCAGCGCCCAGATGTCCTCCAGCGGATTCCCGTCCACAACGATTACGTCGGCGAGCTTCCCGGGCTCGATGGTGCCGAACTCTTCTTCCATGCCCAGCAGCTCCGCTCCCCTGCGCGTGGCCGAGACGATGGCCTCCATCGGCGTCATCCCCAACTCGGTGAAGATCTCGATTTCGCGCACGTGGTTCCCGCTCTCGTGGAAGTTGAGGCGGGTACCCTTGTCGGTTCCCATCGCGATCGGAGCGCCAGCGGCGATCAGCTTGGCGAGGTTCTCGCGTCCCAACTCGTAGCCGGCGCGCTGCTTCGCGAGCGCCTCGGGGTCGCTTGCGAGGTCTCTGGCCACCCATTCACGGGCCTCCTGCACCATGTCGGCGGGGGCGTGCCGGATGTACCACCGGTCCTCCAGGCGGCTCGGGTCCTCCAAGTAGGTCACGTAGACCTCGCGCACCACCATGAGCGACACCGAGTAGACGTTCTGATCGACGAAGCGCTGCACCAGTTCGTCCGGGAACTCGCCCTGGGGGCCGACTTCCTCCTCGGCCACGAGGGTGGGGTGTTCCATGGCGTCCACGCCCGCGTCAAGCACCGCGACGATGCTGGGGATCGACGAGGTATGGGTCGTCACCCGCAGTCCGCGTGCGTGCGCTTCCTCCACAATCTCGGTCAGGGCCTCGGTGGACAGCTCGGGGGGAATGTTCTCCGGTCCGCTGTGGCTCGAAACCTTGATGAAGTCCGCTCCGCGCTCGGCGTAGTCGGCGACGATCTCCCTGCCGTGGGCGCCATCGCGCACGGGCAGCCTCATCGCGGCCCGCGCGTATTCCACGCCCTCGGCCGGAATGCCCTCGAAGACCGAATCGGTGGGATCGTCGAACATCCGGTAGACGCCCGGGTAGTTCAGGATCGTCCCCGAGGTGAACAGACGCGACCCGGCGATGAGCCCGCTCTCGACATCCTCGCGTAGCCGGATCATCTCCTCGAGCGGGTCCATCGTGTCCCGCGAAGTGGTGATCCCCTGCATGAGGCTCGCGTTCAGGTTGCGCGCCCCGATCTCGTAGTAGTCGCGGTAGCGCCCCGCGAAGTAGGCGGGGTGATTGGATTGCCCGTCGAAGATGATGTGGCTGTTCCCCTCGATCATCCCGGGCATGATGGTCTTGCCGGCCACGTCGATCATGGTGGCGTTTGCAGGGACCTCGACGGTGCCGGCCGCGCCTGCCCCGACGATTCGCCCACCGCGCATTACCACGACGCCGTCCTCCACCGGGGGCGCACCGGTTCCATCGATGAGCAGTCCGCCCGTGAGAACTGTCGCATCGCCGCCCGTGTCCAGGGGCGCGCAGCCCAGGAAAAGTGGCGCGGCGGTGAGCAAGACGGCGATCGACCTCTTCATGATCAGCTCCTGACAGGCACGAGGTAGGTGGAAAACCAGCGAACGATCCACTGCAATCGCTCGAGGCGGTGAAGGGGTTGGCCGGACGCGGGCAGACCATGGCCCTCGTCGGGAAATCGCACGAAGAGCGAAGGCACTCCCCGGCGCACGAGAGCGCGGTACATCTCCTCGCCCTGGCTCACCGGCACGCGAAAGTCGAGCTCACTGTGCAAGACCAGAGTGGGCGTCGTCATCTGGTCCGCGTAGGCGATGGGCGACGACTCCCACAGCCTCATGGGCACCTCCCAGGGGGTTCCGTCGAGTTCCAGTTCGACCCAGGAGGGGATGTCCGCGGTGCCGAAGAAACTGATCCAGTTGGAAATGCTGCGCTGGGTGACCGCGGCGGCGAATCGGTCGGTGTGGCCGACGACCCAGTTGGTCATCAGTCCCCCATAGCTGCCCCCGGTCACCCCCAGTCTGGCGGGGTCGATCCAGTCGTGGTCGGCGAGTGCCTGGTCCACCCCCGCCATGATGTCGTGGAATGCCTTGCCGACGAGGTCGCCGGTTACCGCTGCTTCAAAGCTCTGGCCGTATCCCGTGCTTCCACGGGGGTTTGTGAACAGGACGCCCCATCCCTGCGAAACCAGGATCTGGAATTCGAGGCTGAATCCGTTCCCGTACATCCCGTACGGCCCGCCGTGGATCTCCAGCACCATCGGGTAGCTGCCGTCGGCCGCGAATCCCACCGGCTGCATGATCCACCCCTGAACGTCCCAGTCATCGGCTCCCTTGTACCAGAACCCCTCGGTATCCGACAGCTGACGGGAGGCCACCCAATCGTCGTTGAAGGCCGAAAGCCTGCGGCCGTCGGCACCATCCCGATCGTCAGCTGTGGGGAACGGGGCTGCATACACCTCTGTGGGCGTGGTCGGTGTTGTCCACATGTATCCCAGGGCACCATCCGGACCGACGGCGAGTCCGGTCGCCTGGCCCTTCCCGGTGACCATCGGAAGGTGCGTCCCGTCCAGCGCCAATCGGTGAATCTCGATATTGCCGTGAATCTGGAACGTGGCCGCGAGGTCACCACCCGGCATCCACGCGAAGCCGGATGGCGTGTGGTCGATCGCCTCGGTGATGTTCCGGGGCTCGCCGCCCTGCGAGCCGACCAGCCAGATCTGATGCTGCGAGCCGTAGTCGTGCGGGTCGGAGTTGCCCCTGAAGGCGAGCCACTCGCCGTCGGGCGACCAGCGCGGAGCAGCATCGGTGCCAGGCCCGCCCGAAAAACGCTGCGCCGGGCCGCCCGCGGCGTCGACGATCCAGATGTCGCTGTCGCGGTTGAAATCCGGTTCGTCGGTCCGGTTGGACACGAAGGCGATACGCTCCCCATCGGGTGACCAGGCGGGCTCCGAGTCCTCGTACGGTCCCTCTGTAACCTGTACGGGAGCGTCGCCATCGATCGACACGACGAAGATGTGCGGGTAGGAGGACCCGAGATAGGCGGTCCCGGCTCTGTAGCGCAGTCGATCGGCGACGATCAGGTCGCCGGACTCGGACTCGACGCGTTCACCAAGCAACCGTTCAGCTGCCGATGGCTCCGTTACTTCCGAAACCACCGCCAGCCGGCGCGAATCGGGTGCCCAGGCGAAGCCCGACACGCCCGATTCGAGGTCGGTGACCGGTCTTGCTTCGCCGATGCCCTCAGGAAGCAGCCACAGCTGTGGCGACCCACCCCGAGACGAGCGGAAAGCGAGCCACCTCCCGTCCGGGGACCACTGCGGTGACCCGTCTCCTTCGCCTCGCGTGAGTTGTCGGAGCTCCCCGGTTTCCACATCTGCTTCCCAGAGTGCCCGCAGGTAGCTGTTGGCCTCGCGGTCGAGGCGGCTGGTCGCGAAGGTGAGCCGTTCGCCGTTCGGGTGGAAGGCGAGGTCGGCGACTTCAGTGATCCGGAAGAGGTCCTCGGGGGTCACGGGCGCGCGCACAACTCGGTTGGCCTCCTGGGCGGTCAGCCCGGCCGCGGTAAGCGCGGTCAGCGCGACGGTCAATGACGGGACTCTGGGCTTCAACATTGATCTCCTAGCGATCCGATGCCGCGGTCGGCCCGGCTTTGAGGTAGCGGTCGAGGTACTCGGCGATCCGGCGGTAGTAGTCCGAACGGGCGCGCGGCCCCCGGATTCCATGCGCTTCGTCGGGATAGAAGATCCACTCGAAGGTCGTCCTTCCGTGGGCGAGGAGTTCGTTGACCAGCGCGGCGGCATCGAGGTGCATCGTGTCCTGGATCCCGCTCAGGATGAGCATGGGGCGTACGAGGTTTTCCGCATACGTGATGGGGGAACCCCGGCGGGTGCCTTCCGGGTTGTCCCAGGGGAAGCCGAAGTGTTCCTCGTTGTATCCCGGGGCCAGGTAGAAGAAGCGCTCCCAGTCGGTCACGGGAGCGCTGGACACGCCTGCCGCGAAGGTTTCGGGTGACCGCAGCATCGAGCTGGCGACCATGAACCCTCCGTAGCTGTGCCCCCACGTCCCGATCCGGTCCATGTCCACGTAGCCCAGGCCGCGCAGGTACTCGACGCCGCCCAGGACATCGGCCACATCGATGTCTCCAAGACGGTCGAAGACATCCATCCGGAACTTGCGCCCGTAGCCGGCGCTGCCACGGAAGTCCACGTCGAGGACCACGTACCCTTCCTGCGCCAGATACCGGTTGAAGGCGGACTGGTCGAGCCGCATCCACCCTGCGAACACGCTCTGTGCGTATCCCGCGCCGTGGACGAAGACGACCGCCGGATACTTCCGCGCGGGATCGAGCCCGTCGGGTCGGTAGACGCGGGCCGTGACGGCGGCCCCGTCGGCGGCGCTGGGGAACCTGACGATCTCGGGCTCCCGGAATCGATAGCCCGCCAACGGTTCGGGAACCGCCAGCGAGGTGAGGCGGCGCGGCTGGTCTGCATCGACCTCCTGAACGTACAGTTCGGGGAGCGCGGTGAGGTTGCTGTAGAGGTACGCAACCCGTGAGGCGTCGGGCGAAGGCGTCGAAGAGAGGTTGACGCCTGGCAGTGGCGTAACGCGCCGCCACTCTCCGCCCTCGGCGGGAACCTCGTAGAGGTGCCGTTCGGGTGTCCCGGCTTCGTTGGACGGGAAGAGGATGGTACGGCCGCCTCGCGCCCACACGGGCGTAACCTCGAAGCGGTCGTACACCTGGTTGCTGGCGACCGTGAAGTCGCCCGACGTGAGCTGCACGGGCTCGTGGTCGGCGCCCTCTGCATCGATGACATGAACATGGTTCCAGTCGTCACGCTCCGAGGTGAACAGGAGCTGCTGCGAATCGGGCGACCAGCGGATCCAGATGGCCAACGGCGAGATCCACGCATCCACCTCCTCCCGCCAGATGGTCCGCACTTCTCCGGTCTCGGGCGAGGCGATGCGGATCTCACGCGCCGTGTGGTCCAACGAGAGCCAGTTGATCGCGACCGAACGGCCGTCCGGGGACCAATGGGCCTGGCTCCCGCCACGCAGCGAATACCGTTCGCCATCGGGAGGCCCGAGCCAGGTGGTTTCACCTCCTTCGGCCGGGATCACGCCCAGGCGCACCCGTCCGTAGCCGATCAGCGTGAAGTCCACGCCGATGATCAGCCCGGAGAAGTCGGTGTAACGGAAGCGGCGCTGCTCGTCGGTCGCCTGGGCCGTGTAGAGGATCCGCGCGCCGTCGGGGGACCAGCGCGGCTGGAGGTTGTGCCACCCCTCTCCGTGGGAACTGGTGAGTTGGCGCACGCCTCCGTCCGTCAGGTCCAGCACCCACAGTTCGCTCTCGCGGATGTACGCGAGTCGGCTGCCGTCGGGGGACAGCACCGGGTCCGGTCCGTTGAAGTACTGCTGCGGCGTATAGCCGGGTGAGGTCGCGCCAAAGTCCACTACGGTGCGCGACGAGCCCCCGGCCACATCGGCGGCCTGGATGTCACCCCCCGCCAGGTAGAGCAGGGTGTTGCCGTCGGGTGTCCAGGGCTCGGGCAGAAGCGTGCGCGTGACGTCACCGCCCGGCAGGTCGAGCCGGCGGACCTCGCCTTCGAGATCCACCATGTAGATCGCGCTGGAATTGGTCTCGCCCTCGGTCAGCGTGAAGGCGATTCTGCTCCCGTCAGGCGACCACTCCGGTGCCGAGAGCTGCCGAAAGGTCCAGAGGTTGTCGGTTGTGAGACGGGGTCCGTCCTGGGCCGTGGCCCCCCCGGCTCCCGCGGCGAGCAGAGCCGCGGCGGCCAGCCAGGCGGGGCGGTCCAGGAGCGCGCGGAAGGGCCGCCACGCGCTGCGGCCCCCCCGCACGATGGTCGCGGCCATCATCCGCTGATGTTGGGATTGCCCAGACGCTCCAGATCAGGGAGCGGCCAGCAAGTGGTATCTCCGTACTCCCTCCCCAGATGGTCCACACCTGTGAAGAACGGCAGGTCGTACATCAACATGTCGCTGAGCCGGTGTCCGCCCTCGAGGAAGAACTCACGGCGGCGCTGCTCGATCACCATGTTCATGACGTTGTCGCCTGTCGGGCCTTCGACCATGTCCGCGGCGGGATCGAAGGGCTGAAGACCCGCTCGGGCGTGCAGCTTGTTGATGATGTCCACCGCGCCGTCACCGCCCTGGGCCTCGGCCATGATCAGCTGCGCCTCCACCCACGTGGCCAGGGGGATGTTGTCGGAAAGCGTCTTGTACTTTGTCGTCTGCCACCAGTCGACATCGTAGGCCGCGATCACGCCGTTGTAGAAGAGTTCCACCCTCGGGTCCGGATCGCCCTTCCACTCGATCCCGCGGAACGGTGGCGCGACCGTGTAGTCCGAGCGCCTCACGTTGCTGTCGACGAAGCGGTTCCACCGCCTGCGGGGTGTGTCGTCGCGGTTGACGTCGTATTGGAACTCTTCCGGAACCATCGCCGCTGCTGTTGCAGCGCCGCTCAGATTGCCCATGCCCCGGCGCGCCCGTGCGAGTCCGACGCTGGCCATGTTCCGGATGTCGTCGTTGCCGCCGGCCATGCTGATCGCCCGCTCGAAGCGCTCCGACGAGACCGCGAGGACTTCGCCGGGCTGCATGAGAGGCCCGCCGTCCAGCGCCATCTCGCAGAAGTTTTCGCCCAGCATGAGCAGGCTGTAGCCCTCATAGGCCGACACTGTGGCCAGCATGTCGTTCCTGTCGCCCGGCACATCGGCGTCGCTGAACTCGTTGATCCGTTCGAAGGCGTCCTTGGCCTGAAAGCGCGCAGTCTGAATGACGACGTACTGGCCGAAACCACCCTCGTCACAGGCGGCCCGCACGTAGTTGTCGTTTTGCGCGTTGATCTGGCGCCCGCCCCATTCGCGGTAGACCTGGCCGCCGGATGTGTGCCACCACTCGTCCGACATGGCTGAACTGCCCGCCGAGTAGTTGGTGTAGGCGCACTCGAAATCGGCGATCGCGCTCTCCACGAGCAACGCCGAGATCTCGGGGTTCTCCAGGGTCTTGGCTTCAACGACACCCGGCAGATCGACGTCGAGAAGATCCGAGCATCCACCTGCCAGCACAGCGATGACTCCAGCGAGGAAGAGTCGTTTTATCAGGTTGTGGCTTTGCATCTCTATTCCTCCTCTCCTAGAAGACCGCGCGAATGGTGAAATCGATCCGCTGCAGTTGCGGCCATAGATCCTGCACGTAGGCTCCCTTGTCACCTACATCCCCCCGCCAGTCCGTGTTCGAATGGACTTCCGGGTCGATGACGCGGGTGCCGTACAGTTCTCTCGTGGCCTGCCAGAGCACGAACATGTTGTGCGCCGACAGTTGCGCGGTGGCCCGGGCGGCCCCCAGGTGCGAGGCCAGGCTCGATGGCAGATCCCAGCGCAGGGTGATGTCGCGGAGCTTGGCGAAGCCGGAATCGACGGCACCAGCCTGGCAGACGAAGCCCATCTGGTCGTAGGCCGCGAGGATGGGATCCTGCTGTCCGGGCGGCAGGTTGATCTCGTGCGTGTTGCGGAAGAAGACGTTGGCCCAGGCGATGTCGCCGTTGCACTTGTAGTAGCCCCCCTGCCCGTCGGCGGTGGCGCTGAGCGTCCATTGCCTGAAGCGGAGATTCGCCGTCGCCGCCACATCCCAGGTCGGCGTGGGAGAACCCCAGTATGCGGTGCCCGCTTCGGCACAGGGAACGGGAGGACCACCGCCGAAGATGGGATCCCCGCCCTCGCACATCACGTTGACGAGGTCGCCGGACGCGTCCCATTCGGCACTGACGACCTTCTTCATGAACATTGAGGCCACCGGATAGCCTTCGACGTGGCGCTGTCCGGGCCAGGGAAGCCCGATAAGGGGTGGGGTGATGCCGCCGAGGTCCACCACCTTGTTGTCGGTGGTGGCATAGCTTGCGCCCAGGTCAAGGCCCCAGTCCTCGGAGCGAAGCACCTGGGTGCCGAGCGCGACTTCGAATCCCTTGTTGCTCACCTCGCCAACGTTGACGAACTGCGTCCCCGGGAACCCCATCGACGGCAGCGCCGCCGCGGGGACGATCGCGTCCCTGCGGGTCTGGTCGTAGTAGGTGAAGTCGATTGTCAGCTTCTGGTCGAGGAGACTTGCGTCGAAGCCGAGTTCGAGCTCCTGGCCAACCTCCGGCTGCAGATCAGGGTTGCCGATGTTGGAGGGTGTCAGGGTCGGAATGCCGCCGCGACCGGTGGCTGGCTCGTAGAGTCGCGTTGCCGCGAAGACGTCGGGTTGCTGCCCCGCCCGTCCCCATGCGGCCCGCAACTTGAGCGTGTTGACGAATGGAACGCTCCAGAACGGTTCTTCGCTGGCGACCCACGCCGCGCTCACCTTGGGGTAGACGACGAAGTCGAAGTTCTCGCCGAAGGCGCTGTTGTCGTCCCCCCTGACCGCCCCGGTCAGGAACAATCGATTCCTCCAGCCGATCTGCTCCTGCACGTACACGCCGAAGGTCTTGTTCTCGATGAAGCTCTCGTCGGCGAGGCGCTGTGCCGCGGCGCTGACCGTCGATACGCCGGGTACCGGGAACTCGACGCCGCTGGCCGTGGTGATCTGATGCTTGCGCTGGTAGTACTGCACGCCGGACGAGGTCTCCAGCGTGATGTCCTCGCTCAGGCTGAAGGGCACCGTGGCGCTGTAGTTGATGGTCGTGAGCGTGGTCCGGTCCTGGACCACGTCCTTCTGGCCGATGCTCCGCCGGAAAGGACCGGGTTGCTGAGCCGTGCGGGGCCAGAGGCTGAAGCTGCGCTGGTTGCCGAAATCGCCGCCGACATCGAGCCGGTGCGTCAGCCACTCGAAGGGGGAGTGACGGAAGTAGAAGCCGCCCGTAAAGCGGTCGACCTCCTCTTCCCCACTCACATACTGGTGGTAGTCCTCATGCGAATTGCGGAAGAACCCGCGCGAAGGACCGTCGAGCTTCAGGGGGCTGCCCCACATGAGCTGAAAGGTCATGGCCTGCTCACCGCCGGAAGTGTGCGTCTTCTGGCGAATGAACCCCATGTTCACGCCCACCTCGAAGTCCTCGGTGGTGTACGACAGGTTGGAACGTCCAGCCAGCTTGTTCTGCCACTGGTAGTCGACCATGCCCTGGTCGCGCAGGACGTCGGCCGAGAAGTAGTACCGCAGGTTCTGGATTCCGCCGGAAACGCTCGCGAACACCGAAGTGGGAAGCCCTGTCCGGAAGATCGGCGTCCCCCTCTCGCGTTCCAGATCCACGAGGTTGGCCGAAAGAAGCTGGCCGGTGTCGGAATCGACACCCCAAACCACCGGATACTTGTTGGCGGCGTCGTAGAGGAAGGCCGCGCCCTGGCGCATCGACACCTCGAAGCGGGGCGCGCCCTGCTGGCCCCTCTTCGTGAAGATCTGGATTACGCCGTTGGAGGCCTCGGTGCCGTAGAGGGTGGCGGCGGCCGGACCCTTGATGACCTCGATCCGCTCCACGTCGGCGAGCGCCAGGTCGTTCAGGCGGGAAGGGCCGCCCCGAGAGTTGACGAAGGCGGCGGAATTCACGTTGTCGCGGTTGTCCACACGCACGCCATCGACGAAGATCACGGGCTCGTTGGAAAGCACCAGGCTGCCAGTCCCACGGATCTTGATTGCGCCGCCGCCGCCGATCTCGCCCCCGACGGAGCGGAGGCGAAGGCCGGGAACCTCGGCCGTCAACATGGATTGAAGCTTGGGGGGTGAACGGCGTTCGATGACTTCGGACATGGCAACCGCGCTGACCGCGTTGCCCACTGCCCTCGCCTGCGAACCGCCGGCGGTTCCGGTAACGACGATCTCGTCCAGCGAGATTGCCTCCGTGCGCAGCTCGACGCGGATCGCGCGGTCGCCCACGTTCACCGTCTCTTCCCAGGTGGCGTAGCCGATCATGAGGACGCGGATGGTGGCCGTGGCGCCGGGTACGCCCTCGATCAGGAAGGCACCGTTCGCGCCCGCCAGCGCTCCCAGACTGGTTCCATCGACCACGATCTGGGCGCCCACAAGCGGCTGAAGCGTCTGCGCGTCCACGACGGTACCGCCGATCGGCTGTTGCGCAGCACCCTGGGAGGGCAGCGCCAGCGCAGCGACCACGGCGAAGACGGGGAACCATGGCGACGCCCGCTCTCGCGGTGAGGGCGAGCGGGCCCGGCACGGGATCAGGAGGATCGGGTTGGCGAAACGGGGTACGGACATGGTCCACCTCCGGGGGTCAGGGGAACGAGACCAGCACTCCCCCCAACTCAGGTCCGAGCCCCGGCTCGCTCACGAGGTTCGATTCATTAGTATACGCATGCGTATTTGTATGCAACCAATCGGCTTCAAGACCTGCCCCAAAACCGCAGGTTGCGAGTGTTGGAACGCCCCGGCTTACGTGGCAAACGCCCCCCCGCTCAGGGGATGAGGGCGCCCGCCTACCCCCCCGTCCTCGTCAGCACCATGATCACTCCCCCGGCGTGTCCGGTTCCGAAGCGGGTGGTGGCGTCGGCAGGACTGATGTAGCGGATCTCGCGGATGTCGCCCACCGGCACCGTGCTGAGGGCCCGGGTCCCACCGTCAAGCGGCACGTTGTCCACATAGATCCTGGCGTAGCCGCCGCCAGCGTTCGTGAGGGAGGGCGCCGAGCGGGGCCGCAGCCACCTGGGGCGCAGCAGCTGGACTACCTGGTGGGCGTCGTTGGCGCTGGTCTCGCGGACTTCCTCGAAGGTGATCACGTCCGATCCGCCGAACCGGGCGGGGCTTCCTCCCGGCGTCACGCAGCCTCCCGCCGCAGCCCACACACCGGGCAGCAACAGCCCGGCGACCCGGAGGCGCCCACGGTACCTCATCCCTTCCACCGCCGTCTTTTCCTGGGCCCGCGCGCCAGCCGGCTGCGCAGTCTGGTGCCCTCGAACTCGCGGGCGTGCGCCCACGCGATCATCGTTTCGAAGGTACAGGTCTGCTTCCGCGACACCGGAGTCCGCTGCGTGTAGCTGCCGTCGGCCGCCATCTCCCAGGCGCACCGGCGGTCCGACATCTGGATGTCCAGGACCTGCCGGAGTTCACTGCGGAGCGCCGGGTCCTCGACCGGCACCAGCGCTTCCACCCGCGCGCTGAGGTTGCGGCTCATGCAGTCGGCGGACCCGATGTAGTACTCCTCGTCGCCGCCGTTGCGGAAGTAGTAAATGCGGGAATGCTGCAGGAAGCGCCCGACGATGCTGACCACACGGATGTTCTCGGAAAGGCCGGGAATGCCGGGCCGTATGCGGCAGCTGTCGCGCACGATCAGGTCGACGGTCACGCCACGGGCGGAAGCCTCGTAGAGAGAGCGCGTCACCTCGGGGTCCTCCAGTGCGTTCATCTGGAACTGGATGTGCCCCGGGAACTCGTCCGAGTGAACCTTGATCTCGCGCTTGATGCGTTTCAGGATGGCGGGCCGCAGGAACTTGGGCGCCGGCAGGAGCTTCCAGTATTTCCGCTTCGGGCGATACCCGGTGGTGAGGTAGTTGAACAACTCCGTCAGGTCGGCTCCGATCGCCGAATCGCAGGTCAGTATCCCGTGGTCGCAGTAAAGGCGTGCCGTCCCGGCGTGGTAGTTCCCGGTTCCCACGTGCGCGTAGCGCCGCAAGCCGTCCTGATCCTGGCGCACCACCAGCGTGACCTTGCAGTGCGTCTTGAGTCCCAGCACTCCGTAGGTGACGTGGATTCCGTGCGAGGCCAGCGCGTTCGCCCACTGGATGTTGGCGGCCTCGTCGAAGCGCGCCCTGAGCTCGATCACGACGGCGACCTGCTTGCCGTGCCGGGCGGCGTGCACGAGGTGGTCGATGATGCTGCTGCGCGGGGCCATGCGGTAGAAGGTCATCTTGATCGCCCGCACCCTGGGGTCGTGCGCGGCTTCACGCACAAACCGCTGCACCGACGTGTCGAACGCCTGGTAGGGGTGGTGCAGAAGCAGCGGGCCCTCCTCTCGGATGATGTGAAAGATCGGGCGCTCGGTCAGCAGATCGGGGTGCTGCGAGGGCTGGTGCGGCAGATCCTTCAGATCGGGCCGGGGCAGGTCGTGCAGCTCCATCAGGTCGCGGAGCCCGAGGAGCCCGTCGCCATGGAAGACATCGGAGTCCTTCAGTCCAAGCATGCCGGCGATCATCTGGAGGCGCCCCGGGTCGAAGTCGCGGTCGACCTGCAACCGCACGATCGGCGCCAGACGCTGCTTGCGCAGGCCCTTCTCGATGAGCGCGAGCAGGTCGTCGGCCATGTCCTCCTCGACATCGTAGATCGCGTTGCGGGTGACCCGGAAGTACTCGCACGACAGGATCTCCATGCCCGGAAAGAGCAGGTCCAGATTGTTGGCCATCACGCTCTCGAGCGGAACGAAGACCGAGGAATCCTCGATCCTCACGAGACGGGGTATGCCCGCTCCGACCGGCACCTTCACCCTCGCCACAAGGCTGTGTTCGTCATCCGGATACCGCAGGGTGACCAGCAGGTTGAGAGAGAGGTTGGAGATGAAAGGGAAGGGGTGTGCGGGATCGGTGGCCTGAGGTGTCACCAGCGGGTAGATGTTCCTCACGTAGTGCCTGCGGAGCCATTTCCTCTGCTGCGCGGTGAGTTCCCGCCAATCGGCGACCCGGATCCCCTCGGCGGCGAGCGCCGCCACGATTTTGCGCCCCAGTTCCCGCTGCCGCGCTTCCAGCCGGTCCACGACCTCGTAGCCTTGCTCGATCTGTTCGCCGGGCGTGCGGCCGTCAACCGTGCGCCCCGTGATCCCGGCCTCGACCTGCTGCTTGAGCCCCCCGATCCGCTTCATGAAGAACTCGTCGAGGTTGGAGCCCACGATGGCCAGAAACTTCAGCCGCTCCAGCACGGGAGTCCTGGGGTCTTCCGCCTCGTGCAGCACCCGGAAGTTGAAGTTCAGCCAGGTCAGCTCACGGTTGAGATAGTACTCCGGCCGGTCCAGGTCGTGGGGGCCGTCCGTCGTGCGCGGGATCGGTGTGGGGTCGGCCGGGGTACGGAAAACCGGAGCTTCCGTGCCCCTGGCGGAACGCGCGTCCACCCGGGATGCAGGCGCGGTGGAGTCCTTCGTGCGCTCGGCACGGGCACCCTCCCCGTGATTCAACCGTGTCTGGACCGACTCTGACATCTCGTAAACCTATATGTTATGATGGGTCGCAAACCAGCGTTTGACTGAGAGATGGCACCATGAAGACGTACACCGCCCTTGCCGCGCTTCTCACCGTGGCCTGCTCCTCGGCTCCCGTGTCCTTTTACGGCGTGGCGCCGCCGGGGAGGGAGACTGCATACCAGTGCGCGGTCGCACAGCTCAACATCATGGGCTACACGATCGAAGACGGAAACAGCGACGCCGGGTTCATCAGGGGTCGCAAACAGACCTCCGGGCTGGGCACGCAGATCTTCACCGGCAATACCTACCACGATCTGCTCACGGCCACCGCATTCGACAATCCCGCGACGGGTGAGACCAACCTCAGGGTCGTGGCCTCACGGGTCGCGGAACAGGATGCGGACCTGCTGGCCGGGCTCAGCGATGAGCCGGAGCAGGGAGAGGACATCATTGCGCCGTCCGACAGCGGGAGGTCGGATGCACAGGCGCTCCTGGCCAACTGCGGTGTCTCGAACATCACCGGTCCGTCCGGGGAGCAGGAGCAGTACGAGCTCCAGGGGCCGGTGGACCACCTCTGATTCACGCTCCCGCCCCGCGCGCTCCGGCAAGCCCTTCATGAGTTCCGCACGCCTCTACGAGATCCGGGGCGACGTGGCCCCCGTGTCGCCCTGCGTCCTGCTGGACCGCAGCGCGGGGAAGCCACGGGGCTTCTGGGCCGCGGGCGACAGATGGGTGGCGCACGCGGGGCTTCTGGGACAGGTCTCGGTCCCACACGGCGCCCCGGACGTTGCGAGCTCGCGGTTCGGCTCGGTGCAGGATGAGTCGCGACGGCTGTTCAGCCGCGTACTGCCCGCCAGGGGCCGCCCGGAGGGGCCCACAAACGGTCGGCCGCGTGTCTCCGCGGATTGCCGGCCGCGCATCTTCGGAGGGTTCGCCTTTTCGCCAAGGCGAAAGGCGGATCCCGTGTGGTCGTCGTTCCCTCCGGCGCTCTTCCATCTGCCGGAGGTCGAGTTGGAGCATCGTCCCGCCGACGGACGGTGCTCGCTGGTCGTGCGGGGCCGCACGCCGGATGGCGCCCAGCGGAATTGGCGGCGCTGGGCCGAACTTCTGGAACGGGCAGCGGCGTCGGGACACGGGGTCGTGCGTGGCGTAGCGGGCTCACCCCCGGGTGGGGACGCGGTTGCCGGCTTTGGCGGACCGGCATCTTCCGCTCCCCCTGCCCGCGTCTTCGGCACGGATCGCGCGACATGGGGACGCATGGTCTGGCAGGCGCTGGGCAAGATCGGGGCCGGCGACGCGGAGAAGATCGTGCTGGCGAGGATACTCGAAGTCGCGCCTGTGCAGTCCCTGGAACCTGCCGATCTCGTGATCGCGCTGTGGGAGGAGAACCACGGCAGCTATGTCTTCCTCTTCGAGCCCGAACCTGGAGAAGCCATCGTCGGCGCGGCTCCGGAGACAATCGCGACGCTGGCCGACGGCGTGGCAAAGGCGACCGCTGTCGCGGGCAGCGTGAGGGTCGGGGCCGACTCCGTGGAAACCGCGCAGTTGGCGCAGGATCTTCTGGACAGCGCCAAGGACCGGGCAGAGCAGGACTTCGTGGTTCGGGACGTCGTGGCGCGCCTGAGGCGGCTGGGGTGCACGGTGAAACGGGATGTCGAGCCTCATGTCCTGGCCCTCGCCCGGATACAGCACCTCGAAACGAAAATCGCAGCCGAGGTGCCGCCGGGGATCTCGCTTCTCAACATCCTCGCATCGCTTCACCCAAACCCCGCGGTCTGTGGAATCCCGCGCGATGTGGCCCGGTCCGTGCTCACCGACGGCGAGGACTTCGATCGCGGCTGGTACGCGGGTCCCGTGGGATTCCTCGATTCCGAGGGGAAGGGCATCTTCGTTCCCGCACTGAGGTCGGCCGTCCGCAGGGGCGAGCATTGGCGGCTCTTTGCGGGCGCAGGCATTGTGGCGGGGTCGGATCCGGCCCTGGAATGGGAGGAGACGGAGCTGAAGTTCCGGCCGGTGCTGGGCGCAATCGCCAGGGCAGGCGCCACCGAGAGCACCGCGGTCGGGACCGGGTAGGTCCGTCGTGACCCCCGGGGAGCTCAATTTCGCCTGGGCCCGCGCACTCCTGGAGGCGTTGACAGAGTACGGGCTCGAGGAGGTGGAGATCGCGCCCGGGTCGCGCTCAGGTCCGCTGGTGCTGGCGTCGCGTTCCCTTCCGGGGCTGAACGCGCGGGTTCACCTGGACGAGCGCTGCGCGTCGTTCTTCGCACTGGGCTACGGCCGCACCAACCTGGGTCCGGCCGCCGTGATCACCACGTCCGGAACCGCGGTTGCCAACCTCCTGCCCGCCGTCGTCGAGGCGGACATGTCGGACGTGCCTCTCGTCCTGATCACCGCCGACCGCCCGCCGCACCTGCGCGGGGCCGACGCCAACCAGACGATTGCGCAGCCGGGGATCTTCGGAGACCGCGTGCGGTTCGAAGCCGATTTGCCGATGCCTTCCCTCGACGATCTGGAGGGCGGCGGGCAGAGTTCGGTCCGCGAGATCGCTCGCCGCGCCGCGCGGCACGCGCTCGGTCCGCCGGGAGGGCCCGTACATCTGAACGTTCCCTTCGACAAACCTCTGGAACCGGCAACCGCGGAGAGCCTGGATCTGGCGGGCCCGGGTGAGGAGCCGTCTCTCGACCTGTCCGCTGCCGTGGCCGTGGCGGACGGCCGGGTCACCCCCAGGGGGCCGTGGCGTCGCAGAAGCGAAGGGCGGCGGCGCGGACGCGACCAGGAGGCGGTCCTCGCGTCCCGTCTGGGGGTTGCGCGTCGGCCTCTGCTGGTGGCGGGACCCTCGAGCGATCCCGGCCTGGACGGCCCTGCGATCGCCCGGTTCGCGGTCGCTCGCGGCGTGCCGACGCTTGCGGACCCCCTCTCCGGTGCCCGCTTCGATCCGGCCGCCGGCACCATCTCGCCTTCTCCCGTTCTCGGCGCCTACCATCACTTTCTCCGGCTGCCCGAGGTGATCGACCGGTACGCCCCCGATCTGATCATCCGCGTGGGCCGCACGCCGACGTCCGCGGCGCTGGAAGCCGCTCTCGCCGAGTGGCCGGATGCGATCCAGGTGGTGATCGACGATGGTGGGCACAGAAAGGACCACCAGGGCCTGGCCGACCACTATCTCCACGCGTCGGCGGGTACCGTTCTCGGCACGCTTGCGGGAGACGAGGACGCTGACGCGGCCCCGACACCATCGCCCACCCCCGATTCGCCCGACTGGCTCCGCTCCTGGACCGACCTCGAAGCGGCGACCTGGGCCGCGATCGACGAGGTGCCGCCACAGCCCGACCACGAGGGAGACCACGCGGCGGCCGTAGTACGCGGCCTGCCCTCCGGAGCGACACTGTTCGTCTCCTCGTCCATGCCCGTGCGGGACGTGGACGCCTACGCGCGGCCCGCTCCCCGCGGCCTGCAGATCCTCGGCAACCGTGGCGCGAGCGGCATCGACGGCGTGATCTCGACCGTGCTGGGCTGCGCCGCGGGCGGTGCATGGCCGATGGCCGCGCTTGTCGGCGACATCGCCTTCTACCACGACATGAACGGCCTGCTCGCCGCGCGCGACCGGGACCTGAACGTCGTGTTCGTGGTGGTGGACAACGACGGCGGCGGTATCTTCCATATGCTTCCGATCCGCGACTTCGAGCCGGTATTCACGCCGTACTTCGCGACCCCGCACGGCCTCGATTTCCGGCACGCGGCGCGGATGTACGGGCTGCCGTTCACCGACGTGACCACGCCGGAGGAGCTGGAAGCCGCCGTCGCCGCGGCCGTCGCGCGTCCAGGAGCCGAGGTGTTGCGGGTGCGCACCGACCGCGACGCGAACCGGCTCCGCCACCGTGAAGTGCGCGACCGGGTGGCCCTTCGCCTTCAGGGATTCCTCAACCGAGAGACACCATGACCCCGACGACCTGGCAGACCGCCAAGTCCTATCAGGACATCACCTACATGAAGCGCGACGGCGTGGCGCGCATCGCGATCAACCGGCCCGAGGTGCGCAACGCCTTCAGGCCCGAGACCCTCTTCGAGCTGCTCGACGCCTTCAACGACACGAACGAGGATCCGTCGATCGGCGTGGTGCTGCTCACGGGCGAAGGACCCGCGAAGGACGGCAAGTACGCGTTCTGCTCGGGCGGCGACCAGCGCGTGCGCGGCGACGCAGGCTACGTCGGGGGCGACGGCGTACCCAGGCTGAACGTTCTGGTGCTCCAGCGCCTGATCCGGACGATGCCCAAGCCGGTGATCGCCATGGTGGCCGGCTACGCGATCGGCGGCGGCCACGTGCTGCACGTCGTCTGCGACCTGACCCTCGCCGCCGAGAACGCCGTCTTCGGTCAGACCGGCCCGAAGGTGGGCAGCTTCGACGGCGGGTTCGGTTCGTCCTACCTGGCGCGCATCGTGGGACAGAAGAAGGCGCGCGAGATCTGGTACCTGTGCCGCCAGTACAACGCCACCGAGGCGTTCGAGATGGGGTTGGTCAACAAGGTCGTGCCGGTGGACGAGCTCGAGGAAGAGGGCTTCCGCTGGGCCCAACAGATCCTCGAACACAGCCCGCTGGCGATCCGGCTGCTCAAGTCGGCCATGAATGCGGATGTGGACGGGCAGGCGGGACTGCAGGAACTCGCCGGCAACGCCACGCTGCTCTTCTACATGACCGAACAGGGCCAGGAGGGGCGGGACGCCTACCTGCAGAAGCGCAAGCCGGACTTCCGGAAGTATCCCTGGCTGCCATGGTGATGGCGACGGGAACGCTCGGCGTGGCGCGGGCCAGCGCCACACGGAGAATGGCGGCGCGGCCATGGAGGTGAGTCGCGCGCAGGCGTGGGTTCTGGCCACCCGCCCCCGGACGCTCACCGCCGGAGCGGCCCCCGTCGTCGCCGGAACGGGCTTCGCGGCCGCCGACGGCGTCTTCGCCCAGCTGCCGGCGCTGGCCGCGCTGGCGGGGGCGCTGCTGATCCAGATCGCCACCAACCTGGCCAACGACTACTACGACTTCAGGAAGGGGAGTGACACCGGTGAGCGGCTCGGTCCCGTCCGGGTGACCCAGGCGGGGATCCTGCCTCCCGATACCGTGTTTCGGGGGATGGTCCTCACCCTCGTTCTGGCGTTCCTGGTGGGGGTGTACCTGGTGTGGGTCGCGGGGTGGCCGGTGGCCGTCATCGGTCTCGTGTCGATGATGATGGGGGTCTGCTACACGGGCGGCCCGTATCCGCTCTCGTACAACGGCCTCGGCGATGTCTTCGTCTTCGTCTTCTTCGGACTCGTGGCGACCGCGACCACCTTCTACGTGCAGGCGGGGTTCTGGTCCCTGGCGGCGATTCTCGCAGGGGCGGGACTGGGGGCGATGAGTACCGCGATGCTGGTGGTGAACAACCTCCGCGACCGCGAGACCGACGGCGCGGCGGGCAAGCGTACTCTGGCGGTTCGCTTCGGCGACCGCTTCACGGTGGTGCAGTACTTCGCGTGCCTGGCCGCGGCCGTGGCGGTATCGGTGGCCGGCGTGGCGGCGATGGAATGGTCGCCCCTGACTCTCCTGTCGCTGGCAGGTCTGCTGCCGTGTGTTCCCGCGGCGCAACGCGTCCGGGGCGTGCTCGCGGCGCCCGACAGCGTGGACCGGCGCACCCTCAACCCGGCGCTGGCCATGACCGCGCGAGGCGTCGCCTTCTACGGGGCCGGACTGGGCCTGGGGGCTCTCCTGGGCACGGCGGGTCCCCTCGGCGCGCTTTGACGCCCAATCCCTCCGACGACCTGGCGCGGCGGGCGGCCGCGACGCCCTCCGCCACCGCGCTCGTGTGGGACGAAGGGTCACTCACCTACCGTGACCTCGACGAACGCGTCACGGCCATTGCGGGCCGCCTGCGCGAATGCGGTGCGGCCGCAGGCGACACGGTTACCCTCTGCGCTACGCCGGGCGCCGAGACCGTCACCGCCCTCTTCGGCCTTTGGAGGGCGGGGTGCGTGGCCGTCCCGCTGCATGAGCGACTTACCCCGTCAGAGGTCGACCACGCACGTCGTATTGTAATGTCAACATTACATATTGACAATCAGACATTATATTATTTGAGCCACTCCAGCGCCACGATCCAACCTCGCCCCGCCCGCCCGGTCCCCAACCGCCCGCTCCCGAACCGCCTCGCTTCGTTCCCGAACATCGTGGCCTGCATCCTCACCTCAGGCTCGTCGGGCGCCCCCAAGGCACTGGGGTTCACGCGCGACGCCTTCGCCGCATCCGCCTCGGCGGTCGCGAGCCGGCTCGACCTGACCGCGACCGACCGCTGGGGACTGTGCCTCTCGCCGGGGCACATCGGCGGGCTGTCCCTCGTCGTGCGCGCGGCCATGACGGGCGCGTCCGTGCGGCTCTGGCCGTCCTTCGACGCCGAAGCAGTGGCGCGCGCGGTCGTGGACGGACAGGTCACGCACCTGGCTGTCGTGCCGGTCATGCTGCGCAGAATCCTCTCCCGGCTTGCCGGCGAGCGCGTCCCCGCAACCCTGCGCTGCGTCCTGGTCGGCGGCGCGGCCGCCTCACGGAGCCTGCTGGACGAAGCCTGGGCGGCCGGCGTCCCCGTCGCCACAACCTGGGGCATGACGGAGACCGCTTCACAGGTCGCCACCGCGCCCCCCGACCTGGCCCGGCGACACCCCGGCACCGCGGGACGTCCCCTGCGCGGCCTCGAAGTCAGAGTGGCGGCCACCGCCCCCGGAACGCTCGAGGTCCGCGGTCCCACCCTGGCCACGTTTGCAATACGCGGTCCGGGCGCCCACCCCGAACCGCTCGCCACCGACCCGGACGGCTGGTTCGCAACCCGCGACCTCGGTCGCATCGACCCGAACGGCCTCGTCTGGATCGATGGGCGCGCCGACGCGATCATTGTAAGCGGGGGGCTGAACGTGAGCCCAGGGGAAGTCGAGCGGGTGATCGAAACGCTGCCGGGAGTGACCGGGACGGTCGTTTTCGGAGTGCCCGACGAGGGGT
The DNA here is from genome assembly GCA_009841165.1 of Gemmatimonadota bacterium. GTDB lineage: Bacteria > Gemmatimonadota > Gemmatimonadetes > Longimicrobiales > Gaopeijiaceae > Bin94. The sequence continues at coordinate 6,183 of VXMI01000225.1, read as the reverse complement.
GGGGCGAAGTCGTGGCGGCGGTGGTGGAAGGCGACCCGGCGGTCGTCGACGCGGAGGCGGTCGATCACCACTGCCGCGCCCGGCTCGCGCGAGGCAGGTGTCCGTCGCGCATCGTGGTCGTGGACTCGCTGTCCCGCACATGGACGGGGAAGGTGATGCGGTCGCGAGTACGCGAGCGCTACGGACGTGAACTGAGGGTGCCCAGGCCGGCGGCGGCCGGAAGCGGTCCGAATCCCGATGGCGAGCCGGGCGGGAACGCACACGCGAGGAGAACCACATGATCGAGGAACTGCGCTGGCGAGGCCTCCTCGCAGACGCGACCGAACACGCAGAGGCCGCCCTCGCCGCCGGACAGGTGACCGGCTACATCGGCTTCGATCCCACCGCCTCATCGCTCCATGTCGGTTCGCTCGTCCCCATCATGGGACTCGTGCACCTGCAGCGCGCCGGACATTGCCCCATCGCGCTGGTCGGCGGCGGCACCGGCCTCATCGGCGACCCGTCCGGCAAGGCATCCGAGCGAGCGCTTCTCGACCGGGCCCGGGCCGAGGCGAACGCCGAAGGGATCCACCGGCAGCTCGCGGCCTTCCTCGACTTCGAGTCGCGCACCGCCCCCGCCCGCATGGCCAACAACCTCGACTGGCTGGGCGACCTGGGCCTGGTCGATTTCCTGCGCGACACGGGCAAGCACTTCTCGGTGAACGCCATGCTCCGCAAGGAGTCGGTCCGCCGCCGCATCGCCGACGACGACTCCGGCATCTCCTTCACCGAATTCAGCTATCAATTGCTCCAGGCGTACGACTACCTGGAGCTGAACCGCCGCTACGGCTGCACCCTGCAGATGGGCGGCTCCGACCAGTGGGGCAACATCACCGCCGGCATCGACCTGGTCAGGCGCATGGGCGGCCCGCGTTGCCATGGCGTGGTCTTCCCCCTCGTCGAGTCGTCCAGCGGAGTCAAGTTCGGCAAGACCGAGGAAGGCACCGTCTGGCTCGACTCCGAGCGCACCTCGCCCTACCGCTTCTACCAGTTCTGGCTGAACACCGAAGACGGCGACGTGATCCGCTACCTCAAGATGTTCACGCTCCTCGATCGCCCAACCATCGACGAACTCGCCCAGGCCGTCGCCGACCGCCCCCATGCGCGCGATGCACAGCGGCGCCTGGCATCCGAGATGACCCGCACTGTTCACGGGGCCGATGCCCTGGTCCGGGCCGAGCGGGCGTCGAAGGTGCTCTTCGGTGGGAGCCTGGACGGGCTGGGTGCCGCCGACATCGCCGAGATCTTCGCCGACGTGCCCTCGACCGCCGTGGCCCGCTCGTCACTCGAAGCCGGCGTGGAACTCGCGATCCTGATGGCCGACGCCGGCATGACCGCATCCCGAAGCGAAGCGCGCCGCCTGATCCGCGGTGGCGGTGTCTACCTCAACGGCGAACGGGTAACGGACATGGGATCCGTGGTAGGGAAGAGCGACCCGATCGAAGACCGCTTCGTCCTGGTTCGGATCGGCAAGAAACGCCATCTGGTGGTGGAGTTGGGGTAGGGAGGACGGTGCGTTTGGCCTGATCCCGCGGGGAGGGTCAAAGCAGGACAGACTCAGACGTCCATTCCTCCTGGCAAGAGCACATTGCTCCAGGTGAGGCCCCTGGTTGCGCAATCTGCGGAATTGGCGCCTCATGTCCCGGATCTCATCGCTCACGAATGAGTCGTATTCATCCTGCGTCATCAGGCGTTCTTCGTTTTCCGGCGGAACGATCTCGTTGTCCACACCGTCCAGCGAGACGGCCGTGGCGGCGTAGACGGTGTTTCCGCCGTTCAAGGCCAACACCAGGATCATGCCGGGCAGCCCCCCGAAGAGGGCCGGGCCACTCGGCACGGGGATATCCGGCGCGAACCAGGCAACGACCTCACCGCCGTCCAGAGTTGCCGTCGCCCTGGTCACCTGGTAGCTGAGGTGCATGCGCCGATCGTCTGTAATCTGCCATTCGGCGTCGAGCCCCGCGTGATCCATCCGGAACTCGGTGCGGAAGACATCGAACCCCCTGACAGCAACCGCACCTCCGGAGTCGGAGTATGCGTACGCAAGTACATTCTCCGGGCTCGTGGCCTGGTGCTCGAACATGTCAACCAGGGCATCGAGGTTGTTGTGCGTCATTGGAAACAATGCGGGCGGCGGATTCTCTCCCTCGACTTCCGGCCCTGGTATCATGAGAGACGATGACGGATCGAAATGGAGCAGGAAGGACTTCTGCCATTCCTGCGCAAGCAGGTTCAGGACTGCTGCCATGTCCTCCGGCGCATCGACTTCGATGATCGTGCTACGCGAGTACGTAATCGTCCCGCCTTGAGCATCCGCCGACGCAGGTGCCGCGACGGCGAGCGCCGCCGGCCCGATCAACCGCAGAAGCGATGCCCACCGCCAACGCCACGCGGATCCGGCACATTGCACGTTCCAAAACCGGGAGAAGTCGGCATGGGTGGGTGGCAGTGGGATCACCATACGATCCTCCAAAAGGGGAGACTGGAAGCCGGTGCAACGTACGACCGGTATCGCTCTCGGTTACGCCCGCCATCGCGATTCATTCCAGCCCGGGGTTCTTGTCGGTCCAGATCGCGGAAAGTGAACACCCAGTGGGGCCGCCGAACCGCCTACTGCAATCCCGGTGGCAGCCTCCTCACCACGACGGTGGGAACATCCAGATCGTCTCGTTCCACGAATGCCACCAGACCCTCGGGGCCGAACGCCGATGGAAGATCGGTGGCGCCGGCAGGAAAGGTGCCCAGATAGCGGCCATCCGGAGCAATCAGGTCGATGGGTCCGGCGCTATCGGGTTCGTCGCCTCTTCGGAGCACCCAGATCGTCCCCTTCCGACTCGTTCGCAGGTCCCGGACTACCGGAATCTCGTGGTGGAACTCGAACGCCCCGGACTCTGCCCGCCGACGAATCGACTCCGGCGCACGCTCGAGAAACTCCGCCCTGTGTCGGCGACTCACGGGCTCCGGCCGAAACGGCCTGGTCAGGAGACGAGACACCCTGCCGTCCGGGCCGGTGATCCTGATCCTGTAGGTGGATGAGTCGGTGAAGGCCACGCCGCCGTCGGGCAGCACGCCGACCCTGAACTCGGGGGCGAAGGCGAGCAGGTCTCCCGGCGGCTGCCACCCCGCAGCCAGGGTGTCGGCCTCGACTCTCTCCCCGCTCAGTCCGTAACGCATGACGTACCGGAACGACGGTCGTGCAAGTGGAGTCCAGTCGAGGTACTGGACCTCGCCGGTCGACACGAGGGACTCGGATGTGGGATCGGTCTGCAGGTCCGGGATCGAGATGAAGGTTGGGCCATCCAGCGGGATTCTTCGTTCGAACTCGCCGTCCGGATTGAAGAGGTCGAAGGCGCGTCGGTTCGCGTCGTAGACCGCAATGCGCTGATCGCCGAGCACGCTGAACGTCCAAGTGCCGCCCGCGCTGAACTCGCCGGGGCCCTCGCCCACCCGGCCGAACCGGCGCAACGGATTCCCCTGGAGGTCCACGACCGTGATCTGCGCTGCCTGACCATCGAGGACATGAAGGTTGCCAGCAGCATCGAAGTCGACATACGCAACCTGGCCGAAGGCGTCCCAGCCGTCGTGCAGCGACCCTATGCGGTAGAGTTCCTCGAAGTCGGCGTCCAGCCATCGGTCCTCAGCCGGCAGCTCGATCACCTCCTGTGCGTTCAGGGGCGATGTCCCCGGGAGGCAGATCGCACAAGCGACCGCCACCCAGGCAGGTATCCAGGGTCTCGCCGTGTCACTTACCATATTCCCACCTCCACCAACCGATGCTACCCCCCCTTCCCGATCGGCGCGGCCAGCAACTCGTCCGGTATCCGGAACGCGTCCACAAGCTCGCATGCCCGCGGAGCCAGCTCCCTGCATAGCGCGTTGACCTCGCGGCGCACGGCTTCGCTCTTGGCGGGCTCGAAGTACCCCGTCTCGAGGAACCAGGCGCGGTCGGTTTCGAGCGTCGCCAGGCCATGGAGCGCGATCACGCGGGCGATCAGCTCCTTGCCGTCGCATTCGTCCATTCCCGCCAGCGCCTTGAGCGCGGCTTCGAGCACGATCCGGTCCACGTGCGCGCGGGCCAGGGTGATCAGGTGGTCCTGGCAGGCGTTGACCGCATCGAAGCTGTCCATCCCCTGGTCCATGCGGGCCTTGACGCGCCGCGCGGCCGAGCGCATCAGCCGTTGTTCGCGGTAGTGGAAGGCAGCGAGCTGGAACTCGGGGTCGGCCAGGTGGTCCGGGTCGGTTCTGCGGGTGACGACCGGGTTCATCTCCGCCAGCCGTGTGCCGGCCAGTTCGGCGAGGTAGCGTGCCATCCCCCACATCGTCAGGTCTCCGAGGTCCCTGCGGAAGCGTGACAGGAGCCCTTTTGCGACCAGCTGCAGGAGCACCGGGTTGGCGCCCTCGAAGGTGGTGAAGACATCGGTGTCGGCCTTGAGGCGGGCGAACTGATTCGCGGCCAGATAGCCCTGGCCGCCGCACGCTTCGCGGCACGCCTGCAGCGTGTCCATCGCGAGCCGCGACGCGGCGGCCTTGAGCCCGGCGGCGCGCACCTCGAGTGCAAGGCGGTCGGTGTCGGGGCTCGCAAACCGGCGGGTCAGGTCACGCACCGCGAAGCCCACGGCGTAGGAGGCGGCCAGGCGGGGGAGGAGTTCACGCTGGACCGACAGGTAGTCGAGGACGGGGACTTCAGCGCCGCCGGCCGGACCGAACTGGCGCCGTCGCGCGGTGTAGCGGACCGCGATCGTGAGCGCCTTCCTGGTGACGGTCTGCGAAGCGGCCGCGATGCTGATCCTCCCCGCGACGAGTGTGCCCAGCATGGTGAAGAAGCGTCGGCCCGCGCTCGGGATGGGGCTCTCGTACTCGCCGTCCGGGGTGATGCGCGCGAAGCGGTCGAGCAGCGCGTCGGCCCCGACCCGGACGCCGTCGAACCGGATGCGACCGTTGTCGACGCCGTTCAGCCCTTCCTTCGCACCGCAGTCCTCGATGTGGACCCCGGGCGCGACGCGGCCGTGGGCATCGCGGATATGGACCAGGAAGGCGTGAACCCCATGATCGTCGTGACCGAGCCGAAGCCGCGCGAAGACGGTGGCCATGCGTCCGTGCAGCGCGGCGTTGCCGATGTAGTCCTTGCGGGCGTCGTCATCGGGCGTGTTGATGACGAACTCGCCGGTCGTGGCGTCGTAGTCGGCGGTCGTGCGTAGGTCCCGCACATTGGAGCCGTGTCCGGTCTCGGTCATCGCGTAGCAGCCGGGCAGCGCCAGGGTGGCAACCTGCCGCAGGTAGCGGCGGTGATGCTTTTCGGTCCCCAGCTGCGCGATGCTGCCGCCGAAGAGGCCGAACTGCACGCCGAACTTGACCAGCACGCTGAGGTCTCCGAGCGCGAGTTCCTCGAAGGCCGCCACCGCGGCGCCGGGATCTCCCAGCCCGCCCCACTCCCGCGGATAGGCGGCCACGCCCAGGCCCATGTCGGCCAGAACCTTGACCGCGGCCAGCGTCCGCTCGCGGTACTCGCCGCGCGGGATCTCGTCCGGAATGCTCAGGTCCGGACGGGCAAGTGCGTCGCGGACCCGTGACCTGACCTGGTGGTAGCCGCCGTGGATATGAGCCGCGATCTCGTCCACGACCCCCGGGGGCGGCTCGGCCGGCAACTCCCGTTCGTCCGCGGCCCCGGTCAGCTCCCGGAGAGCCTCGGGTCCGGCGAGTCCCAACTCCAGTTCGACACGGCCGAGCGTCGCGAGGGCCTGGTCACGCCAGGGGACGACGTGTGCCTCCGCCAGCGCGCCGTCGTCCGGTCCGACGCCCTCCAGCGCACGGAGGTGCATCTGGTGCCGCATGGCTCGCTGGGCGACGGTGACCCCGGCACGCGAGAGGGTGACGCAGCCGCGGGCCCCGCCACGGATCCGCTTCACCGCCTCGGCAAAGACGGGGGCGGCGGGCGGAGCAGTGGGATCAAGCCATGCATACACCTCCGCCCGGCCCTCCGGGGTCATCCACTCGGCCCCCTCGAGCGCGCCCGATACAGCGTCCAGCTCGGCATCCTCCATGAGCCCGTCCGCCCAGACGGCGCACAGGATCGGCAGGAAGGCCAGGAAAGTGGGCTCGGGCGAGAGGGAGGGCCCGGATCTGGCGCGTATACACATCTGACGC
>VXMI01000222.1 GCA_009841165.1 Gemmatimonadota bacterium | reverse complement strand
GCCCACGGTCCCGCCGTTCCAGCCCGGGCCGCTGGGTGCGGTCACGGTCGAGCCGGGCGAGGCGGTGCAGATCCGCACGCTGCTCTCGATCAGGGTAGCGCCGACGCTCGGGGAAGTGGCCAGGCGCGGAGCGGAGTTCGCCGTCGAGGACATGGGAACCGTACACGGGCGCCAGGTCGAGCTGGGCAACCCCGTCGACACGAGCTGCTCGCCGGAGGGCGGCCGCGCGGGCGCGCTCGGAATCAGCGGCGATCCAAAGGTGGCCGGCATCGTCGGTACGAACTGCTCGGCCGCGGCCGTGGCGGCATCGCCCATCGTTAGCGAGGCGGGGATGGTCATGATTTCGCCGAGCAATACGTCGCCGCACCTGACCTCGGACCTGGCCGGGAACGCGAATCCCGACTATCACCCCGGCTACTTTCGCGTGTCGTCCAACGACCTCCACCAGGCTCGCGCTCTGTCGGACTTCGTGTACAACGAGCTGGGGCTGCGGAGCGTGGTCACCCTTCACGACGGCGACGCGTACACCACCGCCCTTGTCGCGGCGTTTGCCGGCGCATTCGGAGAGCTCGGCGGCGAAGTGCCGGTAGAGGCCGCAATCGCAAAGGGCGAAACCGACATGACGGCCGTTCTCGCGGAGTTCGCGGCGGCTGGCCCGGACGCCATCTTCTTCCCGCTGTTCATCACCGAGGGATCGGCCTTCGCCGCGCAGGCGCGGGCCTTCGACGGGCTGGAGGGGACGACCCTGATCTCGGCGGCCGCACTTCTGGTCTCGGCATTCCTGGAGACGCCGCAATCGGAGGGCATGTACTTCGCCGGACCCGAAGCGGGCTTTGGCGCGAACGTCAACGAGGTGACGGGGCGCAGCGGAGAGCAGGTTCTGCAGGCGTTCGACAACCGGTACGGCGGTTTCCCGGGATCGCCGTACTGGGCGCACTCCTACGACGCGACCACCATCCTCCTCTCGGCCATCGACGCCGTTGCGGTGGAGGAAGGCGACCGGCTGCACATCGACCGCGCGGCGCTGCGCCGGCAGGTGGGGGCGACTTCCATGCGCGGCCTGGTCGGGACGGTGTCCTGCGACGCGTTCGGCGACTGCGGCACGGGGCGCATGAACATCTATCACCACACCGACACGGGCGTCACCGACATCGCCCAGCTGCCGGTCGTCTACGTCTACAGCCCCTGAGCCGCGGTTCGCCCGGGCGCGCGCCCCGCTCACCTGCCACCGGCGATTGAAGGGGCGGCGGTTGCAGCACGCGGCGTCGCGCGCGTACGCTACAGACCCGTTGTCACACCTTTCAGCGACACCCGGGCGATCCACGAGCCGATGTCCACCGCGCAAGTCAATGCCGATGACCACCGCGACAGCCCGCTATACACCTTCTCGGCTGCCGCGCGCCACCTCGGCATCTCCCCACGCACGCTTCGCTACTGGATCGTCGGCCGGTCCTTCAGCCGCAGATCGCGGGCGGCCCCCAGCAAGCCCCTGATCCGGGCGCCGGCCCGGACCGGCCTGATCACGTTCAACAACCTTGTCGAGGCGCACGTGCTGCGAGCCTTCCGCTCGGAAGACGCCGGAAGGATGGCCGCGACGGGCACGGCAATCGAGAACGCCGAGAAAGCCCTCGGGACCGACCGCCTCCTGCTCCGCGAAGAGATGAACACGTCCGGCGGGGACATGGTGCTCGACGCTCTCGGCAAACTGTACGAGCTCTCCTGCTCCGACCGGCTTGGCATTCGACAGATGCTCTCGGCGTCCCTCCAGCGCATCGAACGGGACGACGAGGGACTTCCCGCGAGACTCTACCCCTTCGCGCCCCGCGGGGTACCGGACAACCGAACCATCGCCCTCGATCCCGAAACCGCGTTCGGCAGACCGACGATCGCCGGGTCGCGCATCGCGACGGCCACGGTGGTCGCGCGCCTGGACGCGGGTGACCAGCTCGATGCTGTTGCCGACGAGTACGGGCTCGCGGCCGCCCGGGTCGTGGACGCGGTGCTGTACGAACGGGCGCGCTGATGTGCAGACCCGGTGTCCGGCTTGCCCTGGCCGGTGTGCCGGCTTCGACGAGTTCGAGCCCTCCTGCAAGCTGCCGTCCGCACTCCACTACGCCCGGTCGTCCGACTGATAATTGTTGAAAATCGGCCGGGTCGGGGACGTTTTACAACAATTCTGAACGCGACAGGGCGCTCGCCCCCCCGCGTCCTACCCGAACCGCACCCCCTGCGCCAGCGGCAGCTCCGGACTCCAGTTGACCGTATTCGTCTGCCGCCGCATGTACGCCTTCCACGCGTCCGACCCCGACTCGCGCCCGCCTCCGGTCTCCTTCTCGCCCCCGAAAGCCCCGCCGATCTCCGCGCCGCTGGTGCCGATGTTCACGTTGGCGATCCCGCAGTCGCTGCCCCGGTGGGACAGGAACAACTCCGCCTCGCGCATGTGGTCGGTGAAGATCGCCGAAGACAGCCCCTGCGGGACGTCGTTATGGAGCGCAATCGCCTCGCGCACCTCGTCCACCGCCTCGGCCGGCGTCGCGTCCGCGCTGCCGTAGCCGATGACGTACAGGATCGGCGCGAACGTTTCCTCCTGCACGATGTCGAACTCGTTGCGCGCCGTGGCGATGCAGGGCGTGACGTAGTGCCCGCCGGGGAAACCGGGGCCGTCCAGCCGCTCGCCCCCGTACAGGACCTCGCCGCCCTCTTCCGTCACCCGGCGCACGGCGGCCTCGAGGTCGAGAACCGCCTGACGGTTCACCACCGGGCCCATCAGCGTCGCCGAATCGAGGGGGTCGCCGATCCGCACGTCCCGGTAGGCGGTAACCAAACGCCGGGTGAGTTCGTCCCGGATCGACTCGTGCACGATGATCCGCCGCGTGCTCGTGCACCGCTGCCCCGCCGTGCCCACGGCGCCGAACAGGATCGCCGGCAGCACCAGGTCCATGTTCGCGTGCGGCGTCACGATGATCGCGTTGTTCCCTCCGAGTTCGAGTATGGTGCGTCCCAGGCGCTCGCCCACGACCCGCGCGACCCGGTACCCCATCCTGCAGCTCCCCGTGGCCGAAACCAGCGGTATGCGCCGGTCATGGAGGAGCCGGTCCCCAACCGTGGACCCTCTCCCCACCACCAGCGAGAAGATTGCGGGGTCATGCCCGTTCTCGCGCGCCACCTCGGCCGCAATGCGGGTGCACGCGATCGCCGTCAGCGGAGTCTGGCTCGACGGCTTCCACACGACGGCGTCGCCGCAGACCGCCGCGATCGCCGTGTTCCAGCTCCACACCGCCACGGGAAAGTTGAACGCCGTGATGACCCCGACCACGCCCAGCGGATGCCACTGCTCGGACATTCGGTGGTCCGGCCGCTCCGAGTGCATGGAAAGGCCGTAGAGCTGCCGCGAGAGGCCGGTCGCGAAGTCGCAGATGTCGATCATCTCCTGGACCTCGCCCTCGCCCTCGGTCAGGATCTTGCCCATCTCGAGGGTGACCAGCCGGCCCAGCGCCGCCTTGTGCTCGCGCAGCCGCTCCCCGATCTGCCGCACGACCTCGCCCCGCTTCGGCGCGGGCACGGTGCGCCACTGCAGGAAGGCCTCGTGGGCACGCGCGACGATCCGATCGTACTCGTCCTCGGTGACCTGCCGCACAGTCGCAATGCGCGAGCCGTCGATCGGCGTGTGGACATCGAGCTCCGGGCCCGATCCCACCCACTCGCCGCAGAATCCGCCGGGGTTGAGGTCGTCGATCCCCAGGCTCGCGAGCAGCCGTGTGGCGCGCGCGGAGGCCGGAGGCGTGGCGGTCATGATCGTCATTTGTAAACTCTGCTTGTCAATATGTAATGTCCAGTTGTCACGGAATCAGCACCGTGCATCCGTGGGTTTGACGGGACTCCAGTGCGCCGTGGGCCTCGGCGGCTTCCTCGAGCGCAAAGCGCTGGCCGATCGTGATGCGAATGTCGCCTGCCCGGATGTGCCCGAGCAGCTCGCCAGCAGCGTCCTCCAGGTCCTGGCGACGCTCCACGTACGGCATGAGCGACGGCCTCGCCACGGTGAGACACTTCGCGCTCAGCCGCAGCAGGTTGAACGGCGGCACGGCCCCCGACGCGTTCCCGAAGGTGATCATCATGCCGAACTTCGCGAGGCACTGCAGCGACCCCTCGAAGGTGGCGGCCCCGACGCCGTCGAACACCACCGGCACGCCCTCGCCTCCGGTGATCTCGCGCACGCGCTCGACGAAGTCCTCCTCCTTGTAGAGGACGACGTGGTCGCATCCGTGTTCCCGCGCCACTTCGCCCTTCGCGGCGCTGCCGACGGTGCCTATCACGTTCGCGCCCAACACCTTGCACCACTGCGAGAGGATCGTCCCCACGCCGCCCGCCGCCGCGTGCACGAGCACCGTCTCGCCCGCCGCCACCCGGTAGGTGCGGCGGCAGAGGTACCACGACGTCATGCCCTTGAGCATGGCGGCCGCGGCGGCTTCGGCGGCGACTCCGTCGGGGATGCGGACCAGGCGGTCCGCGGCGATCACCCGGCGCTCGCTGTAGCCGCCGATCACGCTGCCGTATGCGACCCGGTCGCCCGGCTGGAACGCGGCCCCGCCGTCGGCCGGCGCGTCCCCGGCGGTCGCCCCCTCCCCCGCA
>VXMI01000191.1 GCA_009841165.1 Gemmatimonadota bacterium | reverse complement strand
CTCCTAAGTCTATCGGATGCAACCAGTTGTAAATCCGATGCAACTTGTCTCGGGGACTACGTCCGTGCGGTCCGGGTACGCGTGCGCCTCGATCGCGTGGACGACTTCTTCCGGATAGCCGAGTTCGCGCAGCCGCGCCACGCCGATGTGCGGGTGCTCGTCGGGATGGCGCTCCCAGTCCAGGTCGTGCAGGAGCCCGGCCAGGCCCCAGAGATCCTCGTCCTCGCCCATGAGGCGGGCGTAGTGCCGGACGGCGGCTTCGACGGCGTACATGTGCTTCCTCAGCGCTTCGCTCGCGACCCATTCCTCGAGGAGTGCGACGGCGTCGGATCTGGTGGGCATCATCTGGTCCTTGATACGGGTGGTGTTACACGGCGCTCGACGGGCACAGGTGCGAGATCGCGCACTGGTTGCAGCGCGGCTTGCGGGCGAGGCAGACCTGGCGCCCGTGATAGATGAGCAGGTGCGCCAGCATCGTCCAGACGCGGCGCGGAAAGATGGCCATGAGGTCCTTTTCGATCCTGTCCGGGGTAGTCTGCGCGGTGAAGCGCATGCGTCCCGAGAGGCGCTTCACGTGCGTGTCGACGACCACGCCCTCGTCGATCCCGAAGGCGTTGCCCAGGATGACGTTGGCGGTCTTGCGGCCGATGCCGGGGAGCGCCGAGAGTTCCTTCATGTTGCGGGGCAGCTCGCCGCCGTGCTCGTCGACCAGGAAGTTGGCCATGCCGATCAGGTTGCGGGTCTTGTTGCGGAAAAACCCGGTCGACCGGATGACCTCTTCCAGCTCCTGCGGGAGCGCGTCCGCGAGCGACTCGGGGTCCGGGTAGCGGCGGAAGAGTTCGGGCGTGACCATGTTCACCCGCGCGTCCGTGCACTGGGCCGACAGGATGGTCGCGACGGCGAGCTCGTAGGGAGACGCGTGCCGGAGCGCGCACTCCGCGTCGGGGTATTCGGCCAGGAGGATCTCGTAGATCTGGGCTGCCCGGGCGGTCCGGGCTTTTTTGGATTCTCGGGGGCTCATGGGTCGGTTAGAGAGTGACGTAGGGGAGGGCGGACGGCGTGGGTCCGGCGGAAACGGGGGAATCGTCGTGCGGGCGTGCGGGGTCAGGAGCGCGTGCCGGCGACGCGTAATCGCCTGACCGTTCCATCACCAGGCGCCGCAGGAGAAGCGTGGCCAGCTTGAAGACCTCCGCGGGCGTGCGGATTCCGATGAGGCCGTCGAGTTCGGCGCCGGGGAGCGAGGTTTCGAAGTCGCCCCCGCCTTCCCGTGCGGGTCCGGCGGCCCATCCGGGCAGGGCGTCGAGAGGTTGTGGGGGGACGGGCACGACGGCGAAGCCGGGGCGGTCGCCGCGCATCCCTGCGACGAGGGCCAGGTGGCACGCGCGGTGGGCGTCGCCGAACCAGAAGAAGCCATCTACCGACTCGGGCGGGCCGTTGCGCGCCTCCTCGATCCAGACGAGATGCTGAGGCAATTGGATGTACCCCGCTCCACCGGCAAGTTCGTTGGCCCACAACGACTTGGGGCCGGGGCCCTGTTGTCCGGCGTCGCCGGACAACAGGGCGCGCAACGTTTTTTGTTGCGCAACAACCACCGCGCCGGCCGTCCGCCACAGGTGGTAGACGAAGTACAGTACGCTGCCGTGGTCGTGGACCGATTCGGGCGGGGCATCTTCCTCGCGCAGTTCCGCCAGCGCCCCCTGCACCGCTCCAAGCATCACGAACGCGGCCGGATTGCCGGTGTCGACTCCCTGTTGCACCGCTTCGTCGCCGATCGCGGGAAAGCGGCGGTCGGCGAAGTCGGGCTCCGGGAGGAGCAACTCGTAGGGGGTGAGCCTGGCGTACGCGTCGTGAACGGCCACTGGCGGAATTCAGCCCGGGTCAGTCGGCTCCGCCGCCGTCCTGGAGGGCCATGATCCGGTTCGCCATCCACCGGTTCAGGGCGAGCAGGCCGAGGAGCACGACGCCGAACTGGATGAGCACCGAGCCCACGTTGTACGGCGAGAAGAGCGTCCACGTCTCGGCCGACCAGAAGTTGTCGCCACCGGCCTGGATGAGGAACCAGACCGTGAGAACGACGGCCTCGACAGCCACGAGCCGCATGGCCCAATCCCACCAGCGTCCGATCCTGACGTCGGAGTCGCTGGTGTTGATGAACTTCTCGCGCCACTTCGTCACGCCGTACCTGAGCACCGCAAAGGCGAAGAAGAAGCCCGACAGCATGAGCCCGACCCCCCAGACCCAGTCCTGGTTCTGGAAAATCCCGAGCCGGAGCGCAGAGGGGATTCCCAGGAGGAAGCCGGTGGACCCGACCGCGATGATTGCGCGCTTCCGGGTCAGCCCCAGGTCGATGAGGATGCGCACCGCGAGCTCGATCATCGCCACAAGGCTCGACCAGGCGGCGAAGACGAGCGCCAGGAAGAAGAGCCCCATGAAGAACTGGCCGCCGGGGATCTGCGCGAAGAGCTGCGGAACCCAGATGAAGGTGAGCCCCTCGTTGCCCGCGCCGACGATCTCGCCCGCCGCTTCGGGCATGACCGAGAAGATCGTGCACAGCACCATGATCCCCGCCAGCAGCGACATCGAGTTGTTGCCGAAGCCGATCACGAAGGCGTTGAGCGCCGTATCCTCACGCGACCGCATGTACACCGCATAGGTAAGGACCAGTCCCCATCCGGCGCCGGTGTCCCATGCGTTCTGGGTAAGCGCCTCCAGCCAGATCCGGACGTCGCCGAGTTCGCTGAAGTCGGGGGTGAAGAGGAACGCGAGCCCCTCGGACGCCCCGGGCAGCGTGAGCGCCTTGATGGCGAGCACCACGACCAGGATGACGAGCGACGGAATGAGGAACCGGGCCGCCTTCTCGATGCCCCGCACCCCTCGCGCGACCACGAAGATGCCGAGTCCCACCGCCAGCGCGTGGAACCCGACCGCTTGCGGCGTCGAGTTGAAGGCGTCCCAGAAGCTCCCGGGCATCTCGGTCGGGATCTCGCCCGTGACCGTCGCGAAGAAGAACCGGATCGTCCAGCCCATCACCACCGTGTAGTAGAAGAGGATGGCGACCGCGACCCACGCGATCCACGCCCCCATCCACGCGAACTTCGGCCCGATCGTCTTGACGAAGGAGCCGATGCTGCCCCGCCGCGTGCCCTTCCCCATCCCGAATTCGAGGATGAGCAGCGGGATCGACCACAGCAGCAGGAAGATCACCCACGCCACGAGGAACGAGCCGCCCCCGTTCGAGGCCGCGATGCGCGGGAAGCGCCAGATGTTTCCGGTCCCGATGGCCATCCCGAGCATGGCGAGCAGCATTCCCCAGCGGGAGGTGAAGACTTCGGATCTGGTGGACAAGGTGTTGAGGCTCCTGATTGGGGAGTTTCCGGGTGTTGTCGGCACGGCGGCAGGAGCGGTTTCCGGGGGTGTGTCCGACCGTGGACTCCCGTGCTCGGCCACCGGATAGGCTATCGTGAAGGGGGCGAGGACGCCAGCCACGAGGTCGGCGGGTATTTCTCACCGGCCGCGGCGAACGGAGAATCGCCGCCCCGGGTCGTCCGATGATCACCGGCTTGGCGAAAGGAGCCGCCAGACAATGTCGGCACATGTCCCCGGTTCGGGCTTCCGGGCTGCCTGGTGGATCCGTAGCCCGCACGCGCAAACCCTGGCCGGAAGGTACTTTCGGTCTCGCGCGGCGTTTCCGTTGGAACGTCGCAGGCTGGACACCCCGGACGGCGACTTCATCGACCTCGATTTCGCCCCGGAACCCGCCCCTGGCGCGCCGCTCGTCGTGCTCTTGCACGGTCTTGAAGGCTCGACGCGGCGACGGTACATGTCGGCGGTGTTTCGCGAACTCGCCGATCGCGGGATCCAGGGGGTGGGCATGAACTTCCGGGGCTGCGGCGGCGAGCCCAATCGCCTTGCCCGCTGCTACCATTCGGGCGACACCGGGGATCTGTCGCACGTCGTTGTACGACTGCGGCGGAGCTATCCCGGGCGCCCCATCGGAGCTGCGGGGTTCAGTCTTGGGGGCAACGTGCTCCTCAAGTATCTGGGCACGCACGGTGAACAGGCAGCGATTGGCGCCGCGGTGGCAGTATCGGTGCCCTTCGATTTGCCGGGCAGCGCCGAGCGCCTGTCAAGCGGTGCCTTGAGTCGCACCTACGGCATCCGTTTTCTGCGCTCGCTCCGGCGCAAGGTCCGTGCAAAACGGCACCTGCTCAACGGCGAAGCCGATGTGAGCCGCGTTCTCGCAGCCCGGACGCTCAAGGACTTCGACGACGCCTTTACGGCACCGCTGCACGGCTTCTCGGGGGCCGACGACTACTATGCTCAAGCCGATGTGCGCCGCGACCTCCCGCACATTCGCGTTGCGACCCTGCTCATCCAGTCCCGCGACGACCCGTTCATGCCCCGCGGCGCGGCGCCCGAGAAGATCGTCGCCGCTAATTCCCACCTGACAGTGGCCTTCACCGACCGCGGAGGCCACCTCGGATTCGTCGAGGGTGTGCTCCCGTGGCGCCCGCGCTTCTGGGCTGAACGGGAGGCCGCGAGGTTTCTCGCACGCAAGCTGCTGTCGGGTTGACGGATCGCCGCGAGCCGCCGATATAGCTGGCGCCCGCTACAACCGCTCCCGGATCCAGT
>VXMI01000158.1 GCA_009841165.1 Gemmatimonadota bacterium | reverse complement strand
CCCGCATGGACCCGTTCCCCGACGATGGCGGTCCGTTCGCCGGGCTCGGGGGAGCGGCACGGCGCGCCACATTGATCCGGCGGGTGCGGGCGGAGAACGAGCACGTCCTGCTCCTGGACGCGGGGGACATCTTCCAGGGCACGCCGTACTTCAACTTCTTCGGCGGTGAGCTCGAGTTCCGCGCGATGACCGCGATGGGCTACGACGTGGCCACGCTGGGGAATCACGACTTCGACAACGGGGTGGACGGGCTGGTGGCGATGCTGCCCGAGGCCGGGTTCGAGTTCGTGTCGGCCAACTACGACGTGAGCGGGTCGGCACTGGAGGGGCACGTGCGGCCGTACACGATCCGCGAGTTCGGCGGGGTCAGGGCCGGGATCTTCGGCCTCGGCATCGCCTTCGAGAGGCTGGTGCTTGCGAGGCTGCACGAAGGGGTGCGCTACACCGACCCGATTGCCGCTGCGCGGGCCGCCTGCCGTGAGTTGCGCGGGCAGGGGTGCGCGCTGGTGATCTGCCTGTCACATCTGGGGTACGTCTATCGCGACCCCGGGCGCCCCAGCGACCGCACGCTGGCCGAAGCGGTGCCCGACATCGACCTGATCCTTGGCGGCCATACCCACACCTTCCTCGACGAGGCGGAGCTCTTCGAACGGGATCGCACGGGGCCACGGCCCCGCACGGGCTTCACGGTGGTGCACCAGGTCGGGTGGGGCGGCATGCGGCTGGGGCGCGTCGACGTCACCTTCGACCCTGCGGGACAGGCATCCGGCTGGGCCTCGGCCGGCTACGACATCGACGACCGGCTGGACGGCTAGCGCTTCGGCGCCAGGGCGGCGTCCTCGACCCGGATTCGCAGGACCACGGCAAGTGTGACGAGCAGCCCCATGATGGCCGCTATGCGCCATGCCCCGAAGATCATGGGAACCGACACGACCTCGCCCACCACGAGCGCGTAGTTCGGGTGGCGCATGAAGCGGTAGGGACCCCGCACGACCAGCGGGACGCCCGGGACCGTGATGACGCGCACGGTCCAGTACTCGCCCAGGCTCAGCATGACCCAGGCACGGAACGCCTGCAGCAGCAGATAGACCCCGATCCACCAGGGGCTCGGGGGCGTGCCTGGGTCGATGAACACGGCCATCGCCACGAACCAGGCAACGTACACCGCGACGAAGAGCGGAAGATGCCGGCGCCCGACCTCTTCACCGCCCCGGGCCAGGAGCCGGGTGGCGTTGCGCCTGGAAAGGGCGAGGTAGCCCAGATGCTGAAGGGCGACGATGAGCAGGATCAGGGTCATGCCTCGATCAGCATCATCGCGGCGGTGAATCCGGGGCCGAGCGAGGTGAGCAGGATGCGTCCCGTGGCACCCGCCCGCAGGGCCCGTTCCAGGACGAACAATGCCGTGGGTGCGGACATGTTTCCGTGACGGCGAAGGACCTCCCGGGAGTGGATCAAGGCATCCGGGGGCAGATCGAGCGCTCGTTCCAGCGAATCCAGGACCCGCGCTCCGCCGGGGTGCGCGGCGTACAGATCGATGTCGTCCAGCGAGAGGTCGCGGGACTCCAGGAATCCCTCGACGGCACCGCGAAAACGCCGCCTCACGATGTCCGGAATGCTGCGCGAAAACAGGACGCCGAACTCGCCCGCTTCACCGAAGTCCCAACCCATGACGTCCAGGGAGCGCGGCCAGGTGTACTCGCCCCAGTCCCCGACCACCGGTCCGTGGCCCGACGTGCTCAGCACCGCGCCCGCGGCTCCGTCCCCGAAGAGCGCGGCCGCCACGACGTTGCCCTTCGACGCGTCGTCCTTCTGGAATGTGAGCGAGCACAGTTCGACGGTGAGGAAAAGGACGTTCAGTTCGGGCTCGGCCCGGCACATCGCGGCGGCACGGGCCAGCCCCAGCACTCCGCCCGCGCAGCCAAGACCGAAGATCGGCAGGCGCCGGATGTCCGGCGGCAGCCGCAACCGCTCCATGAGCAGTGCGTCCAGGGTGGGGGTCGCGAGCCCGGTGCTGGACACGACGACGAGGCCTCCCAACTCGGCGGGCTCCAGCCGGGCCTGGTCCAGGCATCGTGTGGCGACCTCCTCGAGGATCGCCAGCGAACTCCCGATGTAGACGTCGTTGCGTTCCGAAAAGGTGCGCGGCCCGCGGTACCATTCCAGCGGCATCGAGACCTGCCGGGCATCGATTCCGGCGTTGGCGTACACCCGCGCCATGCGGTCGAAGTTGGCAAACGAGTTCGAGAAGAACTCGTAGCCGAGGGGCACCAGCTCTTCCTGCCGGTACCGGTACGGCGCGCTTCCGCTGGCCAGGGAATTGAGACGAACGGTAGGGTTGTGTGGCGGCATCCCTCGGACGTTACAAACGCACGACCGCTCCCGAAACCGGCTGCGGTCTGGCCTCCGCATCCGCCATCCCGGGGGCGTGGGGGCACCCGTGGCGGCGGTCCGGTTCCGGGAGCGGTCGTTGAAGCCTCAGGCCGTTCGGCCTTCAAGGCCGGAAAGAGTTAGTCACCACCCCCGGTGGGTGCCATCGTCATGACGGCGCCGCTGACCCCGTAGACGATGGCGCCGGTCAGAATGGCGCCGATGAGGCCCATGACGTCGAACCCCATGCCACCGATCTGGCCGGCAAGGCCCAGAAGGACACCGAATGTCGCTCCCGCCTTGCCCGCGCCGGCGGCGTCGCTGGCGCCGTTCCAGCCGAGCACCGTGGCGAGCACGGCACCCGCGAACAGGTGCCCCACGATCGAATTCGCGGTGAACGCGGCTCCCATGGAGGCAGACAGCAGGTCGACATTGATCGCCCCCAGGATCAGGTTGACCACGAACATCGCGATGCCCGCGACAACGGATCCCACTACCCAATTCTTGTCCACGGTCTCTCTCCTCTTTTGGAGTGGACTGGTTTGGGGAACGGGGGCAAGGTGGGGACCGAATCCCCGGTTCGCAAGGGTGCGCGAGGGTTTGTATACGGTTTTGAGCGCCAATCTCGCGTTTTGGTGTGCTTCTGAACCGTCAAGCACCCCCGTTTGAAGGCTCGCCAGCCTCGAAAACTGCACACATCCGGTTGACCCGACCGCGTCAGTCCCCGTAGACGAAGCGCTCAACCTCCCCGTGAATCCGGTCGACGGTGGCTTTCGAGGGTTGCCGGGTCACCTGCGAAACAATGATGGTCACCACGAAATTGACCCCGAGAGACCACACCGCCTCGTGCACGCCGAAGGGCTGATAGAACTGCACGCGCGTCAGGTAAAGCGTCACCAGCCCGGCACCGATCCCCGCAACGACCCCGGCTCCCGTGGTGAGGCGCCCCCTGGTCGGGTACAGGACGCCCAGGACTCCCGGCATCAGCTGCAGCGCGCCCACGCCGGACAGCATCACCAGCACGACCAGATAGTCGAGGTTGACCACGGTCAGCAGCCACCCCACCACCAGCAGCACGACCACCACGCAGCGTCCGAATGCCAGGTAGTGGCGCTGGCTCCGGTCGGGCGCGACGTAGCGCTGGTACACGTCCCGTGTGAGCACGGTCATGTTCGAGTGCAGGATCGAGTCGAGCGTCGACATCGCGGCCGCGGTCGCACCGGCCAGGATCAGTCCGGTCAGCCAGGGCGGCGCAAAGCGGAAGAGCAGCTCCGGAAAGACGCGGTCCGGGGTGGCCAGGTCGGGCAGGATCAGCGCGCCGCCGAGCCCCACGAACGCCGCGGGAATGAAGAGCGTCATCAGGTAGATCGGGGTCGTGGCGCCCAGGAGCTTGAGGGTCTTGCTCGAGGCGGCCGTGAAGTACCGGATCATCATGTGCGGCTGGAAGATGATCCCGAACGAGAGCGCGATCGTCATTCCGAACCACATCCCCGGCGTGAAGAACCCCTCCGGCCCGGGCAGGCTCAGCATCTCCGGGCGCTCCGCGGCCAGCCGGCGCCACAGCTCGACGGGTCCGCCGAAGAGCTTGTAGGTCAGCAGGAGGCTTCCCCCCCAAACGGCCACGTACATCCACACGCCCTGAATCACGTCGGTCCAGTACACGGCCCGCAGGCCCCCGACCATGAGGTAGCCGGCGGCCACGACCAGCAGGATCGCCGACGCAAGCTCGAAGGAGATCCGGTCGCCCGTCGCGACGGAGAGGATGTACCCGAGGCCGGCGGACTGCACCTGGATGTACACCAGCGTGAACAGCACCGAGACCAGGGCCACCGCGACGCGCACCCCTTCGCTCTCGTAGAAGTCCGCGAGCATGTCGGCCGGGGTGATGTAGCCGAACTTCTTCCCCAGCGCCCAGATCCGCGTCCCGATCGTGTAGGTGATCGCACCGACGAGCACCGTCCACGTCCCGGCCATCCAGAACCCGATCCCGTGCGTGTAGAAGAACCCCCCCGACCCCAGAAACGCGAACGCCGAGTGGAAGGTCGCGACCACGGTCAGGTACAGCACGATGAAACCGGCCTGCCGGCCATAGAGGAAGAAGTCCTCCATGTTCGCCGTGCCCCTGCGGTTGGCCAGCACCCCGATCACGATGGTCGCGATCAGGTAGAGGAAGATCAGCCCGGTTGAAACGACCCAGGGTTCCATGTCAGCAGTCCGTGGAGAAGCCCTGCGTCGCACCGAGGGCGGCGAGGCGCCGGGCTGACATGTCGTTGTAGTTTCGCATCTTGTTGCGGTGAA
>VXMI01000200.1 GCA_009841165.1 Gemmatimonadota bacterium | reverse complement strand
GAACCGGACAGATGTTGTGCTACGAAACCGGACAATTCATGTGCTCCCAACACTATCCACTGCTGTCCGAGGTAGGCCGTCGCCTGAACGCGGCAGGGCACGAAAGGGCAGGGGAGCACGTGCTGCGCAGCGCGTGGGAGCAGCATCCGGAGCTTGGGTTGGCACCCGCCCTGCTGGGCATCCTGTACGACCGGCAGGAGCGCTGGCAACTCGCCGCGGAAGCGGCCCGGGCGGCGCTGGACACCGATCCGACCAATGCGATCCACGCGCACATCCTTGCTCGCTCGCTGCAGGCACAAGGTCGTGCCCTGGAAGCAATCGAGGCGCGACGCACAGTCATACGCCTTGGCGAAACGCACCCGCAGCAATTCCGATGGCTGAAGGAACTTGAGAGACAGGCTTCCGAACACCAAGAGAGCCGGTCAGACAAGGAATCGCAGGGCGTCAAGAATCAACTTCACAATGGATATCTCAAGTGACTGGACAAAAAGGATTTACACTCATTGAACTGCTGATCGTTCTCGTGATCATCGGCATTCTCGCCGCGATCGCGATCCCTCAGTTCACCCAGACCCGTGAAATGGCCTACTTCGCGGCGATGAAATCCGATGTCAGGAACCTCGCGGCCCAACAGGAACTCTACTACGCCACGAACTACCAGTACACGAGTTCGCTTGCCAACCTGGGCTTTGTCGCTTCCGAGGCGGTCAACGTAACCGCTGCCGCTACCTCTTCAGGGTGGTCCGCCACGGTTACCCACACTGCCCTGGGTGCAACGGAGGGGTGCGCGATCTACTACGGCAACGCGACCGCACCGACCATCGGATCGGCGACGCCTGCCGAGGAAGGGCAGGTAGTGTGCACCAACTGATCCCTCTCCGGGCACGAGGTTCGGCACCCCTGCGTTACGGTACGAGTGCGGGACACTCGCTCATCGAGGTCATGGTTGCTCTCGCGGTCATTGCGGTGCTGGCGCCACCGGTGTTGGGCGCTGCCACGAATCTGCGCACCTCCTTCGTGCTGCGCAGGTCCCAGGAAAACGCCGTCCGGCTCCTTGCCGAGGCACGCTGGACGGCCGTCAGGGACGGCAGCGCAGTCGTCGAGCTTGTGTCCGCTCCTCCCCACGGGCGGGTCGTCTCCGCCACCGGAGACACGGTGATGGTCGCCGATCTCGGCCAGGGAGGCGTAGCGTTGCGACTGTCCCGAGACAGGCCGACGAGTCGGGTCCGCTACGGTCCGATGGGACTGGGTTGGGTATCGAGCCAGACGTTGCGGTTCACAAGGGGGGACCAGGAACGGGCGCTGGTGATCTCATCTCTCGGACGGGTTGCACGGCGATGAATCGATTCGGCGGGTCGCTCATCGAACTCATTGCGGCGGTCATCGTCGTGAGTGTCGGTGTCACCGCGGTCGCGTCTCTGACTGCAACCGCTGCGCAGGCAACGGCGCGGGCCCGAGCCCTGGACGAGGCCCATGCCGTGCTGCGGAACTTCGTGGACTCGCTCCGGCTGGCAGCGACACCCGGGGAAGGCCGGACAGCGCTCCCTGCGGGTACGGTGACCTGGGGTGTCCCCAGCGTGCCCGGGGAAGATGCCTGGGTGCAGTTCGACCATGTCGCGCTGCAGGACTCCATTCGGCTTCGCTTCACGGTCGTATCCGACCTGCATGTCCCGTGAGGTCCGCGGAATGAAGCGATCCGAGCCGGGAAACCGCGGCTTCGCAATTGCCGAAGCGGTCGTCGGGTGCACTCTCCTGCTTCTGCTCGTCCAGGTCGCCTGGGGGATCACTGCGGTTCAGGCCACGTTGGCCGGCAGGATTGTCGGCGAGAGCCTGGTGCTGGACGAAGCAAGGCTGGTGCACCATCTGCTCGTGGCGGAGGTCGGTCAGGGGCTGGGCAGGATCGACTGGAGCGTGTATGGGGACGCACTTCAGTTGAGGGCGTTCAGGGGAGTCGGCCTCAAATGCCGCACACAGCCGAACGCGGGCTGGGGAGTGGCCGTGTCAGGATACCGTGCGCCGGACCCCGACAAGGACTCGGTGCTGGTCTTCTCCGAGACCTCCGGCTGGCAGCTCTCCCGTCTGCAGCGTCGCACCCGCGGCAGCGGCCTGGACTGCCAGCAGATTCCCGGCTTCGCCATAGAGGAGTGGACGCTCGATCCCCCACATCCCGACGCCGTGGCGGCCCTGTACTTCGAGCGAGGCGCGTACCGCTTTTCGGCTGGCGCATTTCGCTACCGGGTCGGGAACGGAGGGTGGCAGCCGCTGACGTCCACGGGAATCGCATCGGACTCGGCCAGTCTCGTCGCGGATGGTGCCAACGATCTTTCGGCCCGGGTGGTCTGGGACGATGCGGCCCTTCCTTCGCGGACCCTTTCGTGGACGGTCAGGGGAGCACGCTGATGACCGCTCGTCACTCGGGACAGGGAGGATTCGCGCTGGTACTTGTGCTACTCGCGCTCACGCTCCTCACTGCCATCGCATCCATGGCTCTGGCGGCATCGGTCGGACAGCTTCGCACGGCGAGCATAGCGGGCCGAGTACTGTCCGAACGCACGGCAGCCCGTGCTGCCGTCGACGCCGTGCTGAACATCACCCGGGGGTTTCCGGCCTCGCAGGTTGGCGACTCCGCGGTGGAACTGGTCCGGAGACCATTTGGCCGGAGCGGCTGGCAGCGTGTCCTCGACCTCCGTCTGACCACGGAGATGCACGCACTTCTGGGTGAGGCGGCGCTGGATAGCGGCGTTCGGGTGAGCCACGCACGCCTGGTTTGGTGGATGGATCCGGAAGCCCGGATTGCTGCCCACGCCGGAGCGGTGGAATCCGGTACGATCGCAATCGGGAGCGGCGCCAGCGTGCTCACCGATTCGGCCATGACCGGGCGTCCCGGCATTCCTTCCTGCCATCACCTCCCGCGACTGTCCAATCTCCTTGCGGGGAGGCCGCTACAGGTTGCGTCCGGGCTCCCGTCGCCTCCGGAGTGGGGTGCCGGGGGCGATGGTTCCGACTTTGCGCGGGTCAGGCTCGGCTGGTTCGGGAGACGCTTGCTCTCGCGGCTGGCCGATCACTCGGCTGCCGCGGGAGGCCCGCTCCCCGCGGCCGGCTGCCCGGGGTGCTGGTCGGGGCTGGTGTACAGCCACGGGGACAACGAAGTGATCCGGCAGGGAGCGGGTGTGCTCGTCGTGGATGGTGACCTGACCTTCGCACCCGGCTCGTCCTGGACCGGGCTCATTCTGGTGGCAGGTGACGTCACCGTCCACGACACCGCAAGGATCCAGGGGCTCGTGCGCGGGGGTGGGTCGGTCACGCTGGAGCCGGGTTCCGAGGTGGACGGATCAGCATGTTCGGCATTCCGGGCGCTCCAGGCCGCCAGTTCACTGGCCCGACCAATTCCCTTGCCGGGGCGGTCACGACTGGCTCCCGTGGCACCGGCATCGAGGTAGCGGGATGGGCATCTTCGGCCGGAGGAAGACGACCGTGGGACTCGACATCGGCAGTGCCTTCGTGAAGGTGGTGGAAATCGACCACATGGGAGACCGCCCCGAACTCCGGCGGATCATGTCGCGACCGATCCCGCCAGGGGCTGTCGTCGACGGAGAGGTCACCAATCGGGAACTTCTGTCCGACGCCGTGCGCGCGTTGCTCGAAGCCGCTGCTCTCCAGTCACGTGATGTGATCACCGCCCTGGGCGGCCACGATGTGTTCGTCAAGAAGGTCGAATTGGCGCACGTGCCCAATGTATCCGTACGCGACCTGATCGCGCGGGAGGCGCAACGAAGGGTTCCATTTGACCTGCAGAGCGTCCATCTCGACTACCAGACTCTCGGACCAACCCCCCCGGATGGGAGCATGGAGGCGCTGCTCGTTGCCGCCAAGAAGGAGCGCGTGCAGGCGCGCATCTCACTGCTGGAAGATGCCGGTGCCGCAGCCGCACTGCTCGATGTAGAGGCGCTCGCGCTCTGCAATGCTCTGTGTCACAACTACCGCTGTGCGTCCGAAGGTGTCGTGGCCCTCGTGAATCTCGGTTACGAGGTCACGAACATCGTGATCCTCGATGACGGAATCCCGGCATTGATTCGAGATCTGCCCCTGGGCTTGAGACGCTTTGGCGAACTGCTGCAACGGGTGCACGGGCTGCCCGCCGAGTTGGTGGAAGAGGTGATTCAGGGCCGGGGAGATCTCCAGGGACTAGATCGCGCCGTGGAGACGGGTGCGGACGTAGTTGCGGTCGGGATCGAGCGGGCGTGCGCCTTTCTGGGATCGCAGCGGCCCGGCAGCGGACTGGGGAGGGTGTTCCTGAGTGGAGGCGGCGCCTGCCTGGCGGGGGTGACAGAAGCGCTTGGACATCGAATGAAGGTGGACACACGTGTCGCCAACCCCTGCGAACGCGTTGCCGTTGCCCCGGGTTTGCGGGGTCGCAGCGCACTGTCGGGCGCAGCACCGCTGTTCTTCCAGGCGATCGGGCTCGCACTCCGCAACTCATAACACCGGCGTCGCTCCGGAAAGGCATCCTGCATGTTTGAAGTCGATCTCCTACCGGGCACCCGGGGCACCGGAACGAGGACCGGGAAAGGGAAACCCGGAAAACGTCCGTCGCGTGTGCCAGCACGGACGCTCCGGGGAGTCCTCCTTGACGGCTGGGTCCTGGGCTCGTGTCTCATCGTGCTGG
>VXMI01000108.1 GCA_009841165.1 Gemmatimonadota bacterium | reverse complement strand
CGCCGCCGGCGATCGCGAACGCGGTGGTGGATGCGCTGGCGCACCTGGGGGTGACTCACATGGAGATTCCGATTCGGCCGGATCGGGTGTGGGAGGTGTTGCGGGAGAAGGGGGTGGCGGGGTGAGGATGGGTGGACGTCCGGTCAGTTAGTCCTTCGATGACAAATGGGGAACGCGGCGGTAATAGTGTGACAGAGACAGGAAGGTGAAGGGGAGAAGATCGCCCTAGCCCAACTCCAGAAGGCTACCGACGCGACCTCTCGCACATTAGCAATACTGAGGCGCACAGGACGTGGCCGCAGAAGGAATATGCTCACGGCCAGCTGCCGTCTGACGGCGGTGCTGACCAACGTGACGGGCTGACGACATAAGTAGCTGTACCAGCAATTAAGGTAAAGCAGATGTGGCTCCGCGAACTAAAGATCCGCAACTTCCGAAAAATCGACGCACTCACAATCAGCTTTCCGCGCGGTCTGACGGTGTTGGTCGGGGAGAACAACTCGGGTAAGACGACGATCATCGATGCACTGCGTCTTATGTTGTTTCCGAGTCGTGATTTTGGTGCTCTCCGGCTGACTGAGGACGACTTCTGTGCCGAAACCGGCTATGCCCCGATCGAAGTATCTTGCACATTCACGGGGCTCGAGGATGAAGACGAAGTGCATTTTCAAGAGTGCCTTGTCGACATCGATGATGGTGATTTTGAGATGCGGGTCAATGCCCGCGTTGAATTCAACGAGACGACCAATCGTTGCAACGTGAGAATGTGGGGTGGCGAGACGGAAGGCGGACGACTTCCGTCGAACCACTATGACCAATTCTCAACGATCTACCTGCAGCCGCTCCGTGATCCGCAGCGCGGCTTGCGACCAGGCCAGCATTCCCAGGTGTCCCGCCTTATCGACCGCCTGACTAGCGAGAATCAGCGCACAGCCTTTGAGACCATTGCGAGCGACGCAAATGAGCAGATTCGAGCTCTTGCGCCAGTCAAGGACGCAAGGGGCGACATCAATTCGCAGATGGAGGCTATTGCAGGTCGTGAACTGACCCAGCAGACCGAGCTGATCTTCACCGACCCAGCTTTCCGTCGCATCATCGCTGGACTGCAACCTGAGATCGAGGGACTACCGTTTGCCCTCAATGGACTAGGCTACAACAACTTGATCTTCACAGCGGCGACATTGGGCACGCTCCGGCGGAGTCCACAGTTCTCGTTCCGCTCAATCTTGATCGAGGAACCCGAGGCGCACCTGCACCCACAGTTACAGATGCTACTTCTCAGGCATTTGGCTGACGTGGCCAGCGATCGCGAGAACAGTGAGGTGCAGGTCATCGCGAGCAGCCACTCTCCCATTCTAGCGAGTCAGGCCTCGATTGACTCGATCGTATCCGTTCATGAGGCCGATGGCAACGTCAGCACAGTCTCGGTCTGTTCCATAGCGATGAAGGATACTATCAAGAAGAAGCTTGAACGGTATCTCGACGCGACCCGCGGCGAACTGTTCTTTGCCCGACGCATCTTGATGGTGGAAGGGATCGCGGAGGCGCTCCTGCTCCCTGTGCTGGCCAAGATCGCAGGTGGTAACCTGAGGGAGTCGTCTGTGACTGTTCTCAATGCGGATGGGATCAACTTCAACGCGTTCATGCCATTGTTCGGAGTGGAGCGGCTGGGTGTGCCGGTAGTGATTCTTACAGACGGTGACGCGAAGGAGGTCGGCGGCGAGGTGTCGGCGACAGCATCAGGATTGAAAGAGCAAGCGGAGGGCATTCCGAATCTGAGCGTCGAGATGTCGGAAAGAACTTTCGAACACGAACTTGCTCGGTCAGAAGTCCTGCTTCCGCACATGGTGTCTGCGCTGAAAGAGCTGCATCCGCGCATTGGAGCAATGCTGGAAATCGAACTCGCGACGGTCGCGAATGTAGAGGATAAGGCCACAAGGTTCCTGGAGGGGTTCCTTGAAAAGTCGGTTTCGAAAGGCCGGTTTGCGCAGGAACTCGCCGGGATCTTGGCTGAAAGTAGTCTTGAGGTCGACGCGGTACCCGGGTACATCCGCAACGCCCTTGCGTATCTGGGCGTTCTCAGTGAGGCGCCCGACGATGCCCACAGCTGATCGACTCCGAGAGGCGATACTTGCGGAGCGCCCGACAAGCCAGCAGCAGGAGGCCATCTTTGCCGAGGAACTGGAGTTTCTCTTGCGCGCAGCTCCAGGAAGCGGAAAGACTTGGACATCATGTCGACGCTTCGTCTGGAGAGCGGGCAACTGGCCTTATCCGGTCGGTGGGCTGGCCCTCCTGTCGTTCACGAATGCTGCCATCCGCGAATTCAAGACCGCCACGATCAACTTGGGGCGAAGAGATCTCCTCGCTGATCCGAACTACGTCGGTACGTTTGACTCATTCGTTGAGCGGTACATTCTCACACCATTTGGCCATTTGCTCGCTGGCGCAGACAAGCGGCCTAGGCTGTTTCCGGGTCCACGCCCCGGCGACTGGAACAACAACAAGCTGAAAGTGTGGAGACGCGGGAGGGGCATTCCCGTTCCAGCGTGGGAAGTCATACCCTATCCGGATGGCACGAAGCTCCGCTTCAAGGCGTCACCCACTTTCGGGAATCAGCCTCTCGTTGCTCCCCGTGATGCTGTCTACGAGCTGCTGTCTCTGGGTTTCTATACACATGCCCAGCGGGTGTTCTGGGCCTGCGAGCTCCTGTTCAACAGACCTCATATCGCAGAGCTCCTTGCTAGGCGCTTCCCCGAGATCATCGTTGATGAAGCGCAAGACTCAAACGCCTGGTTGCTGTTCCTTTTGAACTTCCTGCGCAAGAAGGGCGCACGGATCACGCTCGTTGGTGACCCCGACCAGTGCATCTACGAGTTTAGTATGGCAGATGCGACTTCGTTGCCCGATCTGAAGAAGAAGTGGTCAATTCCAGAAATGCCCTTGAGCCAGTCGTTCCGCTGCAACAACCAGATTGCTGCGGCTGTCCGTAACGTGGGCGGCAATGCACTCTTCACCGGATCTAGTGATGGACCATCGGAGTGGCACCGCGCGTTTGTGGTAAGAGAGACGTCGAGCACATTCTGTGATGGCTTGGCGGCGTTTCAACGCATCGCGGATCAAGCCAGAGTGACCATCGACTCTGCTGCGGTCGTCTGCC
This sequence comes from Gemmatimonadota bacterium, assembly GCA_009841165.1. Lineage (GTDB taxonomy): Bacteria > Gemmatimonadota > Gemmatimonadetes > Longimicrobiales > Gaopeijiaceae > Bin94. Next base: position 42,443 of record VXMI01000108.1, on the reverse strand, counting down.
GAGGGCACGGGCAACTGGAATCACTGCGCGGCAAGGTGAACTACACCGGGCTCAAGGGGAAAACAAAGCGTTTGGCAACGGCCGCGTTCCTGCGTGATTCCCGACTCGATTACCGAAAGGCATCTCAGATCGTCGAGAGTATTTTGCGCGAGCTCAAAGGCGACGATCCTCTGTGGGAGCGTGTAGATTCCGACCGGCCGTCACCCGCACGCATGGCTGTATCATTGGCAATTTGGAAGTTCGTCAAATGCCCCGACCGACTACTACCGTTGTCTCAGCGTGGTAACAGGTGGATTCCTGCCATGCGAAAGCAGTTGGCGAACTTGATCGAAGGAATTGGCTTGCAATGTGATATCCAGCTCGGACGTCACATCAAGACAACCGGACTCACCACTGTTCAGAAGGCTCTGCCGCTCTTCGAGTCGGTCAGTGAGTCGCCGAAAGTACGGCAGGACACGATTCACCAGGTGAAAGGAGAGAGTATCGACGCGGTGCTGGTCGTCGGCAGCGCCAAGTTCTGGAACTCCGTGGTGGCGGACGTACGGAATGGCGACAACACGGAAGACCGACGGCTGGCGTATGTAGCCATGACGCGTGCTCGTCACCTGCTCGTTGTCGGTTTACCGAAGGGGCACTACGACAAGCACTTAGAGACCTGGGTGGAGTGGGGCTTCAGGGTGGGGACGTGAACATCATCCGGCTTCAAGCGCGGTGTCAGCCTCAAGGACAGGAGATGTCGCTCAAGCGCAGTACGCACCCGGAAAAGACCGGGCGTTCCGCTCAAGGGGCCGGCGGGGCCTACGTGGACTTCTGGGCCGGCGACTGGTGGTTACTGCGGTTCACGGCGGCAGCGACTTTGATACGGATCATCGTGGGCACCGGGCCTTGACACGGTCGTGGAGTTTCCAGCCCAGTCTTGGCTTGCCGTTGAGTGATCGACCCCAAGCGCAGGGCACAGGGCGGCGACGTTTCCATGAGCGCAGGAGAGCAGGATCTGGAAGGTCTCGTCCATCGACTTCTGGGCGGCGCGTCCCGTGCGCAGGATGCGCAGGCCGCGCGCGAGATCGTTGGGCCAATCCGACAAGTTGGCTAGGGTGCGGGTGCGCTTCTTGACCTTGCTGTCCTTGCGGAAGATTCCACAGTTCCTTTGTCTCTCTACATGATCGGCGTCTCGCCGCGGCGAGACAGTTCTCTTTCGATGATCTCGAAGTGGTGCTGGATGCTCCAGCGCTTTGGCTTCCCAAAGCCGGGATTACTACGTGTTTCCCAAGAATCGCGGAATCCTGCGACACCGACCGTATCGAACCCGGGTCGCTCAGAGACATATTCGACAAGTCGTTCAACAGCCTCCAGGTATTTCCGGCGATTGTTTCCGCGAATGTGAGGTGGATGGGAGATGAAGTGGTTGGCGAGGATCCTGCCTCCAGCGACCTCGGTGAGATGGAGGGCGATTGTGTGAGCCGCACCCCCTCCCGCCTGGAATTGATCTCGGACGGTCGTGAAATCACCGAAGCCGTCAAATCCCCGGTTTTGGAAGGTGTACAGCAGGTCATCGAAGTGAGATTGCTCTTGGTAATCAGCGTTGGTCGGCTGGTGCTTGAAGCCACCTCTCAGCAACACCCTCGCTTGCGCCGGGAGTTGTCGTACCACCTCTTCCGGCACACCGCCGTCAATCGTCACATGAATCACGGACTCGCCTAGTGGTTCAAGCTGCTGGATCAGCTCAGTGGAGGTGTATTGGTGGTTTCGATGTACCACAAGACACCTGCGATCTAGGAACTCTCCAACGAACCACGCGATCTGGGCTATGCGGGTTCCGGGTCGAATCTCAAGCGCAGGTAACACTCGGTCGGGCGGAAGGGCGTGAACGACATGAGCCGCCTCATTCGGCCTAGGGGGCTGCGGTTTGCCATGCGCGCTGTTCACGATGATCGCGAATCGGCGCCCGTTCTGAATCGCGTGCTCCATGCGCGTCTGGTTGGTATCAGACAGGGTGATTGGCTCAAATATTGGAATGGTGAGATCGCTGAGAAAACCGCCATCTCTAACTGAGAGCAACTCTTCTTGCTTCTCACGTAGGTAGGGGAAGTACACGAGGAACTCCTGTTTTCGGGTGCTCTGCGAGTGTTGTCGCAAGAACCTCTAAGAGAGCTGTCCAGTCCGCTTTTCGCAAGCGGTACGAGAAAGCTGCGACGTGTAGCGATTGAGGAAGGGTCTCGCACAGCCTCGCCAGATCGTCGGTACGCTGTCGAGTGCGGAGCGCGGCAACTACCCGTTCGTGGGCTTTCCAAGGTGAGCATGACAAGGCGAACCGTGTAAACACCTGCCGGTATCGCGAGATCGGCTGCATCCGCGATACGGACAATCGGAGATCTTCGGCAAGCTGGTGGCGTTCCGCTTGGTGAAGCATCTGGAATAGCCCGAAATGGTCCAGGCCGTCATACCAACACGAAGCAGCGCGCTTTGTGCTGACCGAGAACCGGCGCGTCAGCGTTGCGACCCCCACATGGGCTGGCAGACGGTCCAGGTATCTTGCGACTTCTTCGTGTTCCGTCACGATGGTCACCCTGGTGAACACCCGATAGTATTCCTTGAGTTGCGCCTCCAGTCGTGCATCACTGTCGAAACGAGACTTGACTTCATAGACATCGGCTCTTCCGTTCACAAGCACCATGTCTGCACGCGCCTCGCCAACCGGCAACTCGAAGTAGCATGAGGTTGTGCGAGGGCTATGTCGCCCGAAAAGTAGCCGTTTCAGAAGGCACGCCTTGAAGACGTACTCTACTGGATAGTGCCATCGCAGAATATGGAAAGACTCATCAAGCAGGTCCGCTATTGTAGCTTCGGGAGGTAGTGACCGCTTCAGGTTGACGAGGGCCTGCGCGTAGGGAAACAAGTCAGAGCTACGAGCCCAAGCTAGAAGCTGAAGATGAGAAGATGAGAAGAGTCTCGGGAGCACAGGAAGCCAGGCATCAAGGGATACCGGACTTCGTTGGGGGCCGACTGTAGCCGGACGAGAACCGCCCAAGGGTAGTTCCTACTACCGATCAGGCCAAGAACGCGTCGGTCGGTCGGTCTCTTTGCGACAGGTCCACTTCATTTCGCCAGCCCTCATGTTGGTGGTAGGCAGAGAGGAAAGTCCAATTAATGTAATGATACCACGTTGCGCCCAAGAATCCAAGTCCGCTGTTGTGGGAGGTAGACGGAGACCCCCAGGACCATTGAGGATGGGGCGGGTACCGAACGTACTTGGACCTAGACGGCTATCTTGAGGCCTACAACACGCCGACCCCACTGCGGCCGCGGGATGGAGGGCAGGACGCCCTACGAGGTCTTCAAGGGCGGGATCCCGCGGAAGCGGCGCACCCGGAAGCCCGCACCTAGAACGTGAGGCCAAGACCGCAGCGTAGACCTGACCTCGGCGAGGCCGGGTGTCAGCTGATTACTGTACAACATCAGGGGCGCAAGTCGGTTCATGGCATGCTTGTCAGTTCATCGATCCGCCAGGGATCTGCGCAGGCCTTCGCGTAAGCCTCGTCCAGCGCCGGCCGAAGGGTAAGGAGCGCTGCGATGCGATGGATGACATTACGCAGATGCGTGAGTTCAGCAAGTGTCAGTGGTGCTCCGGTGCGACGCCGGGCCTCGCGGTAGCCAAGCCACTTCTTGAGAACCGGATAGCCGCCCATTTCGTAGCGCCAGACAGCATGCGGGACATGGCTCAAGAAGACCATGTCGTTGAGATGAAGATCACCTGTGAGAGAATCCCATTCTGGATGTCGCAACTCTGTTTGCTCAAGCACCCTCTTCTGCCACCTGCCCGTCGCGCTACCGAAGTACGCGTATTCGACAAGGAGATCAGATTCCTTCACGCTACCGCCGCCGACTCTTCGAACAACCGCCACGGTCTTGAGCTCCGAGCCGAGCCGATCCTGGATCACGGTGCCCGCGTCTTTCTGCGGATTGAGTAGGTGCGCAAGTCGGTCCCCCAGGGTAGCAATCTCTTGGAATCCCCTTGGATCCTTACAGATCGGGATGTGTGGCCAGTCCTGCGCGAGCGAATCCTTGTGCTCGTGCTCATAAGTCGGCGCATGGCTGATTGCCAGACAGTAGTGGAAGAGGGCTCGACACAAACCGGTCGCATCGCCACCCGTCAGATCCCCTTGCATACTCCAGGCGTCGCGAAGAGCATTCCAGACATCCGTGGCAAGATTCGCTTTCCGCTTGCGTTCTGTCGGACCAAAAGCGAAGAATCCGGGTCCCTCAGCGGCATTAACCTCGGCGGGAAACCCAACCGAGCCCCAATCGTGCAGGTGGAGATCGAAGAGGCAGGACAAGACGAGTGGGCGACTCTCTGACACGCGCCGGGCCCTCGGAGCGCTAATCAGGAAGTCGTTATCCTGCAGATGATCGCCAAGGTCGGGCCTACTCCTGTTCAGGAGCTTCGCTTCGCGCTCATAGTAGATCCAGCGGAGATCGAACGGGAACACGCAATAGGGCGACAACTTGTCGCCATCAAAGCCCCCTTCTGCGACGATTGCGCCACGCGCCATTTGGGGGTCATACCCTGCGCGTTCAGTACACAGAGTGGGATAACGCTCCTTCACTTCCTCGAAACTAGCAGCCGACAGGTAGTAACGCATTCTCTCTTCAAGCGCCACGCGATCCGTATCGATCACGCTACCCGCTAAGCCACGATTGGGGTTAACTCCTTGAAAGGAAACAGGAAAGAGGTCATCAAGTCCTGGCCATTCCTCGAAGCCGCTGCCCTTCGTGGGTATCAAGCGCCAGTGTGTCGCAGCTGTCGGGATAAAGTTCTCGTATTCACGTGGCCCAGCCGGTGTGCGGACGGCTGTGTTCCTCTTCTCCCTTGGCCAAGACGGCAGGGCCAGCGACGCAACGAGAGCCTCGCGCTTGTCGTCAGCCCGGCCCCAGAAGTCCCTGTATTCCACAGCTGCCGTTGCGCCGGACTCTTCACTATCTGCATTGCGCTTTAGATAGGTTGTGATGCAGGTTCCGACCTGAATGCCGCGGGGATCATGCTGCGTGGTGAATATGCTCTGATCCACTGTACCTTCACCAGGTAGCCCTGCCGGGATCATCTTGCCGGTCGCGTACTTGTCACCATTGAGGTTGTCGATCCAGATTGTACTGAAACTGCTGAGCAATGATTCCCGCATGATAGGATGGGACCTGCCAGTCAGGAATGATGAATTCGAGATGTAGGATACAACGCCAAACTGCGCCTCTTCACCTATACGAATCTCGGCAAGCCTAAGAAAGCGCACGTACAACTCGTCTAGCAGGTGCTTGCGAATGCCCCAGCGCGTGAAGAGAGCTGATCGGCCCACTTGCTTGCCGTCCATGTCCCTCTTGATACCCTTGTAGTGGTCAACAAGCTCCGCTTCCTCAGCCAGTGGCACCCCGGCGAAGCGGTTGTAGGGTGGGTTTCCTAACACAACGATGATTCTTGCGCTACGCTTGACGTCGCGGGCGGCATCGTGCTCATCTTGAAGCTCCGGGAAGTTGAGTTCCCGCTGATCTGGACCGTGCCAACCCGTGAGGGCATTTGTCAAGAAGATCGCAGGCCGGTGGGTCGCATCCGGCTCCGCGCCGGCCTCCGTGAGCAGGAGGTAAAGCTGTAACTGCGCCACCACAAAGGGCGCGGTAAGGATCTCGAAGCCGATGAAGCGTCGGGAGATTGCATCGAGCAATTGCGCACCAAGCGTGGCCTGCGCTCCTTCGTTCACAAGCTGACCAGCTGTGTGGCGGAGCACCTCGACCAAGTATGCACCCGTGCCGCACGCCGGATCGAGAACGACAACGCGTTCGTCGGCGAAGCCTCTGCTACAGTCGAGCTCATTTCGCAGCAGGTGATCAATCTTCGCGACTTGGTAACGAACAACGTGATTCGGCGTGTACCAGGCGCCCAACTCCTTCCGGAGGTCCGGATCGAACGCTTCAAGGAAAGGTTCGTAGAAGTACATGATTGCCGTCGTCGTTGTTTCCGTGTCCTCCTCAAGCGTCGGGGGTTGGAACCGCTTGAAGAATCTCTCGGGGTCAACACGCGCGAGGGTCTCTGTTGCGAGGTCCAGGTGCTTTGCGAGCCGCAACTCCTTGATGCGGGATGGGTGTCTGAATTCGTGGAACAGGCCGCCCAAAAAAGGAATCTTCAAGTACTCTGCTAGGTCTTCCCAACGAAACGCCCGCGCTCGATCACCCCGCCACCACAGGGCCCAACCAGCGAAGAGGCCGTAGAAGGCCGTCTGGATTAGAGAGGAGCGAAGGAACTCCTCACCCTCTGGGCCTTCAAACGTCACTCCCAAGGCAGTAGCGAAGTCATCAAGGAGACCCTGCACGGCACGCGTGAATCTGGCTGGTAGGTCAGCCTTCGCCCGCTTTGCCTGCCTTGCCAGGATGCGGGCGAGGGATTCAGGCTCGGCGATGGGAGCATAGCGCGTAACAGCTGCCTCGACCAACTCCGCGAAAGCCGTGAGCGCCCGTGGGTCGATTGGTGTTTTCTCTTTCAGCGCTGGTAGCGAGGGCCACAGATCCACGATCTGCTCGACACGTCGTGCCTCAGGTGGCACTGGTCCGCTCCCATTCCAGTCGGGCTTTACCGTCACGAGCGCGAAACCCCGCACGTTGCAAAGCAAGGCAGCTCGCGTAGCGGCCAAGTAGCGTCCGATCTGGTTGTTGCCCTCGGTCGACGCAGCGAGAGTGTTCAGTTTCCGGTCGGGGAGCTTGACCTCACCGCACACGGTGAGGAACAGGCCGCCAGTATCGTAGAGTGCGATATCTGGAAGATTGACTCCACCACCGGGCCTCTGTTCGCTTGTGTTGGTCCGCACGTCAAACGGTAGGTCTTCGACCCTGAGAGCCGCAGCAACTAGCGCTTGGACAGCGGGATAATAGCTGGCCTCTGTCGTCGATCCGGTCGTGATCAACGCGCTGACATCGCGTGCGTAGCACTCGCCTGCCTTCGCGAGCTCTGGCGCTATCGTTGTCGTTCGCATGAATTCAGTCTGTAGCGGTCCCGGTCTACTGGACAAGTGGACAGCTCGAAAATCAGGCCGCCTTCCGGCTGAGCTTCTCGCGGGCATGGGCCGGAATCAGCAGCCCATCCGCTGTGGCAGCGTTTTGTTCCAATACTAGTCCTAGCCACGCGGTGCGACATTACTGTGATGCCATGATCAGACCTGCAGGAGGATGCTTCCAGTCGCGTGCGCGGGCCGACGACACATCGTGGCGCTCTAGGAAGGCGCCGATGTCGTCGATTTCGAAGAATGCGATCGACGCCTGTGGCTGCCCGTAAGTATGGAAGACCTGTCTGACGTGAGGTTTACTCCGCGGCCAGTATGCGTTGCTCCCGCCGTACTCCCCCTTGTTGGCCACCACCACGAGCTGGAACATGTGGTAGTGTAGCGCCAACGCCATTTGGTCGAACGTTTTCACGTCCTTGTTCAGTGCCGGGACGGCCCACACATCCGAAAGATGCCTGAGATCCGCAGCCAAGCCGAGATCCGTCGCGTCGTAGCACACCGATGCTGTGAGCCAAACGGGCGAAGCACCACTCGCCCAGGGATAGCCTATCAGCCACTGGCACGGCCGGAACCCCCGAAGAGCGGGCGCTCCAGGAAGATTGAGCGATCGCTCAGTTGGGGCGAGATTCTCCTTCCCCTGCCTGAGAGTCTTGATCTGCAGCCCGTAGGCGTCCGACCATTCCGGAATGACCCAAAGAGCCGAGTTGACGAGCGGTTGTCCGACCAGAATCTCGTCATAGGTTAGGCCGGCCAAGATCAGCGCCTTGTGAGCTCGTGCGAAAGGGACCAGATGCGTACGGACATCGTCTGGGTGGACAGCAAGTTCGGGCAGAATCAGCCAATCGAGCCGCCCGTTACTACCCTTGTGTGTCTCTCTGAGGGCGAGCATGCGCTCCACGGCCGCAAGCGCCGCTGACAAGTGATTGCGGTGTCTGCGCCGAATGGCCCGTCCTTTGAGCGCCAAGTCTCTGCGGTCGAAGTCGCTGGCTTCAGGGATCACCGTCTGGACCACGCAGCCCCGTAGAGGCCTCTCGGTGGCCGTCGCGGTCGGTCGCTTAGCGATCAGTGGGAGGATCAGTGTGCGTGTAGCGCGACCACGGCGTTGCTTGAGATCAGCGATCCTCTGGCCAATATGCGTCTTCGCTTGCTCAATGCCTTGCTCGATCCAGCTGAACCCGTCTGGGGCACGGCACCCCGGCCACCGCAGGAGACCCAGAAGAAACCCCTCTGCCCAATCGGTGATCGGAAGCCAGTCGTCTCCGAACGCTGGTTGCCCGCTATACAGGCCGTATAGCCGCTGGTACCAGTGGCTCTCGGCAGGGCGATAGCATGACTCGTTCTCCTTCCAATTCGTACCACGAACGGGACGCGTGAAGTCAGGCTGCCCCGACAAGATGAAACGCAACAAGGAACCGAGTTGGACGCGCCAGCGCTGGCCAGCGTCACACCACGGCGCTGGCTCGTACAGCGAGCCGGATGGATCGGTCCGACTTCCCAAGATGCGCAGGTCCACCGCGTCAGCGACCCCGTGAGCCTCGGCGATGTCCAGCGTCACCTGTCTTGGCGTAATCACTACGGGTGGCGAGTCCTGTTGCTCCCACTGCTCGAGGAAGGCCCTCGCGAAGCGGAGAAGAGAGAGTTCGTTGCGGAGGGAACCGCTCGGGTGCGTGCTCAGCACCGTCTTAGCCAGCGTGATAGGGCTGCCGTCAGAGCTCTCGGACGCTAGGCAGAGGTCCTCGCGGACGCGTGCTGGAAGGTCGGCAAAGCGGGCCCCTCCCGTCTCAGCTTCGATGAGCTCGAGAAGAAACGACGGGTCCCTGTAGGCGATCTGCCTCTTCCGCCATGGGGTAAGGCCCGGATGCGTCAATCCTACTGCCTGCGCTTGATCCACGAACGCACGTCTTGAGAGCACCGCGAGGGTGGCGAAATCCGAACTTCGGAGCTTCTTCAGCCGGTCTCCTTCACCGCGCAGGAATCGGATCAACTCTCGGTAGTGCCGGGTCTCCGGCACGGTTCCCGTGCGCGAGACAGGGGCCCCGGCAGGATCGAAGGCCGCAAGGAATAGTAGTGCCTGCTGTCGCAGGTACCAGGGAATCGTCGGTCCCGGCAAGGTCACCAGGCGAGCGGCCTCCCAGGCGAGCTCCTTCCTATAGGATTCAAGGTCTATGCCCGCCGGGAGCGATTCGGCACCCGCGACTAAGCCAGTCTCTGTGGCTCCTGCACGCAACACTTCGGCTAGGCAATACCACGCGACGCGCCTCGGCGCCTTTCGGCGGCCACCCTTTTCTGTGAAAGGGCGAAGCAGTGACAGGACTTCCCTCAACAGCTCAACATCGGGCCAGAGGTCGAGGCCGATTCGGAGGAGCCGCACGTTCGATGGGTCATGGATCCACCGTTGGATCAGGCCGAGTGCAAACGCCCTCGCATCCTCGTCCAACTCGCTCCGGGTACGCGCGACGCGTGTACCCCCGCCGGGCGAGATAACGCCTCTTCCGGATTCCAACTCGTCCGGTTGGTCGTCGTCGTAGAGCAGTGGTCGAATCGAACGGTACGTGATTCGATATCGGGCAGCGCTGAATCGGGCGACCGTCTCGTCCCGCACGTCCGGCACCGGTGAGAGCCGCCACCCACTGGCGTCCCCAACGCTGAGAGCTTCCTGAGCCCGCATCAAGCCTTGGATGGCTTCGAGGATTTCCTCCCCCGCGAGTGCATCGAACCCTCCTGACATTGCCGACTGGATGCGGCTCATCTTCGCGCTTTGCCGGACCAGTGGTCGCTCGTCGCCTCCGAGTGTCGCGACTTGTGTCTTCTTGGGGGACAGTGTCAGGCCGTTGGAATTGTCTTCCAGTAGCAGACCCAACCACTCCGAGACGGTCTTTCCGAGTTCACTTGCCGAGCGATCTGCGCTTGGGGCGACCGCAACAAGGATCCGGAGGTCGTCGACGTATCGGCACGCGTCCGCCAGCAGGACACCGGGGGCGATCTCTGTCCCGATCGCAACTCGCATCGCCTCGTCGAACGATAGCAGCACGACGTTGGCGAAGAAACCAGAGGCGACGAGACCCTGGGGGAGCGCCACACGCGTGAAGTCTTCCAGCTCCGCTTGGTCTGCGTAGATCCGGACGTTTCGTTCGTCGCGGGGATCCCATCTCCAATCGAGCACTGAAGCGGCTAGAGAGAAAAACGCCGGATCATCGCCATCGCGGCGGATCCGTTCGATTGCCTCGGTAAGCCGGTCCGGGCGCACGCGGTCGTAGAATTGCCGAAGGTCCGCATGGACCACGTAGAACCGTTGTCCATCCACTGCGCGGATCGACTCGGCCGCGATTTCCGGTCGCGAGAGGAATGTACGGTAGTCTTGGTAGTAGGCGCGGTAGAGCTTGGCAGATCCCCACCTGTGCCTCAGTTCGCCACCGATGTTGTCGCAGAATAGGCGGTTGCCGTAGGAAATCACCCTCCTTCGCGACGCCCGATCGGCTACCGGGTGCCGCGAATCTCCCTGCAAGGTCTCAACGCGGTCGGCAAGACATAGCATAAGCGCTGTCGCTATGACCTGGTCGGCCAAGCTGACGTGGGCGAGCGGCCGGAGTCGTGCCGCACTTGTTCCGTTGGCAGGCTCCCACGCGCCTTTCCGAATCATCCAACGCTGGCTCTTGGGTGCCGGAACGATGCGTATTGGATCGTTTTGCCAACTCTCCAACGACCGCAGACGATCACCTAGTTCGGCCAGAAACTCACGTAGATTCACGGCCACACGGTCGAGGGCAAGCGTGTCGGAAAACCAGTTGTGGTAGCGGATGTGCGACGCGGTCTTCTTCCAGGCCTGAACGAGGACGTACTCCTCGCGGAGCAGATCTAGCCGGGGTTCGAGCTGGTCTGGAACCACGCGTTAGGTTCCCAGCACCTTGACGGGCTGGCCTGTCACCGAGGCTGAGCCATCGACTATTCTGGCGAGCGAGTGTGGCTCAGGAGTCGTCACGGATCAGGTCCAAAGTCCACCGGGTCGACGTGATCCCGGCCACGCGCCTCGGTCGGATACTCGGACGCCGATAGCAGGCCCATCCTCGCCATCCAATGGGCGAGCTGCCAGCACCCCTCGGTACGTCCTGTGGGAGCGGGATCGCTGATCAACCTAGGTCTGGTATCCTAGGATGAGCTTCTATCGCCATTTGCTGGCGTCACCGTTGAACACTCCGTGAGATTGATCGGAGATGGCCTTCGATGATTTCCAATAACTCAGCGATCTGGCAGAGCATCACCGGACCAACTTCTGAGAGATCAGCACCCCGAGCCAAGTCTCGTTGTTCTGCGCGCTTCTGACGTGCCTCTTCGCGCATCTTCTGGAACCCGCTAGTATACCGGTCGTCAATCATCAGCTGTCACTCTGGTCGCTTTCCCAGTCGCGGGCGGCATCTCGAGTGGTCCGTCTTCCTACCTGGAGAATACGCACGTCCGAGCCGTGGTCGCGTCGGTGCTCTTGTTCTCTGCGCTCTAGGTCATTGGTGATGCCGGAACGAATCCGTTTCCTGCCCCTCTTCAGAACATACTTGTAAGTGTCGCGGGGTTTTCGGGCCATCTGACTCCTCCATCCTCTATTGGGTTCGGGGCGTCTCTGGGCCCCGGCACCGAGTGTCCGTTCTTAAGCGTAAAGTCTGTTTCGCGGGGGCGTCAACCGCACCGTCGGCTCGATCCCTTAGGCCCACAATCACTCCCCGACAGGACGCCGTACGCCGACTGCTCAGCAACAAACCTGTAGAGCGGTTCCAGGTTGTCCCTCGCCTGCCGCATCGCCCGAGGCGTGATCTCGGCGAGCAGGTTCCCGATCTTGAGGTGGGGGCTCACATACATCTCAACCTGTCGTTTCCAAGGATGCCGTTTCGAAGGGAGCAGAGTGACCGGGACCTTTCTGCGGCCGCGATGTTGCTTCCGGGGGTCCAGGCATTCCCCCGCGCCTCGCAGGGCATCCGCCCAGCCCTGACCACCGAGGCGATCCAGCGAGTTCGGCGTGGGGCCGAGATTCGCCTCCCGGATAGGCGGTCGGGCGGAATACTGCCACGCGTCACGCGTACACTGCACGGTGGTCTTGCTGGGTCCTGCGACCCTGCGTGGATGCTGGGCCACCGATACGGCTCCAGCTGCGTTAGGATGCGGATAACCGCCCGGACACTCGATCTGTTATTCTATTTGCTGCTAGTTCGTGAGACCGTGCTCATCGCTCACTCTATGATGGCAGAAGAGTGTAAGAGCCCAGGCCCCAAAGATGTCGGAAGCGCGGCCATGGCTTCAGTGGCACGGGCAGGTGCATGAGCACGAGGTGTCGAGAGCGGGCGCCGTGAATGCGGCGTCCTCGCGCCGATGGGCTAGGATCAGGTGTGGGCAATCAGTCAGAAACATGGGGGAGCAGGTGACAACGAATCTGAGCATCCGTGTACCGTGGCACGACTCCCAGTGGAACGGAACCGTGTGTCGTGATCCGGCAGCGAACTGCCACTGCGTTGACTACAAGAACATCCTTCAGCGGAAGAGCGTCTCACGTGAGCTGCGCGTCCGCGGCAAGCCCTTCGCCAGTTTCCTCCCACCCTGCGCGAAAGAGTCCGGCGGCTTTCTCTCACCTGAGGATTGGTACGTGGAGCACCAGCATCCATACACGGGGATAGAGAGGGTCGCGGAAACCCACGGCCACCTGAAGAAGACCATTCGCCGCGTGCCCCGATATACCGCTCTGGGGGTTCCGTTCCGCTGGCTCAGGCAAGAGAACCGAGAGAGCTGGGTGGCTCCTCGCGTGCTCAGGATGCTCCCGCCGGAAGAGGACCCCCCTCAGGGCTTCAAGACTGCGTGGGTGTTCAACCCCGCTTTACAGGCGGCGATTCTGGATGCCTTCTACGAGCCCGTGGAGAAGGACACCTCCCTGGCCCTCTTCTATACCAAGGGCGCCCATCCCCTTGGGGACGACATCTCTCGCCTCGTCGTGGGAGTCGGTTCGATAGAGCGGATCGGGCAAGTTGCTTTCTACGATTCGACTCAAGGCTCAGTGAGCGCTCACCCGATCTGGGAACGCGAGATCGCTCACAGCCTGCGTGCGGGCGGTGAGGGGGGGCTCCTTGTTCCATTCAGTGACTACCTGACACCGACCGGAGACGAGGACGAAGACGCGAGGCGAGCCGACCTCGCTAAGCGCCTCGTTATCGAACCCGATCAAGACAGAATAGCCGAGTTCTCCTACCGGACGGAACACATCACGCCCGACGCGACGATCGGCGTGCTCACGAGGGCGATCAAGGTTGCCCACTATCTCCGCGAAGACGGGATCGCAAGAGGATCTTGGGCAGCAGCCGAAACGTGGCTGAACGAGCGCCTGTCCGCCACTTGGCGCTTGAGAGGCCCGAATCCGGGCGTCGGGGCTGTCCTGGAAGCTATGGGTCTGCGTATGGGAGTGAGCCTCGTGCAACTTGCGGCCTCTCGCGATCCGCAGTTCGCCGCCGACCCGTGGGCAGCAGTGTCCCAAGTGCTTGACGGAGTCACCCCTCCGCCCCACGATCGCTTTCAGGCGGACATCGCTGCCTTCGCCTCGCAGTGGGTCTATTACAAGGGACAGCCCGAGCGCATGGAGTTGGCGAGGTGTCTGTCCCGCCTTGCCATTACTGTAGAGCAGGCGCGGCGGTGGTGGGAAGAGTCACTCAGATCCAAGACCGCAGGGAATGGTGTGTCGGATCGCGAGATCATCGACAATCCCTATGTCGTCGCTGAGCTCGATCGGGGGAGCCGAGACTCGCGGCCAGTGTCCTTTGCGACCGTCGACCTTGGGGCGCTGAACTCCGGTAGACAGGTCAGCGTCCTCTCCCCGGCCGACAGACGGCGTCTTCGAGCAGCTTTGGTAGCGACACTCCGAAGGGCGGAAACCCAGGGAGACACCCTTCTCGGAGTGCCGGAAGCCCGCGATAGGGTTGCCAAGATCCCGGTGGCTGATCCGGTTGTTGTGCCCGATGGGTGGACCCGCGCCGAAGTCGACTTCCTTTCGGAGCGGGTCGTGGCGACTGATGGAGATCCGCAGTGGCTGCAGCTGACTGAGCGACGAGACGTGGCCGATAGGCTTCAGCGAAAGCTGCGGGCTCGCACAAACAAGAAACTCCCGAGCCTCGGAGAGCAGTGGAATGACATCTTGGTTGAGACGGTGAAAGACACGCTTGCCCAGGGTGACCGCTTCGATCCGAATGATCCGAGAACATCTGCCGCTCTGAATGAGCAAGCCGACGCCCTAGAGAGACTTACTACTCGGAAGGCCAGTGTGCTCGTCGGCCGCGCGGGCACCGGAAAGACCACTGTTTTGGGTGCGCTATCCCGTGGCACTTCCCAACAGGGCCGTGTCCTCTTCTTGGCTCCAACCGGAAAGGCCCGGGTTCGGCTTGAGTCGCGAGTCGCTGAGGGGACCGACGTCATGACCGTGGCGAAGTTCCTTCATTCCCAAGGGCGGTATGACGGAAGCCGACAGGAGCCCATCATCGGAGGGCCTTGTTACGATGGCCATGAGGCGGTCGTTGTTGACGAAGCCTCGATGCTCACGGAGGACACTCTCGCGGCAGTCATAGGGACGTTTGGTGCAGGAGTGAAGCGTCTGATTCTCGTTGGCGACCCGGCCCAGCTACCTCCAATTGGAGCCGGAAGACCCTTCGCGGACCTGGTAGCTCACCTCGATCCGGCAGATGTGAGCGAGGACGAGGATCTGGATGACCGTGAAATCCGGCGGGGTGCACTGGCTAGGCTCAAACATGAAGTCCGCGCCGTGCAAGGCCAGCAGTCGGACACGTTGCGGTTGGCAAGGTGGTTCACGGGCGATGAACTGAGCCCCGATGCCGAGTCGATATTCGTCGACATGGTTGAGCGAAAGGCTCAGCTGACGGACCTCGACATCCGCTTTTGGTCCGACGCCCGCAGCCTTCAGGAAGGGATTGCGGGGGCTCTTCGGGACCACCTGCAGATCGCAGATCAGGACGACCTCGAAGCCTTTAATCGGTCCTTCCTGATGGAGCCGTACAAGAGGGGCTGGGTGCCGAACGACCCAGCCGGTGCCGAACAGTGGCAGGTGTTATCGCCAGTCAGGCGAGACGTTTGGGGCTGTGATGACCTGAACAAGTGGATTCAGTCGACCTGGCGGTTGAGGAAGCTCGAACAAGCGCGCCGGTCCAACTCAGCCGCGGGACCGCAGGAGATCATCAAGCATGACAAGGTCATCCTCCTCGAAAACGGTGAGCGGGAGGGCTGGGACAGTGAGCGTCAGGAGAAAATCTCGGGATACCTGGCGAATGGCGAGGTAGCCCTAGTGCGGACGGTCAGGCGGAATTGGCGCAACCTGCTTTTCGCCGGTCGACCAGCCAAACACACCTACAACTTTCATGGGCGGCACTTCGGTGACGGCGAGTCACGCCGAACGGTCGTCGAATTGGCGTATGCGCTCACCGTGCATAAGGCCCAGGGGTCGGAATTCGGCGTGGTGATAGTCGTCCTCCCAAGGCACCCGATGGTCTATCGAGAGCTGGTCTACACAGCTCTGACGCGGTCAAGGCGACAGCTAGTGCTGATGGTCCAGGGAGACGGTGTAGGCGATCTAATAGATCTGTCGAAGCCGACTGCCTCGGTGACCAGCAAGAGGAACACCAACCTCTTCAGGTTAGCAGTTCGTGAGGGAGAGGATCGACCGTACGCGAGGCATCTTGTTCACCGAGCGCCGGACGGGGAGCTGCTCCGGTCCAAGTCTGAACTGCTCATCTACACGCGATGCCTCGATGCAGGGCTCCACCCACAGTACGAATGCCGCTTTGAGCCAACCCCCGGAGATTGGAAGTGGCCCGACTTTACTTTTATCGATGACGCCGGAGACGCGATCATCTGGGAGCACTTGGGCATGATGGGGGATCCCCAGTACGCGTCCGAATGGGACAAGAAGCGAGAGTGGTATCTGAACCACGGATTTGTGGAGGGTGAGAGCCTGTTCTCCACTGAGGAGCGCGGAGGCCTGGACGTGGCCGATGTGGACGCGGTTATTGCTGAGCTTCGCCGGCTTGTCAGCTAGCGCTAGCCGAGGATTGCGACGAAGGAAGTCGCGGGATTCTTTTTCGTACGGCCTCGCGGAGTCACGGCTGGGTATGCCCGACTGGTTGCCGAGCTGGCCGTGCTCCGGCGAGGACCGAACGCACACTGTACGGAGTCTGACCCTCCGGGACGAGGCCGGTCAGAACGGATTCGTCCAAGTGCCTGCCCCGATGGAGGCGTCACGCCACCTTCGGGGTTTCTGGTTTCTTCGTTCGTGTCGTCGTGTCGTCGTGTCGTCGTGTCGTCGTGTCGTGCTTCGTTTCTCGAAGAAACGTTCCGGTACATTGGAAAATCCACGTCTCCGCGTCAAGGCCAGCTAGCTAGCTATCGGCCCGGAGAGCCGCGCGTGTACGTAGGTGTTACCTCATACACCCCCGAGGAACCGCCGCCACTCTCGCTCATCGGAGCCGCGCGAGCCATGTTCGCCATCCTTTCGTGCCGGACTACCCAGCCCCGCTGGTCCCTTACACGAGATGCCGGCAGCGAGGTGCGCGTCGCCCTCTTCTCCAACCTCTCCTGCCGATCGCGACCACGACCGCAGCAAAGTCCAGCCTCCGGGACTGGGATAAGATGGCGCTCAACCTGTCGTTCCCGAGGATGCGGTCTCGAAGGGAGCACAGTGACCGAGACCTTCTTGCGGCCACGACGTTGCTTCCGGCGGTCCAGGCATTCCCTCACGCCTCGGAGTGCATCCGCCCAGCCCTGACTATCGAGGCGGTCCAGCGCGTTCGGCGTGGGGCCGAGACTCGCCTCCCTGATTGGTGGTCGGGCGGAATACTGCCACGCGTCACGCTTCCACTGCACGGTGACTCATCGGGTCTTGCGACCCTTCCGCGATTGCGGGTCAGGAGGAGCGGACGGGAGATCTCCCGCTCGATAAGTCGCGCGACCGGCCAGTCGTCGTACCGCACGCCCCCGAGGTTGACGCCCAACCAGACGAAGCCGTCACCGGGGCGGTGCGCATTCCGACGATTCCGATCAGCTGTTCCGACGAACCGATCACCGATTCCAGAGCATGTCGATCAATACACAACAATACCGTTGACAACAAAATCGTTGTGTATTCTCTTACTCATCCACCAACCACGCCAACCGAGGAGAGCCATGAAACCAACCGCCGGCCGCTGGGTGACCGGCGACGACTTCTTCGACCGCGAGCCCGAGCTCCGGGTTCTGGAATCCCACGTCCGGGACCACAACCACCTTCTCCTGACCGGTCAGTGGCGGATGGGCAAGACCAGCATCGCCCGAGAGCTCGGACGGCGGTTGGAAGCCGACGGCTGGATCTTCCTGTTCGTGGATGTCGAGGGTTCGACCTGCGCGGAGGACGCGATCGCTGCCATCGCGAAGGAGACGTATTCCACCCGGGCAGCTGTTGACGACCGATGAGCGACCAACCCATCCCCACCATCCGCAAGTTCAACCCCGGCCTGCTCCAGTCAGACGACGAGATCCGGAGGCAATTCGTAGTCCGCCATCACGAACTCGGCCTCCTGCTCGATGACCTCCGGGGCAACATCGAGTCCCCCTCCTGCCAGCACATTCTCGTGGTCGGGCCTCGCGGACGCGGCAAGACGATGCTGCTCGCCCGGGTCGCGGCCGAGCTGCGCGGCAACGAGGACTTCGCCGGGTCGCTGCTGCCGGTCCGGTTCATGGAAGAGAGCCAGGAGGTCTTCAGTCTCACCGACTTCTGGCTGGAGACCATGTTCCATCTGGCAAACGAGATCGATGAGCACGACGCCGAGTTGGCTCGGGAGTTGCGCGACACCCGGGACGCGCTGGCGCCGCGCTGGCGGGAGCAGATCACCGAGGGGCACGCCCGCGCCGCTGTGCTGGATGCCGCGGATCGACTGGGCAAGCAACTTGTCCTCATCGTCGAGAACCTGCAGTCGCTCTTCCGTGAGACTCGCGACGATTTCGGCTGGCAGCTCCGCGAAGTCCTTCAGACGGAACCGCAGATCATCCTGCTGGCCTCTGCCACCAGCCGCTTCCGCGAGCTGGACGATGCGAGCGAACCGTTCTTCGAGATGTTCCGCATCGTCGGGCTGGAGCCGCTGGACGCCGACGAATGCGGCCGCCTGTGGGAAGTCGTCAGCGGCAAGCGGGCGAGCCGGTGCGAAGTCAGGCCGATCCAGATTCTCACGGGAGGCAATCCTCGGCTGCTGGTGATGGCTGCGGAGTTCGCCCGGCATCGCTCCCTCCGCCGGCTGATGTCCGAGCTGGTCACCATGATCGACGAGCACACGGAGTACTTCCGGGGTCACCTGGAGGTCCTGCCCAGGACGGAGCGGCGGGTATACGTGGCAGTGATCGACCTGTGGCAGCCTTCGTCGGCCAGTGAGGTCGCGGCACGGGCGCGTGTCGACATCCGGGTGGCGTCGACCATGCTGGGGCGCCTGGTCGAGCGCGGGGCGGTGCTTCGGCAAGGTAGCGGCCGGAAGCGGCAGTATTCGGCCGCGGAGCCGCTGTACAGCATGTACTACAAGCTGCGGCGCGAGCGCGACGAGGCGGCGGTCGTGGAGAACCTGATTCGGTTCATGGTGGCGTGCTACGGGGTCGGCGATCTGTGGAAGTTCTCGGAGTGGCTAACCAGCGCGGCGGCGCAGTCGGTCGCCCTCCGACGGGGGATCCGGCGGGCGCTCTTGAGCAGGCCGCCCATCGGCGACTGTCTTGTCGACCGGAAGTGGGATGCCATCCAGCGGGTTTCGGAGCATGCGAGGACCCGCGCGGAGGACCAGGCGATCGAGGATCTCGACGAGGCCGTTCGAACGGCGGCCGAGGCGGAGGAGTTCGAGAGGATCATCGAACTCGTGGACGAAGACCTGTCGTCTCGATCGCAGGAGACGCAGGAGCCCCCGACGGACTCGTACACCGCGTGGACGACGTACCTGAAGGCGTACGCGCATGAACAATTGGGGAATGCGCGCGCCATTCTGGCACTCTCCGAGCAGGCGTTGACTTTTGCTGACAGCCGCGACAAGACAGTCCAGCTGTGGACGGGCCTGACGCTGGCCATGAAGGGAGCGGCACAGCACAGCCTTGGCGAGTACGCTGCCGCCATTGGCACCTGCGACGACTTCATGCGCCGGTTCGGCTCCTGGCATGGTGGGCGATTCGAAGCGGTGATCGCGGAGACACTTGTTACGCGCGGGTGCTCCAAGGGGCATCTTGGCGACGACCCCGGGGCGATCCGCGACTACGACGCCGCGGTGAATCGATTCGACGGTACCCGTCAGCCCGAAACGCGGGCGAGCCTCGTTGCCGCACTGATGAGCAAGGCCCTCGCGTGCCGGCGCCTCGGCGACCGGCTGGCAGAGATCCGCAGCTACGATGCCGTCATCGGCCGCGTCCAATCCTCCGACGTCTTGCACCTCCGGCGGGACGCGGCGTTAGCCCTGAGCTGCAAGTGCATGGCGCAGGCCCACGTTGGTCTGGCGGAAGAAGCCCTTGCGAGTTGCAAGAGCCTGGAAGAGACCGCTCAGTCCTGGCCCGGGAATGACGAAGACCCCCTGGTGGAACCCTGGGTCGATTGGTTGACGTGGCGCGCCGAGGGCGCCAGGTCACTGGCCCTGGCCGTACAGGAGAACCATCGAGCTGCGTTGGCCTCGTTTCAGGCTGGGTATGCCGTCTTCGTTGCGGACGACGAGGTGACGACGCGGCAGATGCTGGACCTGGTGGCCAGCTTGGTCGCAAGAGGTGTCCCACCACAGGACCTGTTGGCCGTTCTTGCGCGCGACACCGCCAAGGCCGCCAGTCTGCGCCCGCTGATCGTCGCCCTGCACCAGCAAGCGGGCGACCAGGTACGCGCTCCGAGGGTGATCGAGGAGGTGGCCGCCGACATTCGTGAACGGTTTCACAAGGCTGAGGATGGCATGGGGGAGACGACACCCGGCTGAAGATCCTGCACACGGTGTCTGCGGAATCTTGAGGCTCACCGCAGGTTGGCCCATCCAGCCATCCAAGCGCCCACATCCTTCCCCCACCTTGGAGTCCCCACCAACCCGGAGACTCCGTGCACGACGCCTTCCTCAAGTCCGTCTTCGCCGACCGCCGCATGACGGAGATCCTCATCCGCCGCCACGCGCCCGAGTGGGCGTCCGAGATCGACTTCTCGACGCTGCGTGAGGCATCCACCGGGCTCGTCAGCAAAAAGACGCTCCAGCGACGTCATCCCGACATGATCTGGTCCGCCGCGACCGTCAAAGGGGAGAGAGTCCTGTTCCTGCTTGAATTCCAGCGGACGGTGGAGCGGCTGATGGCCCTGCGGACGACGACCTATTCGGCGCTCACGCTCGAGGGCATCGCCGCCGGGCCGGACTACAAGCCAGGAGATCTGCTCCCGGAGTTCGTCTACTTCGTCCTGTATCACGGCGACGGCCCGTGGACCGCACCGGCACACGTAACCGACTTGTTCCAGCGCTCCGATCCGGGTCGCTATCGTCTGGTCCCGTGGGGAGAGGGTGCGGGAGACGACCGACCGCGCGACGATCTCACCGCGTTGGTCCTCGGCTTGGCCCGCAACCTTTCGCCGGCGGAGATGGCCGTTCAGTTGTCGGGCCTGTGGGGTACGATCGAGGGGCACGGGGACCCGGACCTGGCCGGATTGATGGTCCGGAGCGTGGACACGATGTTAGAGTTGAGGGACTACCCGGCACGACTGATGAAGGGAGGAGGAAAGGCCATGGCAGAGGTGGTGGACAGATTCAAGCAGGGTATGGAGGAGCTGGTCCAGAAGGGTGAGGTGCGCTCGATGCGTCGGCAGGTGACTCGGAGATTCGGCGAAGAGACGGCTGGGCAGTTGTCCCGGCTACTTGACAAACTGCCGGGTCCCGATGAGGTCGACAGGGTAACCGACGCCCTGTTTGAGTGCGCCACGGGCGACGAGTTCATCGAACGGGTGCGGATGGGCTGAGGGCGGATTCGTCGGAGGATCCCCCTATCTCTGGAGCAACGTGCCATGAGCAGGACGAGGAACCTCTACGTGATTCGACTCGATGAGGCCGTGCTGGAAGATTCGAGGTTCAGAAAGGAAAACCCCGGGTATGAACCCGGAAAGCCGTGCGTGTATGTAGGTATCACCTCTCGCACCCCCGAGGAACGCTTCGCCCAGCACCAGCGTGGGGAAAAGGCCGGCAAGGGCTACGTCACGAAATACGGCCAATACCTCATGAAGAGGCAGTACGAGCACCGCAACCCGGTGGCGACGGCCGAAGCGGAGGACAAGGAGCGGGCGTTGGCCGAAGCACTACGGCGAAAAGGGTTCGCGGTATGGCAGCGGTAGTGCGCGTGTAACCCCCGCCACGGTCGGGGAGCGGAGCCGCGCCCGCCAAGGGTACCCTCCTCTCGTGCCGGGCTCCTCAACCCCGCCGGTCCCTTACACGAGACACCGGCAGCGAGCTACACGTCGCCCTCTTCTTCCAAACCTGTCCTGGCGGTCGGGCATGGGCGGCAGTTGCTCGGCCGCCTCCGCACCGAACTTCCTCGTCGCCAGACGCCCCACGAGTGCCCGCCCCCCTCGGCGGTTTCACGAGCCGGCGTGAAGGATCTCCTTGTCAGTGTACTGCGAATGTAGTACCTCCTACATGGGATGTTCATAAGCGTTCATCGAGCAGGGAACTGAGATGAAGATTTTGCGGGAGGGAGATCGCGGGTACGCTCTGGCGCCGGAACGCGGGCGGGTCGAGGTCGTTTACGAGTACCGCACGGTCGAACTCGAGAAGTCGAAGGCCACGGTGAGCAACGTCCTCGTCGGGGTGGATGCCGAAACCGGAGAAGTTCTGACGGTGCCGGCCCAATCGACTCCGAAGCTGAAGGCAGCGAGGGAGGCGAAGAAGCGCGAGGTGATGAGCGTCCGGATGCCGCGGGAGCTCGACGACGTGCTTCATCTCGTGGCGGACCGCTATCGCGTGGCGCCCAGGCAGTTCGCTCCCGCGGTTATTCGATACTACCTCACGTTGGCTTGCGCGAATGCCGACGTGGCTCAGCGTCTGCGCACGCTCTCCAAGACCCGCTTGGCGACGGGGAAGTGTCAGAAGGATCTGCGCTTGAGGATACAGCGGGAGCTTGTCGTGTCGTTGCGCGACATCGCGGTCGCGACGGAAGGAGCCACCAGGAGCGATATGGTCCGAGGCGCAATCGTGGCGGCGAAGGAAGATGTGCTCGACGATGGCGCGCGAGATCGACAGCGGCAACTGGAGGCGATCGCCCGGGCCGTCTAGGTCCGAGACCAAAACGTTGGACCAGGATGACGCGAACCAAGACCCGGTTCGCAGGCCTTCCGAACAGGAACCAGCCGATCATCCAGAGCACTCCGCCCTCTGAATGTGGCCGGCTGGGGCGGGTGGCGTGCCCTTTTCCCACCCGGTAAACTGGGTTCCATGAGTTCAACCAAACATCGCGGGGCGCTGGCCAACGCATCGATTGGCCTGGCCGTCCTCCTTCCCGTGTGCGGCATCCTGCACGCATGCACATCGGTTGCCGTCGAGCCGGAACCCTACGGCCTTGACCTTTCTGCCATTCCGAACCCGATGGCCGTAGGCGACTCGGTTCTGTTGACGGCCACGCTATATACCAAATCCCTTGTGGTGATCAGTTCCGCCCAATTCGTGTGGGAATCCAGCAATCCCTCGGTTGCTACGGTGGATCAACAAGGTTGGGTGCGCGTCAAGTCCATGGGCGAGACCACGATCAGCGTCGCATCCAGCGGCTTCCATGAGTCCTCGGCGCTGGTGACGTTAGGCGAGGTCATTGGCCGGGTCCTGGTGGATGGCGAGCCTGCGGCCGGGTTGACGGTTCGTCTCCGTGTGCGTGAACCGATGTATGCCGTCACGGACCAGCTTGGTGAGTATCGCTTCCCCGATGCCGGTAAGCATCGCTTCGTCTGTAGCGAGAGCCGCCCTTCCAGCTGCTACATCGTAGAGATATTCGGACATGATATCCTCCGCTACGGCTTTCAAGACTACGACAAGTGGGCAACCATCGAGTTGGGAAAGGTCACCGAAGTTGAGACTTTCTCAGGCTTCTCGATTCCGGAATGTGACACGACCAATTCGCTTGTCGAGCTGGTTTTCGTCAACAACGATCCCGTTTATGACGACTTCTTTCGCGCAGCGACTTGTCGATGGACAAGCATTATTCGCGGCATGAATCAAACACCGTGTCCTCTGGGGCCACCCACCAGGGGGATACGGATTGATGTCGACTACGTTGCCGACAGCGACCACATTGGGGGTACGGGATTGCTCTGCAACGGGCATCCATGGAGAGCATCCCTTCGGATGTACCGTAATGACTACCGGGACCACCCCGAGACGGATACATGGGGCTTCAACTGGGTAACTACGAGCGTCGGCTTCGCACTGGGGGTTCTGATGGTGGAGGCGATGCCCGCCTGGAGTGGGCTCGTCAGGTCGGATTCAACGGGTGCCGTCTTCACCGGACCCAACGCTACACAGGCGTTCCAGGCACTCGGAGGTGTGGGGCATCCGAGTTTGAGAAGCGGTTTCGGGCAGGCTCGGTGGACGGGGGAAATGTATAACGAGGTCTACAGTTGGGCCGCAAGGATCGGAAGCTCTCGGCCCATTAGTTCCGTGACTGTTGGAGCCCTGATCGACTCGGGGTACTACCAGGTTGACGCAAACCAGGCGGAGTCCTACCACCTGCGCTTGCCTTCGGCCGATGTATCGGGCCGGGTGCCCATGGGTCGGACGCTTACTTCTCCACCTCTCCGAGTGATCGACCGCCGAACGGCCCGGCGGTAGGCCAGGGGGCAACGCGACTTCATACCGGTCAGGAGATCGGGGAAGGCGGGCGGAATACTGCCACGCGTCACCCGTCCACTGCACGGTGACTTCATCGGGTCTTGCGACCCTGCCGCGGGTAGCGGATCAGGAGGAGCGGACGGGAGATCTACCGCTCGATGAGCCGCGCGACCGGCCAGTTGTTGTACCGCATGCCCTCGAGGTTGACGCCCAGCCAGGCGAATCCGTCACCGGAGGGTCGAACTCGAGTATCGACATTCCTGGTAGCCGAGCCGTACCGCTTGCGGCGTTGGCGCTCTCTCGAAGATCACGATTATCTTCCACACCGACGATGAAATAGCTCGTTGATCGCGAACAAACAGGTAGCGCGATACGAAGATCGCGCGGTTCGGCTCGGGAGGAGAGCAAAATGAGGCACCAAGGGTGCGAGGAGCGATCACGGGGGCGGCCGACCGCGGGCTTCACGCACTCGGCAATGGCGGCTGGCGTGATCGCCTTGCTGGTCCTGTCCTGCGGCGACGGGGCGGTAGAGCCGATCCCTCCTCCTCCCGCTCCTGTCGCCACCACGGTAACAGTCAACCCGGGTTCGGCCGCACTTTCCGCGTTGGGAGAGACGGCCCGGTTCACGGCCGAAGTGCGCGATCAGAACGGGAGGGTGATGGCGGGGGCGGCGGTCGTGTGGGCGAGCAGCGACGCCTCGGTCGCGTCGGTGGACGCCTCGGGGCTGGTGACGGCGGCGGCGAACGGGAGTGCGACGATCACGGCGACGGCGGGCTCGGTCTCTGGGACGGCGGCGGTGACGGTGACCCAGGTGGCGAGCGCGGTCGCCGTGTCGCCCTCCGCCGACACGCTGGTGGCGTTCGGGGACACGGTCCGCTTGGTGGCGGAAGCGACCGACGCGAACGGCCATGCGGTCGCAGGCTCGCAGTTCGCGTGGTCTTCCAGCGATACGCTGGTGGCCAGGGTGGACGATTCAGGGCTGGTGACCGGGATGGGCGTGGGCAAAGCAGAGGTGACGGCCACAACGTCAGGAATCAACGGCCGTGCTGTACTCACGGTCGTCGAAAACCCCGATAGGGCCGCGCTTGTGGCGCTGTACGGTGCGACCACCATCGGCCTTCGTTCCTGGGACATCGACACCAACTGGCTGAGTGACCAGCCGCTGGGCACGTGGTACGGGGTAACGACCGGTGAAGGGGGACGGGTCATCGAGTTGAACCTTGCCAACAACAACCTTCGTGAATCGATTCCCCCCGAACTCGGCAATCTGGAGAAGCTCAAGAAGCTGGACCTCAGCGACAACGGGATCGAGGGCATTCTATCGGCGGAGATCGGCAACTTGCGGAATCTGGAGGAGTTGCATCTCCAGGGGAACGGGCAACTGGGCTATTCGTCCACCTATTCCATCTTTCATGGTTGGACCAGGACGTGGTACACGATACCGGCGGAACTCGGGCAACTCGACAAGCTCGAATCGCTCAACCTAAGCGGTACAGACTTCGATGGACCGATCCCGCGGGAACTCGGAGATCTTCGGAGTCTGACTTGGTTGCATCTAGCCGATTTGAACTACTTGGACGGTCCGATGCCCCCCGAACTCGGACAGCTCTCCAACTTGAGACACCTGGACCTCAGTGGTAGCGGACTTGAAGGTTCGGTTCCGTCCGAACTCGGACAGCTCTCCAACTTGAGACACTTGGACCTCAGCGTCAGCGGACTGGACGGTGTGCTCCCGCAGGTGTTAGTCAAACTGAGGCTGGATCTGTTCCATTGGAATGGTACACGGCTTTGCTCCCCCGAGAACAGTGCATTCGTAGAGTGGCTCGCCGGGATCACCGATCATGAGGGATTGACCTGCGGACAGCTCTCGGATCGTACGGCGCTCACGTCATTCTTTTCGTCCACCCGAGGGGCTGACTACTGGGACATCAACACCAACTGGCTGAGCGACGAACCGCTGGGCGTCTGGTATGGGGTCACGACCGACAACGATGGCCGGGTCATCGAGCTACGCCTGCCCGACAACAGTCTCTACGGTAGAATCCCTAGCAACATGGATCTACCGAAGCTCAAGCGTCTCGACCTCAGCGGTAACCGGATCTACAGCGTCCTACCGCCCGGGATCGGTGATTTGCGGGATTTGGAAGAGTTGAATCTGAGCGACAACTTCAACTTGGGCACGGGCCGTCCCATTCCGTCCGAGATCGGCAAGCTCGACAAGCTTCAATTGCTGAACCTGAGCGAAACCCATTTCGAGGGAGCGATCCCGCGGGAGTTCGGCAATCTGCGGAACCTGACTCGATTGGAGTTGGTGGACGTGTGGGACCTGGGCGGCCCGATTCCGGCCGAACTCGGCCAACTCTCAAAACTGGAGCACCTGGATCTCAGCGACAGTGGATTAGAGGGTTCTATTCCGGCCGAGTTGGGTCAGCTTGCTAGCCTGAGGCACTTGGATCTCAGCCGCAACTACCTGGATGATTCGATTCCGTCCGAGTTCGGTCGGCTCTCCAACCTGAGACATCTGGATGTAGAGTACAGCGGGCTTGGGGGTGCGCTCCCTCAACAGCTCATCAACGTCCCGCTCGCGCTCTTTCATTGGAACTACACCAGGCTTTGCTCCCCCGACAACCAGGAATTCCAAGCATGGCTTCGCCGAATCGCTGATCACCGGGGCAGGTCGACATGCGGGTCAACAAGTGCCGCGGGCAGGCGCCAATGAAGTAGGCCCGGAGCGGATTCAGTTAGGTCTTTCCCGGTGCCGATGTCGCCGCGCGCGCTCACGAGGCGGAAGAGGTGGGTTCGCCCATTGCGTTCTCGGTGGTCCCGGAGATTCTGGCCGCTGGTCGGACATCGACAGCGAAGCCGGGGTCATTCGGTGGCGCGCGGAGCACGAGAAGACGGGCTTCGAGCATCGGACGCCTGTGACCGCCGAGGCCCTCGCCGTGCTCGATGCTCGGGGCGACTCAGCAGGTCTCGGCACCGCCCTCCGCGATGATTCCGATCATCACGATACGGAAGCCCTCACGACGTACTGGACATCGAACTCGTCCACGACCCAAGTGTAGATGTTGCCGTGCTGGACCCAGATCCTCCCGTCAGGTACGGGCATGAAAGCCAACCGCACGGAGCCTTGGTATTCTCCGTCTTCGGTGAACAGGTCGTAGAAGGGAGGAGTGTCGCCAGGGGTGGTTCTTTCCACCCATAGCCGCCCTTTGTCGTCTACGAAGACGGTACCGAGTAAGGGTTTGTGGTCGGGAATCAGTGTCTCGACCGCTTCGGCAACCCGACGTAGATCGGGTCTTCGCTCCACCAGGTCTTCAACGTAGGCGGCACGGTCGTCGGTCGTCACGGGGTAATGCCGCACTGCTGCCTCGACTACAAGCAGCGTGTCGAGGCTTTCGTCGGCACGGGTCAGCCGGTACGACGCCGTGTTCGCCTGCCAGAACCCCCCGGAGGGATGCACCACCGTAAGGTTGGATGGGGTGAAAGGGATTCCCTGAGATCCACCGCCCCCTTCGGTCTCGAAGATGTATCGTCGGGTCGTCACGTCACCCGTGTACACCGAGTCGAGCATGCCGTTCGACAGGTCATACGACTTGTAGTAGTGCCGAAACTCGAACGTCTCCAGGCCCGATGGAGGCCGGTACTCGTCGCCGTCATCCATATGCAGGATCTCACGCCAATAGCGGCCCCGATTGTCGAAGGTGCCGTCCCAGATGCCAATGTAGCTTCGCACAGGCTTGTCGAACCGTCGAAGCTCCTCGCCACCAGGGTCGACGCCGATGATCGCCATCTGTGAACGGTCGTTGATCCATATCAACGTGTCGCCCGAAAGGAGGATCCCGTCAGCTTCCAGTATCTCGCCAGGGCCCTCGCCGTACCGGACGATGGTCCGCAGGTATTCTCCATCCGGTGAAAACACACGGACCTCGGCAGCTTGGAAGTCCAGTACATAGATGGTCCCGTCGCTGGCGGCTTGAACGCCCCGAATACCTCCGAAGATGTAGTTGGGATCGTCGCCATCGAACGTGCCAATCCAGAGGTCCACATGTGCTTCGGTGACCAGGGGACCGACGGAGTCGATGGCGGGGAGGGCGGGGTAGCGGACGAGGACCGCCCCGTTCGGGAGCGTCTCGCGCGTCGGGTTGCCCGTCGGCGATTCAGTTTCGCAGGAACAGAGGGCGGCGGCCAGCGTTAGGGCGAGTGGAAGGCGGTGCAGCGCGGGATGCGGACTCCGCAGAAGCCGTGAACGCACCCAGCGACGGTCCAGTAGCGTAGTGGCCCGAAGCTCGCCACACGGGGCAGAAGTTTTCACAATTCGTCAAGCACCCCTTTCCGGAATGCCTCTTTCCAAGGGCTCCAGGCCCAGCTCCTCAGCCAGGTCGCGGATCGCGTCTTTCGCGGGAATTCCCGACCCTCCAGCCCTGTGGGCCCGGATCGCCTCACGCCATATGTGTCCACGCTCGGCCGAATGGACCAGGAGGTCGTAGCGCTCGGGACTCATGACGACCATCGCGGCTTGGCCATTCTGGGTGATCGTCTCCACCCGCCCCTCTCGAATCCGGTCCAGGTGTTCGCTCGTGCGTTGCCGAAAATCGCTCAGCGAATAGGTGTCTTGAGTCCGGTGCATGTCGGCCTCCATACGTTATTCGGATTGACTTCAGTATGACTGGTTTGCCTGGCCTGTCCAGTCCGCCCGCCGGAGACGACACCCGGCTGAGGATTCCCGCACACGGCGTCTGCGGAATCTTGAGGCTCACCGCAAGTTGGCCCATCCAGCTATCCCTTCGCCCGCGCCCCCTGGACACCTTGGAGTCCCCACCAACCCGGAGACTCCGTGCACGACGCCTTCCTCAAGTCGGTGTTCGCCGACCGCCGCATGGTCGAGATCCTCATCCGCCGCCACTCGCCCGAGTGGGCGATCGAGATCGACTTCTCGACGCTTCGCGAGGAACCCACCGGGCTCGTCAGCAAGAAGACTTTCCAGCGGCGACACCCCGACATGATCTGGTCCGCCGACACCGTCAATGGGGAGAGCGTCCTGTTCCTGCTGGAGTTCCAGCGCAGGGTCGAGCAACTGATGGCCCTGCGGACGACCACCTATTCCGCGCTCACGCTCGAAGGCATCGTCGCGGGACCTAACTTCCGGCCAGGAGATTCCCTCCCCGAGTTCGTCTATCTCGTCCTCTACCACGGCGACAGCCTCTGGACCGCCCCGACCCACGTGACCGACCTGTTCCAGCGCTCCGATCCGGGTCGCTATCGTCTGGTCCAGTGGAGAGAGGGAAGGGGAGACGACCGATCGCGCGACGATCTCGCGGCGTTGGTGCTCGGCCTGGCCCGCAACCTTTCACCGGAGGACATGGCCGGCCAGTTGTCGGCTCTGTGGCGTTCCATCGAGAAGCACGGGGATCCAGGCCTGGCCGGATTGATGGGCCAGAGCGTGGACACGATGTTAGAGTTGAGGGACTACCCGGCACGACTGATGAAGGGAGGAGCGAAGACCATGGCAGAGGTGGTGGACAGATTCCGGCAGGGTATGGACGAACTGGTCCGGAGGGGTGTCCGGCAGGGGATCGAGCAGGGAATACGACAGGGGCGCCAGCAGGGTCGGGCCATGCTTCTTCGCCGTCAGATCCAACGGAAGTTTGGCGAGGAGACGGAAACACGCGTGACCGGGCTTCTCGGGAAACTCACCAGCCCCGAAGGTATCGACAAGGTGACTGACGCTCTGCTCGAATGCGCCACCGGCGACGAGTTCATCGAGCGGGTGCGGATGGGCTCGTGAGCGGGTCGGATGCCCCGCCGTTACGTAGGGTCTACCGGTAGCGGACTCTCCTTCAACCGTCTCCCCGTACCCGCGCCAGGAAGTCGTCCGCCGCGTTGCAATCCACTATGGCCGCTGCGACTCGACCCACCTGTTCGTCATCGGGAGTCCGCGTGAGCAATCGCGTCAGCTCATCGGCGGTCTCGCGTCCGAACTTGCGGGCGGCTTGGAGGCGAAGGAGCGTCAGCTGTCCCGCTTCGATTCCCTGCTGTCTGACAGCGTCCCAACCGCGCCCAAACTCAGTCTCCACTGCTCCCATGGTCATCGCCTCCTTCAGTCGGTCGGTGTCAAACCCCTTCGAACGTAACATTGCCTTCAGGCCCCGGGCCATGAACGGGTCGAAGTCCTCGTCCACGCAGCTGTCGACTACGCGTCGTAGCGTCCGCACGTGCTTTATCATCTCGGTCTCGGCGCCCAAGCCCCCGAGCCCCAGAATCATCTGCGGCAGGTCCAACGGCCCCGATGGCGCAGCGTCCAGCGGCAGGGGCTCGACCACGCGATGGGTATCGGGGGCGGAATCCTGGAACAGGTCGCGCAAGCGGGTTGGAGCGTTCCATCGTCTGTCGCCGTGGTGTAGGACCAGGGACTCGATGGCGAGTTGCCGCTCGCCGCGGCCGAGTTCCCTGTCGTGCTCCATCAGCTCCTGAACGGCGAGAACGCTGTAGGCCGTGGTGCGCAGGACCATGGCGCGCTCGGGTCTGCCTTGAAACTCAAGCAGCAGGATCATGTCAATAGACCCGTCGATCGTGCAGGCGCGCCACAGCATGTCGGGATAGCGCCGCCGCAGACGATCGTCAATGAGTTCCGCAGGCAGCCTTTCCAGCGTCGAGTAGTCGATCTTCTCGTCCCACTGCGGCACGTGGCGGCGGATCAGAAGCTCGATCATCCGCTTGTGGGAAAACAGTTTCTTGAAGGCAGCGTCGTCCATCGATAGAACGGATTGGGTTGGAGTCGATCAACCGCGAGCGGGCCCGGTGTCTCGAATCTCCCAGGAATCCGGGGCGCATCCATGGGCGAATGGGCCTATCTTCAGGTTTGCCCCGCCAGTTCCGTTCCGGTGTCATCTACACGTTACATTCTGCCATGTGTAGTTGACATATTGGTTGCAGCCTGCCGCCGCTATCGATCTCCACGTCCAACCTTGCAGCGCGCGCCAAGTAAACCCTCCTCCCGTGCCGGGCCCCTCAACCGGCCGGTCCCTTACACGAGACGTTGGCAGCGAGCTGCTCGTCGCCCTCTTCTTCCAATCCCGTCCTACCGGCCGGGCGGAATACCGCCACGCGCCACGCGTCCACCGCACAGTGACTTCATCGGGTCTTGCGACCCTTACCAACTGTAGGTGAGCCGCGTGTAGAAGAAGGCACCGTTGAAGCCGAATGGTGTGAGAGGGCCGTAGCGGTTGCCGAGGCCATCCGCCGCGCCGGAATACTCCTCCGGGAGGTTGTTGAGCATGTTCCGGGCGCCCAGCGTGAGCGTCCAGCTGTCCATCCAGGTCCGGGCCACTTCGGCATCGACGAGCACGCGGCCCGGGTAGTCGACGGTGTTGCTCGCGTCCGACTCGTAGTGCGGCGTCAGAGCGTCGAAGTAGCCGCCCCAGTAGCTTGCGCGCACCAGCGCCCGCGTCCCGCCGGGGAAGGCGTGGTTCGCCGAGACGTTCCCGCGCAGGCCGGGGAGACCCTCCTCCAGGATCCGGATCCGCAGATCGCTCAGAGTCCTGTCGTTGTGCCGCGTGACCCTGGTGGTGGTCCGGTTCCATGCGGAAGTCAGGCTGGTGGTGCCCTGCCCGGTCTCCACCTGGTAGGTGGCTACGACATCGACGCCCTGCGTGCGCGTCGCGAGGTCGTTGGTGAAGAAACGGAAGCGGTCGATCACGCCGCGAGAAGGAGTGATGCCGTCGTCGAGGAGCCGGTCGATGTCTTCGCCCGTCGGCTCGAAGTTCCTGCTGAGCGTGAGGCGGTCGGACACGTCGATAAGGAAGTAATCGGCGGCGAGTTGAAATCCGCCCTGGCCCAACACGGCGCCGAACGAGGCGTTGACGGACTTCTCCGGCTCCATCGGCTCGCCACCGTACCGCTCCGCGACATGCGAGGTCGCGGGGATCGTGCCGCTGTTCACCGGCTCCATGACGCCGGGTTCGTGGATCGTCGAGGCGTTGAAGGCGTTGTGTTGCCCGGGAGTGGGCGCCCGGAAGCCGGTGCCGAGCGCG
This sequence comes from Gemmatimonadota bacterium, assembly GCA_009841165.1. Taxonomy (GTDB): domain Bacteria; phylum Gemmatimonadota; class Gemmatimonadetes; order Longimicrobiales; family Gaopeijiaceae; genus Bin94. Next base: position 10,523 of record VXMI01000108.1, on the reverse strand, counting down.
CCCCTGAGCGACAATGAGCCGGTGAGGGTCAGCCTTGCGGCCACCCTTCCGCTGACCGCCAGCCCGAAGTCCGAGAAGTTCTCGAGGCGCCCAGCCACGTCGACGAGCCACTTGTTGTCCGCTTCCCTGAACTCGATGTCGCCGTAGCCCGCAACGTTGGTCCGGACCCACTGTCCCGCAGCGAATGGCCCGAACCCGGTGAACCCGCTGGACCCCGGGGTGAATCCCTGGACCGCGAGCGGCCCCGCAGTCCACGACGCCCCATCGCCCTCCACGATCTCGAACGCCTCCTTCCGCCACTCGAAACCGCCCGCGATGCTGGTCGTCTCGCTCTTCGCGTAGGAGAGGTCGACGTTCACGGTTGTTTCCCGCTGGTCCTGGGACCCGGGGTTGAAGTAGGGGATGCAGGGCTGGTCGGGGACGGCCGGCGAGGTCCCCTTGTCACTGCAGGGCTGGTCCGGCCCCAGCGAGGCGTTGACCGTGTTGTAGGCGAAGAAGTCCAGGTTCGACCTGCCCCAGCCACCGCTTGCGTCCAGCGAAAGGCCTCCCCAGTTCACCCGGAGCCCGCCGACCGCCGATCCGTCGAGGATGTGGGCGCCGACCTGGGGCGCGAGGCCTCCGGGGAACATCTTCCGGAAGGTGAAGCAGTTGGGGTCTTCGAGAACGCGGCGCCAATTCGCCTGGTTCTCCGCGTCGGACGCGACCAGGCCGCCCTCGACCCGCACCGCCGGACACCCTGCCGAGCCGTCGACAACGCCGTCGCGCGCATCGAGCATGTCGCCAATCAGCAGAGCGCCACCGCCTGCGCCGTCCGTGGAGCCGAAAACGCCACTACGGGTGTAGGGGTTGAGGAAATGCGAACCGCCCTCGACCTGCCTGCTCGCGTAGTTGCCGTGGAAGTGGAGATGCGCGATGCCGCCCAGGAGGGAATAACCCGAGTTCGCCCACAGCTTGATGTCGTCGGAGACTTCCGGCGAGCCCCAGATCTGCGCCGGCTCCCGGACGCTCGTGTTGCCGGAGCCGATCAGCGCGAGCGCGTCGTTGCGCTGCACGCTGCGGTCGGTGGGCATCGCGCTGCCGTATTCGCCGGTCAGGTTCAGGAACCCGGATTGACCGATCGGCAGGCCGACGTTTCCCGAGACGGTGTGCATCTCGCCGTCGCCGGGGAAGACGCCGCGCTCGAAGGGCGCACTCGGATCGCCGAGGAGGTGGCCGCCCGTCCCGTACTCGATGGTGCCGCCGGAGCGATCGTTCTTCAGCGCGAAGTTGATGACGCCGGCGATCGCGTCCGCGCCGTGGCGTGGAGCAGCGCCATCGCGCAGGATCTCGGCCTCCCTCAGCGCCAGGGCGGGAATGAGAGCGAGATCGGGACCCTGGGCGCCGTCGGCGAGGCCGTTGCCGTGCCACGCGATCGCCGCCGCGCGGTGGCGGCGCTTGCCGTTTACGAGCACCAGCGCGTGGTCGGGCGCGAGGCCGCGCAGATTCGCCGGCCGGGCAAGGGTGGACGCGCCGCTGATCGGCTGTGTGTTGACGTTGAATGAGGGATACAGGGTGCGGAGCGCGTCGGCGAGGTCGGTCGCGCCCTGGTGGACGAACTCCCCGGACGGGATCACCTCGACCGGCACCGGCGAGCCGGCAGCGACCCGGGCGCGCGGCATCATGTATTCCGGGAGCAACACGAACTTCATGTACTGGTCCGTGCGCAGGTACCGCTTGGCCGCCTGACGCACCTGCTCCGCCGTCCAGGCCTCGATCAGGTCGTAGGAGGGGATTCCCCGGATGTCCCGGCGCGCGTTCTCGTGGGCGGCAAGCTGGCCCAGCCAGTACGTGTTGCGCTCGAGGCTGGTCTCCTTCGAGCGCCGCTGCGCTTCGCGGCTGTTGTCGACCACCTCCGCGTCGGGACCGTCGGCCTTGAGCCGCTCGATCTCCTCGAAGACTGCAGCGCCAAGCTCTTCGGTGCGCCGGGGGTCCGAGCCGAACTGGATCGCCACGCTGTATTCCTCGTCGGGCCGGTAGCTGATTCCACCCGAAACGCCGACGCTGTAGGTGCCTCCCAACTCCTCGCGCAACCGCTCCCGCAACCGGGTCTGGAGGATTGCGGCCATCGCGCCGATGACCATCGACTCCTCGGGCGAATACTCGCCGTCTCCGCGGAAGAAGATTGCCGTCGTGCTCTGGGGCGCGATCCCCTTGTAAATCGTCCTCTCGATGACGCCCGGCGGGGGATCCACAGCGTGGTCGATCCAGTCTTCCGAGCGCCCGAGGCTGGGCAGCCCGCCGAGGTACGTTTCGACGAGCGGCCCGATTCCATCGAGATCGAAGGCGCCCACGAAATAGAAGGTGAAGTCGGACGCGTCCGCGAAACGGTCCCTGTAGAAACCCATCGCCACGTCCAGCTCCGCGGCGCGTTTGTCCCGGATCTGTTGCGCCAGCGTCTGTGGCCCGCGGGGGTGACCCTGTCCCATGTAGGCCGCGAGGGTGTCCAGAAACATCATCGACGGCAGGAATCCCAGGTTGGCGAGAACGGGGATCTGGGACTTGAGGCTCTGGAAGACCGGTTCGTCCATCCGTGGTGCCGTGAACCGCTGGTAGATGAGTTGCAGCGCCGTCTCCATGTCCTGCGGGGAAGCGGAGCCGCGGATTTCCTCGGTCAGAGGCCCGACAAAGGGCACGGCGCTGGCCTCCTTGTCGGAGAGATGCCGGTTCAGGGCGACCGGACCCAGCTCGCCGACTCCGCCCCCCGCAATGATTGCGCCCAGGTCCCCATCGGGCATCCGGGTTATCGGAAGGACATGGCCGAGGATCTCCTCGGGCGCGAGCGACGTACCACCGGGGCTCGTGCCTCGGAACACGATCTCGTCGTCGCTGAAGCCGGTGGGCTTGAGCACGACCCGCACGCCGTTCGCAAGCTCCCAGATCGTCACGCCGATCTCGTTCACCGACTCCTCGGCGATGACCGGGGAGCCCTCGGGGATTTCGGCGAGGAGAGGGACATCGAGATCGACTACCACGTAGGGATCGATTTCCTTCGCGGCGACGGCCGCGAACACTTCGGCCACCTCCTCCTCGTCCGGCACGTGGAGCCCCGCTCTCTCCGGGCCGGCCACCAGGACCACGCGTCCCTCGTCGGTCAGCCATTCCCGCGCGAAGGCGCTGGTCTCGGCAAGCGTGATCCCGGGCAAGACGGCGTCGAGAAGGGCCACCTCGGTCTCGACGCTCGGGTAGGGATTCCCGTTCAGGAACGCCTGGGTGTACCGGTTGGCAAGCGACGCCGACGACCGGTCTTCCGCCTCGGCCAGCCGACGCTCCTGGCTCCGCCGGAGCGACGCCTTCTCGCGTTCGAGTTCAACTGCCGTGAAACCGTGCCGCGCCACGCGCGCGACCTCCGTCAGGACCGCGTCGAGTGCCCGCATGTATCCGCCCGAGGCCACAGCCGCGTTGAACCGGGAGGCGTCCGCCCCGCGCCCGAGGTTGTTTACGCTCGCGGATGCTTCCGCAAACGGTGGGTTTGCCTGGTACGTCAACTCACCCAGCCGCTCGCTCAGCATCCGCGCGTATAGCGACTGCACCCGGGCGCGCCGGAAGTCGGCCACCGTGCCTCGCGGGCTCTCGGCCAGCTTGTAGAGGACCTGAACCTGGGCCGCCGGGAACTCGGGGTCGGTCCCGATCGAGATCAGCGGCGGATGGTCGATCGGGACGTCCGCCTCGGTTCTGGGACGTGGATTGTCGGGGCCCTCAAGCCCTCCGAAGTGCTCGCGGATCAGCCCCTCTATCACGTCACCATCGAAGTCGCCGACCGCGACGACCGCCATGAGCTCCGGCCGGTACCAGTCCTCGTAGAAGCTGCGCAGCCGTTCGACCGGGGCATTCGCCAGGATCTCCGGGTCTCCGATCGGGAGCCGGTCCGCGTAGCGCGAGCCGTTGAAGATGATCGGCAATTGCTCATCCTGGATTCGGTCCGTGCCGCCCAGCCGTCCCCGCCACTCCTCGATCACGACGCCGCGCTCCGCGTCGACCTCCTCGGGGTCGAAGAGAACACCGCCGGCCCAGTCGGCGAGAATCTGAAAGGCGGTCGCGAGCACCTCGGGATCATCCATCGGGACCTGCAGCATGTACACCGTCTCGTCGAAGCTGGTGTACGCGTTGAGGTCGGGACCGAACTGCATCCCGATCGACTCGAGGTAGCTGACCAGCTCCTGCTTCTCGAAGTTCTCCGTCCCATTGAAGGCGATGTGCTCGACAAAGTGTGCGAGCCCCAACTGGTCGTCGTCCTCGAGGATCGAGCCGGCGTTCACGACCAGGCGCAAGGCGGCGCGGTTCTCCGGTTCGTCGTTCTCTTGGATGAAGTAGGTGAGCCCGTTCGCGAGAGTGCCGGTGGTCACCGCGGGATCGGGTGGGATGCGGTCGGCCGGGTCGAATTGCTGGGCAGTCGCGCGTCCGGCGGCCAGCGTGCCGACGGCGACGAGGCACAGGAACGGGGTCGTTGGAGCGGGCCGGATGCTCAAGCTGCCGGAAACAGGCGGAACACTATTCGATCCCATGCCAACGCTCCTCTATTCGTGGAAAGCGCGGACCGAACCAACCGAACGGCGAACTGAGGCCTCAGGTAATGTCTACGGCTGGTCCGCTTTTGACACAAGTGAGTCGAGTCGATTACCGATCTCCGACAGAACCACTGTGGCCAACCGTCTGCCCCGAGGCATAACCCTGCGGTACGCCTTGTGGTGTACCCTTTTGGGGGGCCCGGCAACCGGCGGATGCTGACCCAGCGATTCGAAAATGTCATCAAAAGACGACATAATATCATGTCGACATTACATTCTGGGGCTCTATCGCCGTACCGCGCAGGTTTAGCCTTATCAGAAAGTCGCGCGTTGTCGTAGTTTGATCCCAACAAGGAAGGGCTGCGTCACGGTTAGGGGACAAACGCGGCACAAGACGGAGGATCCGCAATTGAACAATCCGAAGTGCCCAGTCTGGGGGACGCCTGCCGCACTGCAGCAGTTGGGCGATCACGATGCCGTTCGGGTGAGGTCTCCTCGCGCTGGCGGAGACTACCGAATCACGGGACCAGCCGTGGAAACCATCAACGCGGGCGCTCTCGATGAGCGAGCCAGGGCCAGGCTGACCACGGCGCTCATCGATCGCAGGCGCGATGGTGACGACGCCCCTCTTGTGGACAGCAATCTCCTGGAAGAATCCAGGATGGCCTCCGCACTGAGCCGTGAGGCCCGGGCGACCCGCTTGCTAAGGCACATCGATGATCGAGTATCGGCTGCACCCCGCCGGTCCTTGTCGTTGGGAACAGAAGATCCAGGCACGCTGGCGCATTCCGAATCCTGGACAGGCGGCCAGCTTCAGGAACTGACCGACCGCTTGGTGAAGGCGCGCCTGTTGTACATCGACGTGCTAACTCGCGATTCGACACACTACGGAGTGACCATCCGCGGACGCATGCGATTGCATGCCGCAAGGGCTGACGTCGGTCCGTGACGGGCTCGCACGGGGTCACGGAAGAAGCAGGGGCCCCAGCCAACCGAGCCACCCGAAGAGGCCCAGAACCATGCCGCCCGCTACCGGAACCACGACTCGGATCCTCCGACCGCGAGGTATGGCCGTCACGAGGAACCAGGGTGCGAGCACGAGGCAGGCGACACCGGGTAGAGCGGTAAGGGATGACGAGATCCCGGCGATCGACGCCACCCACGCTTCGTCCTGATTTCCGACGAATCCTCCTCCGAAGAGGTTGATGGCAAGAACCATCAAGGCCCCCAGCCCTTGTCCCGGCGCCGACAATCCGAGCGCGAGAACCAGGGATAGGGGGCCGGGGCCGGAGCGACGGACCGCGAACACGCAGACGATGGCCGTCAGATAGCTCACCGCAGGCCCCCCGGCCATGGCGACCGCCATTTTCCACGGTTCGGCGAGCGCCGTCGCCGCCGCAATGTCTCCCTCGCGGAAGAGCGTAAGCCACTCCCCGGAACCGGCCCAGCCGGCGGAGGCATAACGAAGGACAGGGTCGGGGAGTCCGAATGCGACGAATGTTCCAAAGTGCCCGAGTTCGTGCAACACGATCGCGAGCGGGACGGCCACCACGCCACCGACGCCCCCGGCCAACCAACCGTCGGTTCGCAACCATTTCCGCATCATCGCTTCATCCGGTAGATCGCTATCGAATCCCTTCGAACGTACCATCGCCTTCACGCCTCGGGCCATGTTCCTGCGGACGACGACCAAGGAGATCGCGATCCGCCTCTGGGCTCTTACCTGAGCGTCTTGCTGAGCCTGAGCCTCGCTTCCCACTCGACGTGCGGGCGGTACAGGAGTGGGAACAGGGGCGGCGCGTCCCGGACCGGGCGGCTCGGGTCCTGTTGACCGTGATCGACCGCGATCCCGAAGCCCTGGTGCGCGCCCACGCCGAATGAAGGAGCACGGGCTTGGGCACGGACCCTCGCTACTCGCCCCTACTCCCCGATCCGCAGGAACTCCTCCCCCGTATCCGGGCCCGTCCGAATGATCACGCTCGATGCCGGTCCTCCGTCGGGCGGGAATTCGAAATCCACGACGTTCCCGCCGCCCGCGAGTTCCGCCCGGAGCATGTCTTCGCTCGCGTCGAACACCTCCGCCCGGCTCCACGCGACTCCCATCCGGACCTCGAGGCCGTTTGCCACCACCCGCCACTCCATCCGGCCGAATCGAGGGCTTTCATACACGCCGGCATAGTGCGCAAGGGGATGTGAGAGAGGGGCGAGACGCGCCTTGCGCTCCGCCAGATGGGCGGCCAATCCGCGACGGGCCTCGTCCAGTCGTTCGCGCGTGCTGTCGATGTGTGCGGCATGGGCGTCTTCCAGCCCGGCCTTGCCGAGCAGACGATCGTAGACGTACGTCGCCAGCAGGTCGGCCGTCATGGCGGATGGGCCTCCACCGTTGACCAGCACGACGACTCCGATGCCGTGCCGTGGCATGAACGACAAGTGGGAGTGGTACCCCGAGAATCCGCCGAAGCGATGCACCACGGTCTCGCCTTCGTACGTGCCGAGATCCCATCCGTAGCCCCACCCGAAACGATGCAACGACAGGAATTGGCGATCCTGCTCCACGTGCTGACGCTGCATCGACTGGAGCGCGCTCCGGCTCGGCACGGTGCCCCCGCTCCCTTCCGCGCTGCCACTCAGATGAACAGCGACAAAGCGTCCCAGATCTCGCGCGGTGGCAAAGTGTCCGCCCGCGGCGTGCATGTTCGCGTCGGCCTTGCCCAGGGGGATCCGCTCGAAACCGTCGGGCAGGAAGCCATGTGGCTGGGCGATGCGCTCTGCGGGGATCCGCGACACGTACCCGGTCGTCTGATCCATGCCGAACGGGTCGAGCACCTCCTGCCGCACGATTTCCTTCCAGCTCCCGGAACCCGTGCTCTCGAGAACCATCCCCAGCAGGTTGTAACCGAGGTTCCCGTAGGCGAAGCGCCGCCCCGTCGGCGACGGGCCATAATCCCGCAGCGCGTCGACGAGCTGTTCGCGGGTGAAGTCGCCGGTAAAGGCCGTCCGGAACACCACCGGTCCCAATCCCTGCTGGATGCCGTGCGTCATTGTGAGGAGGTCGTGGACCGTCACCGAATCGGCGTCGAGCGGTGGCTGGAAGCGAAGCTCGGGTACGTATGCCGTGATCGGTGCGTTCAGGTCGATCAACCCGCGGTCGGCGAGCGAGATCACCGCAGTTGCCGTGATCGCCTTGGTGGTCGAGGCAATGTAGAACGCCGTTTCCGTGTCGACCCCCCTGCCGGCATCCATATCGGCGAGCCCAAACCCGCGCGCGTGCAGAACCCAGTCGTCCTGGACGATGGCGAGACCGATCCCGGGGGCGCCGCCCATCTCGACGAGCCTGCCTGCGAACGCGTCGACATCCGCCCGCCAGTCGCCCCCGATAACAGCCTGGGCGTACGCCGGCTGGTAGACCGGCAAGGCGGTCGTCACCAGGAACGCCAGGTGTATGCAGCGTGTTCTACCAGGCATCGCGAATCTCCTCCTTGGGTTCCCGAAATGCGGGGATTGGCCATCCGGCATCCGTAATGGTTCCAAAGGACGACTGCGGAGATTGGCTTGTTTCACCCCCGGCACGTCATAATGATTGCAGGGGAACAGCCGATTTGAATGGAGCGCCGGAATAGTGAATGATCGCCGCCATGTGCTCGCGACGCCGATCCTCTTGGGTCTGCTGGTCGCATTCGCCAACGGTGCAGCCGCTCAGAATCCCGGACCCGACCTGATCCTCCGCGACAGCGTCGTGCTGGAGGAGACGGAGGAGCACTACATCGGGAACCCACTGGCGCTGTTCGTCGCGCCCGATGGTTCACTGCTGGTTTCTGACGGATTCGCCGAGACGGTCCTGCGCTACGACGCCACGGGTCGATTGACGGGGCACCTGGGAGGACGGGGAGGCGGGCCCGGGGAGTTCCTGCATCTGGGCGGTGTTGCCTTTGTGACCGAGTCCGTCGCGGGTTTCCTGGACGAAACCGGAAGGCTTGAACTCTTCGAACCGATGACGGGTGCTCATCAAGGCAGCGTGAGGGTGGATGTCAACAACCGACCCTCGTCCTTTGCGGTCTCGGGTGACTCGCTCTGGTTTGTGGGAAACAACCGGGTCTCGTCGGCATCCCATGGGGTGATCGCCATCGCAGACCTGGTGGACGCAGCCGGTTCCCTGGAGCAAGCGCCGCCAATCGTCCTGGATCGTGGGACGGTGCCTGCACCTTACCGAGAGCAACACGCGTTGGCGGGATCGCTGTCCATCGGTTTCCTCGACGTGCGGGACCGTGATGTGGTGCTGGGGTTTACCGGAAGCCCCTTCGTGATTCGGATCGCTCACGAAGGTGCGGTCACCGATACGGTCTGGATCGGAAAGGGGCTGCGGCGCGGCGAACCGGATGAAGCTGAGTTTCTTGAGGCCATGCGCCGTGACCGGTCTGGAAATCAGGAGGACTTGCGGTCATGGATCTTCGACTTCTTTTCGGGCGTGTCGATGGTCCGAGAGTTGTCGCGGGACGGTTCCGGGAACGTCTACACGCTTCACCAGGAGAGCGACCGCGACGAAGACGGCTCCATGACCGGTGCCAGGCTCTACGCAGCCGTGTCCCGTTTCGACGGTGATCGCGGCTGTGGTGACACCCTGATCCCCACCTCGGATGTCGGAGTGCCGATTCCGTTTCTGCAGGGCAGCACTCTATGGGTCCTGGATCGACGACTGCGGGCGGGCGCCGAGACGAGTATTGCAACGGTCGTGCGACGATTCACCATCGACGCGGATCGGTGCACGGGTACGGTGCGATGAGAGCGCTGTTCGCAGGTTTACTCGCGATTGCGGTGTCGGTCGGCCGCGCGGACGGGCAGAGCGGGACCATTTCCTACGCCAGCAGCGTGTGGCTCGATGTCGAGATGCCCGGGGAACTGGCTGAAGTGCCCGCGGTGCTGGAAGCATGGGGCAGCGCGCCGTTCCTGCTCCACTTCACTCCTTCACGGTCCCTGATGGTGAGAGAAACGTGGAACAGGGGCCGTGGGGTTGCCCCGGCACGGTTTCGCGCAACCGGCACCACTCTCAACGCCCTGGGCCGAGCCCTCGAAGCATGGTACGCGTTCACGCCAAGCGCCCTTGGACAGGCGTACGTCGGAGAGGACGGGTCCTCGGCAGTCAAGGTGCTCGATGTCGGGAGGACACGCTTTCGCATCGCCGAGGGGGTCGTTCCGGTCGCGTGGACGATCACCGAGCAGCATGGAGAGCATCTGGGATACAGGGTCACCCGAGCGGTTGGAGAAGCTGCGGACCACCAGGTTGAGGCATGGTTCGCACCGGACATTCCGGTCTCGTTCGGTCCGGCCCTCTACGGTGGGCTTCCCGGGATGATTCTGGCGCTTTCGGTGAATGAGGGAGTAACAACCTACATGGCGACCGAGGTTGTGTTGGGAGCGGTGGAAGATGACCTGATTCGGGTGCCTGAAGACGGTGAGGCGATATCGTCGGAAGAGTACCGGTCCTACCTCGACTCCGCTGTCCCGCAGATCATATCCAGCTTTCGCGATATGACTCGCTGGTACCCGGAAGTGGAATGTCTGGTCGGATGGCGAGGCGCCTTGGTGCAGTGCAAACGGGTTCGGGGGGACCGGTCGCGGTAAGGCGCCGCCCGAGAAGATCGAAGCTAGGGGATGGCGAAGGCATACCAGGTGCGCCAGGTCATTCGGGCAGTCGAGAGACTGGAGGACATGCAGTGAGCCACCACTACACCTACCGCATTACGTGGTCGGCAGAGGACGAGGAGCATGTGAAGTGCCCGGCTCGCGAGGGAAGGCTAGTCCGGGGGCTCAACGTCTCCAAAGCAACCGAAAAACGTCAACACCACATTACACAATGACATGTGTAGTTGACAATTTTCACAACAAACCGGTTGACAACGAAAGCGTTGTGTATATCCATGAGACGCTGGCCGCGAGGCACGCGTCGCCCTCTCCCCCCAATCCCTTCCCCCCACCTCAACC